>JBBRDB010000107.1:0-8855 GCA_038204345.1 Thermoleophilia bacterium | reverse complement strand
GGCATCTCGCGGGTCGAGGTCCAAGTCGACGACGGCGGGTGGCAGGACGCCACCCTACGGCCCCCGCTCTCCGAGACCACATGGGTAATCTGGAGGTATGAGTGGCCCTTCGAGGCGGGGAAGCACGTCTTTCGCGTTCGCTGCACAGACGGGGCAGGAGCTCCTCAGATCACCGAGTCACATGATCCGTTCCCGTCGGGCGCCACCGGCATCCACTCGTACGTGGGCCGGCTATAGGCTTTAGACCTTTGCTCTGCGGGCCGGGTCCGCGGACCCTGCGCCTGCGGAATCTGCGAGTAGAACCTACGAATGTGTTTGCCCTGCGAATACATCGGGAATGCCCCTTGCCGCATGCCCATCCTTTTCGACGCGAAGTAACGGAACGAGAGGAGGGAGAGCGGGGATGGCAGAACACAACCGCCCGGAGCAGGGGGGTTCGGCCCCACAGGCCGACCCCGATCCAGAAAGGAGGAGTCGGAGCCTCGAAAAGAGTTTCGGTGCCGGACCCGAAACGGTCACCGGCATCCACACCGTTACGACCCACGACGACCGCGCCGCCAAATGGTGGCTAGCGAGCGGGGTCTTTTGGCTCATCGTGGTCACCACCTTCGCCATGATCATGGCCACAGAGCTGGCCGCGCCGGAGACCTTCGGCGGCATATCGTGGCTCGTCTTCAGCCGAGTGCGCCCCGCCCACGTGGAGGGCGTGATCTACGCTTGGCTCACGACCATGTACTTCGGCGCGATCTTCTACTTCGCTCCCCGCCTGCTGGGCACCAAGGCGATGTGGAACGAGACATTGGCGATCGGCACGATCATCGTCTACGACCTGGCCATGGCCTTCGGTTTCGGCCTTCTTCTGACCGGCCACACGCAAGGCCGGGAGTACGCCGAGTTCCCATGGATCATCGACCTGTTCGTGATTCTCGTGTTTCTCAGCAACGCCGTGAACATCGTAGGTACAGTGGCCGTGAGACACGTGCGGCCTCTCTACGTCTCGATGTGGTGGGCTATGGCCGCGCCCATCTGGGTAGCGGCCTCGATCTTCATCGAGAACGTCTTCTGGCGCCCGGGGGCCACTATCTTCAGCAACCCTTCGGGCTACCTGCCGAACGGGCTGCACGATGCTATGATCAACTGGTGGGGAAACCACAACCTCTTCGGACTGTGGCTCACCCCGGTGCTCATCGCGGTCACCTACTATTTCGTCCCGCGCATCACGAACACGCCCCTCTACAGCCACACGCTATCACTCATTTCCTTCTGGGGACTCATCTTCGTCTACGCGGCGGTGGGTGACCACCACATCCTGCAGTCGCCGACGCCCGGCTGGCTGAAGACCATCGCCTCCGTGAACAGCGTGGCCATCCTGATCCCGCTCTTCGCGTTCTTCACAAACGTCTTCCTGACGATGCGAGGGCAGTGGGACCGATTCTTCACCAGCCTGCCGCTGAGATATATACTGACAGGCTGGTTCTTCTACATCCTGGCCAACCTGCAGGGCGCTCTGCAGGCGATCCAACCGTTCAATGTATACGTGCACTTCACGTACTTCACGGTGGGCCACTCCCACCTGGCACTCTTGGGAGGCTTCACCATCCTGGGTATGGGGGTGAACCACTACATGCTCCCCCACATCCTGAACAAGCCCCCATACTCGCGGGCTCTGGCGGAATGGCAGTACTGGCTCGTCACGTGGGGCTTCATAGCCTTCTTGGCCGCCATGACTCTCGCCGCTTTCGTGCAGGGACAAGGCTGGCTCTCCGGGCAACCCGAGATCAACATCCTGCCGAGCCTCAAGCTCTGGAACATCATGCGCGCTGTGGCCGGCGGGATGATCTACACGGCCGCATGGCTGCAGTTCGTGAACATAGGCCTCACCTACCTGGTAGACACGCGGGCTCGCAACGCCGCGAAAGGCCGGGAGAACGCCCTCATGGGCCGAGCCAGGCCCGCCGAGATCACCACCACGTAGAGAGGAGGGAGAGCGATGGACAAAGAACGCACATGGGAACCCCTGTACCGCTCGGCCCCTCCCGGGTGGTCCACTCACCCGCGCAAGGCGATGCTGATGACCCCCATGCTGGTCTTGATCGGCGGCATCTTCGCCTTCGCCGTGCCCACCCTGGTGGCGGCCTTCTTCCAGCTGGCCTTTTTCAACCCACCGGTGTCGAACAACTGGGCGCCCCACAGCGCCTCGGCGGAACACGGCCGCAGCATCTATCTCTCGAACGGCTGTGTCTACTGCCACAGCGGCTACACGCGCCCGCAAGACGTCCGAATCGGCCTCTATTACACCTACTCGCGCGTCTCACTGCCTGGTGACTTCGCGACGAGCGACGAAGCTCCCAACATCTGGGGCACGGCCCGCATCGGCCCGGATCTGAGCCAGGAAGGCGGCCTCCATCCCGACGACTGGGAACGGGCACACTTCAGCGACGCGCGCTTCGTGTCTCCACTCTCCATCATGCCGCGATTCTCGTTCCTAAGCGACCAAGATGTCGACGATCTGATCGCCTTTGTGCAGCAGCGTGGCGGTAAGTCGGCTCTTGTGAAGACGGCGGGTGAGATGGTGGCGAAAGAGGCACAGTTGGACGTCGAGAACATGCTGCCGCCGCCGTCCATGTCAGAGGCTGAAGCGCTCACCGTCGCCGACGTGGCCAAAGGTGTCAACATGGGCGCCTTCGGCAGGCCGACGACTCCGCCTGATGTCGGCGGAGGCGGCATCGCGGCACACGACAAGTTCCTTCTCAACATGGTGGATCGTGGCTACTGGCTCATGGACAACCCTCTGCCGGTGACTAAAGACAACCTGATACGCGGCCGCGTGATCTTCCAAGACCGTTGCATCGGGTGCCACGGGCCCGGTGGCGGGGGTGTGAGCCTGGCCGGCCGCTTCCTGCGTCCGCTGCCGGCACCCTTCACCGCCGAAGACGACGCTTCCGGGGCCCCAGACGCGTCTGAAGGTGATTTCTACTATCGCGTCCTAAGAGGGATCAAGGGCACCGCCATGGAGAACTTCGGCACGCGCCTGCGCGTGGACGATGTCTGGCGGGTGGTGATGTTCCTCAAGACCATCCCCAACGGCGGCCTACAGGCCGACGTCGTCCCGACACCCGACATGTACATCCAGTGGAAGCCGCCCCAGGAGCTCCTCGACTACATCTCGACCGAGGCTCCCCTCGAGAAGTCTCCCGCCTACGAAGACGTCGAGAAGTCCAACGACCCCTTCCTGCTCGAGGCGCATCGCATCATGAACGGCATGTCACCGGAGGACTCATTCGAGATACCCACGTTCGGCGAGGTTTCCCTCCAGGTGCTGCGCGACAAGATCGAGCAGATCTACAACCAGATGCTCGACCAGGCTTGGAACGACTTCAACGCGCGGGGTGGACACCCGGTGCCGCCCGAGAGTCAGAAGACCATTCCGCCTGATCTCACGAAGGAGCTCCGATGAACGGCCCGAGGACACACAGGCGTTCGATCGTGCGGCGCACGGTGGCGGGTGCAGTGGTGCTGGCCGCCGTCGTGGCCGCCCTGGCGGGAGGAGCGGTCTCCCTCGCTGGGTGCGGCACCCCCGCCGAGGCGAACACGGTGACTGTGGTCATGAAAGGTCTCCGCTTCGAGCCGAGCGACATCACCATCGACCAGGGCACCAAGGTGATCTGGATCAACAAAGATGAAGGCACGGCCCACTCGAGTACTGCGGAAGGTTGGGAGGAGGGCACGACCGATCCCACCAAGTGGAACTCTATGCCCATGAACCCCGATGAGAGCTTCGAGCATGTGTTCGACATCGCGGGCACCTTCGACTACTTCTGCATGGTCCACCCCTACATGAAGGGTGTGGTCAAGGTCAGGGATTCGAGCGGTACTGTGCCTCCGCCGGAAACAACTACCACCAGCGGCGGCTAGGAAGGAGGAGCCCATGAGCAACAACTTCATAGCCTGGGTGTTCATCCTGTCCTTCGCCCTCGTGGGGCCCACGGTGCTCTTCCTGCTCTTCGCGTCGCTCCGCGGCTACCTGACGGGCAGCGAAGAAGCCCGCTCTCTTCCGAGCCACAGCCCCGAGGACGACTACTGGCAGGTGACCTGGAAAGGAGGTCGATGACATGCCGATGCGCGTCTCTGAGAAAGCCTTCCGGCGATTTGCCGCCTTCTATCTGATCTGCGCGGCTCTCTACGTCGTCCTGGGCTTCGCCTCCATCGTGAACGCGTACGCGGGGTCCGCGAACCCGATGATCCCCGTGCCTGACAGGTTCACCAACGTGCCCACCGGGTCCGACGACGTTACCGTGGAGGCCTACTACGACTACCTGAACATCCGGCACTTCAACCAGCAGAACGAGACCTATTTCCTGGATCCGCTGGATTTCATCACCATCTACGGCATCCTGGCGGGCATCCTGATCATCTTCTACTTTCTCATGATGGCGTGGTACGCCCGGCGCTCGAAGGGCGACCTCTACCCGGTGGAGGTCTACAACGGCTATCTCTCGGAGCGAGGCGGACCCGTGGACAGCTTCAACTGGGCCCTCTACACGATACTGGCCGCCTTCATGATCTACTACGTCGTCGTCCACCTGATCTACGGGCAGTACTACTAGATCGCGATTCAGCTTGGAGGTCGGCATGGCCCAAGAAGATGTACGTGACGTCACGATGCCTGACGCGAAGCGGGCAATCGACACCGACAACCTGGTCGCCTTGGCAGAGGGCTTGGGGACTTCGCGATACAAGGAATACGACATCGCCCAATACGTGGAGCTGGTGCAGGCCACTATCCCACAGGATCTCTGGAGCGGCGTCTTTTACTCCTGGCTCTCGCTCAAGGGACACCTGCAGGGACTCATGGGTCTGCAGCGCACCGAGATGTTCGCGGCAGTGCAAGAGGACGATTCAGTGTACGCCTGCTTCTTGACGATCTGGGACCACGCGGACGTGATGGCCGCGTGGCTGCGAGACGGCTACCCCGTTCACCGCATGCTCATAGATCTCGGCGTACCCGAAGACGGAGTGGTCGCGCACCTGCTGCGCGACTACTCCTGACAGGGGGTGACACTGTGCCCGAAAGACCAACAACGGCACCCGGCTTCGAGCATGGGCAGTTCTACCAGGATGCGGCGGAAGCCAGCTACGAACGCCACGACGAGCGTTGGACCCGAGCGGACCAGGTGCGCGACTGGGCCATCCTCTTCGCGATCGGAATCTTCCATTTCTTGTGGATGCTCATCGTGTTCCTGTTCGAACCCGGCATCCGCTGATGCCGGGGAGGACTGACCGCCTGATGGAAATGGAGGACCCCGGATGCTCGAGCTAGTCATCTACGGGATCATTGGTGTGCTGACCGCCTTCATAGCCGTCGGAGCCGTCACTCTGATCGACGCTATGCGGAAGGCACGAAAAGCCGGACGAGGGAGCGGGGCCGGCGCCGACGAGATTGGGGGCTCCCGGCCATCCGAGCCGGGAGCCCCAGAAGAAGAGGGTCTGCCGCCGAACCGGGCATCGGGCGTCGTCGACGCCCTCCGGCGCTACGTAGGTCCGGTAGGTCGTGAGCACCGCCTCTTGAACACCCCGGCGCGCGTCGCTATGGAGTTCGGGAGTTCGCTGTTCGGGTTCCCCGGCTTGGGGTGGCTGATGTCGGGCAAGGTCGTGACCGGCATCGCGCTCTTCATCCTGGGGCCTGGGGCGTTCTACGCTTTCCTGCCCGCCTACTTCGTGGTCACCGGCCGGCTCACTGAGGATCCCTTCCTGATCGCCCGCATGCTCCCCGTGGTAGCGGTTATCAGCGCCGGTTCGCTGGCGATCCACCAAACAGGACTGCTCCACTCTCTGCGGAGACGCGAGATTTGACGATGGGTAAACGACGCAGGAAGCTCCTCATTCTCGCAGCGTCGGCGATAGGAGTCATCATCGCCGGGGTGCTGCCGTTCGGCCTGCTCGCCATCCCCAACCCTCCGAGCTATGAGGAGGTGGATAGGATCATCGAACGGGGTGCGTATGTGCAGACGGGCGATCGATTCTTACGTCTGTTCCCGTACCCGCAGCGGCTCGAAGCCGCGCCCGCGGACCTGGCCCTGGTCGACGCACAGCCCCGTCTCATGGTCAAAGCGCGGCAGTTCTTCGGGGAAGAAGGGTACCGGCTGGAACCCTTCCCGTCCGGTGCCCTGGTGGAACTCACTCTCACCATGGGCGATGAGGGCGTCATGGGCCTCAGCCCCGCGCGGCCCTTGCCCGCCGGGGCCTATCTCTTCACCGCGATGCAAGACAGTGTCTACGGCGGTGAGGACTACTACTACTTTGCCGTTGAGCCCACCTCCTCGTGGGTGGTGCCGCCCGGCGCCCCGTCGGAGGGCGGACGCGATCACCGATCGTGAGACCCGGGCCCGGCGGCGGACCACGCCGCGGTGGTCGCTGAGGGCGGCAGTGCTGGCGCTCGCCCTGTTCGGGGCGGTGGCGGCTACTCCGAGCGGTGCTCTCCGCCCCGATAGCGCGTGGGCACACTCGGAACTGACGGCCGCCGCGGCGCAGCCGGCTGCGGGCGGCGGCGGCTACGTGCTCAAGCTGACCTTCAGCGAGGACCTCGATCCGGGATTCACGCAGATACGTGTCTTCGACGCGCAGGGCGTGGAGTTGGCCCACGACACAGCCCGGGTCGCACCCGACGCCCGCCACGTAGAACTCACGGTGCAGAGCGCCGTGGCGGGAACATACACGATCGCCTGGTTCATTCGCGCTCAAGATGGCGACACCTCGAACGGAACCTCACCACTGACCATCGGAGACGCCCACGACCCCGTCGCGATGCTGCCACCGCTCAACGCCCGCGACCCCGCGTGGCAGCCCCCGATGACCTGGCAGATGTCGGCCCTATCCTCGTTCCTCCGGTGGCTCAACTACCTGGGAGCCGCACTTAGCGCGGGTGCCGTCTTCTTCGGGCTCCTCGTCTGGCCTGCAGCTCGTCCGGCCGGTCTGCCCGGTGCCGTCGACCGGCAGGTGAGTTCCGTTCTACGCTCCGTTTTCCTCGCCGGATTGGGCACCCTCTTCTTGAGCAACATCTTGCTGATCCTACTCCAGGTGGGTTACCTGCAGACCGCGCTGCTGCAGCCCGTTGATTCGGCCTCGCCTATCCCGCTGCCTCCGTCCACCTACTCCCACTCTACTGCCGGCGCCGTTCTCGGCCAGGTTCTCACGACCTACTCCGGGATCGTCTGGATGGTTCGTATGGCACTTGTGGTGGGCCTCGCCGTAGCGGCCTGGCGTATGGGTCCGCTGCGGACGAGGCGTCCACGTGTTTGGGCCGTCGCGGGAGTGGGCGCAGCCGCGATACTGCTCACCATCAGTCTGGCGGGACACGCTGCCGTCATCCCTGAAGCTTCTTGGGCCGTCCCACTCGACTGGAGCCACCTCCTGGCCATGGGGGCCTGGCTGGGAGGGCTCCTCCCTCTCCTGCTGGTGCTCGTGACCCTGCGAGGTGTCTCCCACGCTGCAGAGGGCAGTCGCTTGGTGGTGGCCCGTTTCTCGCGAGTGGCCCTGACCGCCGTGGCCTACCTGGCGCTCACGGGGGTCGGCGCCGCTCTGCTCCACGTGGGTCGGCCTGCGTTGCTTGGTGAGACGCTCTACGGAGTCGTGCTCGACGTGAAACTCCTGTTGGTGGCGGCGCTCGTGGGGATGGGGGCCCTGAACCGTTACGTGCTCATCCCCCGACTCCGTGCGACAGACGCACCGGCCGGCCGTCTCGGCCTAGGCCGCACGCTTCCGGTGGAGATCGGCCTCGGAAGCATGCTGCTGCTGGCCGTAGCGGTCATGGCCAGCATCGGCACCAGCGTCACCTCATGGGAGGGTCACCGGGCCCTGGGGGTGACGCAGACCTCGTCGGCTGAAGGAGTACACCTCACACTGCGCATCGCACCGGGCGCTCCCGGTCAGAACGCGGTGGCGGTAGACGTCGACGACCCACGTGCAGACGGCGCGCCCGCCCCGGGCCTGAGCCTTCTCACGATAGACGGCGCGACGCCTCAGAGCTCGCGACTCATCACCGCCCAGAACAGCCGGACGGAACGATACGTGTACCCGGCCGTGCTCGGCCTCTCGGGGGAGGTGCACGTCCGGTTTCATCTGGAGCGTACCGGGCTTCCTGCCGTGGACCACACGTTCCTTGCCACTCTCCGGTAGTGACAAGTACCCGATCGGGACGATGGCTGACGTGCCCCGACGTTCCCATTTTTCGGACGCTGCCATCTTGTTATCCGGGCGCCGGGAGTGGGTAGGCATCAAGAAGCAGCGGTAGGCCGCGACCGAGAGGAGGCGGGGGTGGCGGCGGTCTCGAACGCCGGGGGCTCGGGCATCCAAGGGAGCTGTGCCTGCCTGCCGCCCCAGACCATCCGCGACATGACGGCGGCCATCTGCGCACTCACCGACCGCCTCTTCGGCTTGAACCTGCTGCTGTTCCGGGCCCCTCTTTTCTCGCGCGCGCACGAACACGGAGTCACGGTGCTCCATATGGTCTCGACCGTGCAGGAGGCCCATCGGGCAGGTGAGGGCGACCCTCCCTTTGTGCCTCGATTCACTATTGACTCGGGGGCGATTTGAAGATAGCGTGGTTTACCTAGATGCTCCGGCTTGGGGTGATTTTCCAGTGGGGCATCCGAGAATGGTGTGGATCGCAACAGTGCCACCCACGGCCGAGGAGAGGAGGGATGCCTTTGAGTTGATAGGTACTTCTGACTAACGTTGATCCCGACCGCGCGGACACCCACTTTGTTTCTTTTGTCTGAGGCCGGGGTCAAGGACCCTCGAAGTCCGAGGGGAGACACTGAGATTCAGCAGGAGGATAGAATGACCAGACGTAAACG
>JBBRDB010000106.1:0-9078 GCA_038204345.1 Thermoleophilia bacterium | reverse complement strand
GGTGGCCTCGCAGATGGCCCGCCAGCGTCACCGGGTCCTCTACGTCACCGGTGAGGAGTCGGCCGCCCAGGTGCGGATGCGGGGGGACCGCACCGGGGCGATCCAGGACGAGCTCTACCTGGCGGCCGAGACCGATCTCGGAGCCGTGCTGGGGCACGTGGAGGAGGTGAAGCCGACCCTGCTGGTGGTCGACTCGGTGCAGACGATCAGCGCCAACGACATCGACGGGGTCCCCGGCGGCGTCACGCAGGTCAAGGAGGTCTCGGCGGCGCTGATCCGGATGGCCAAGCTCCGCAACATCACCCTGGTGATCATCGGCCACGTCACCAAGGACGGCTCGATCGCCGGCCCCCGCGTCCTGGAGCACCTCGATCTGTCATAAGTTTCAGTGTTGTCGTGTA
This sequence comes from Thermoleophilia bacterium, assembly GCA_038204345.1. GTDB lineage: Bacteria > Actinomycetota > Thermoleophilia > RBG-16-64-13 > RBG-16-64-13 > JAHJSA01. The sequence goes on along the minus strand of JBBRDB010000106.1, from coordinate 8,677 downwards.
GTGTGTTGCCAAAGAGAGGGAGGGTGTCGTGTCGGTTGGATGGCGTCTGGAGTTCACCGGGGGCCCCGTCGACCCCCCGTCCAACTTTCACCCGATGGTTGACGCCTGGGCGGACATCGAGCCTCGGGAACGGGCGCTCAACCTGACACCCGGCACGCCAATCTTGGTGCGCCCCGAAGGCGACCTCGATTTCCGGCTGGTCGAATACTTCACCCGCTCGCTTGAGTTCACGGGCCTCGCCACGACTTCGAAAGCGACGTACGGCGGAGAGATGCGCGGCTGGTTCGACTTCATTCGTGACAGTGAAGGAATTGACTGGGACGAGGCGTCGTCTCAAACCTTCGTGGCCTTCAGGACGTTTCGCATGCATACCGGCGATGATGAGAATCGGGTGAGCCCGGCGACGTTCGCGAAATCGGTTCCGGCGTTGAGGGGCTTCTATACCTGGGCCGTGAACCACAGGTACATCGACGAATCGCCGATCCCCGTGACGCAACTGAGTGACTCCCCAGGTGCGCAGCCGAAGAACAAGCGAGCCAGTCGGGACAAGTGGATACTTCCACGAACATACGGGTTGTGGCGGAACGTGGGATTGCTGGATTGCTCCGCAACTTACGACGCCGAAGCATTGGAGGTGAAGGCGGCGAGTGCGAGGAGCGCCGCCGCCCGTGGTCGCAACCAACTGCGCAACATTGCGTACACGGATCTGCTGCTGACGAGTGCGCTCCGCAACCGTGAACTCGCCCATGTGCTCGTCTCGGAACTACCGACTACATCGACAGATGAGGTCATGCTCCCGTCCACCACGGCCAAAGGAGGCCGCGAAAGGTCGTGGATGTCCCTGAGCCCGTACCCCTTGCAAGCGGTTGACAGGTATGTGAGAACGGTTCGGCGGGCCCAGGTGCTGATAGCGCGGGCTCACGGGGGTTATGAGGGTCGCGAGTGGATCATCGCTACGGATCTAAACCCTTCGTCCGGAACGCTGCGTATGGCTGACTCGGGTCAACGCAGATCTTTGGATTCGCTGACCGTCGAGGAGCGGCCCAGGTTGCTGATCGATACGAGCGGAGAACTTGAGCCATTGATGCTATGGCTGAACGAGAGTGGCGTTCCAATGGGCCACCGGTCATGGGGGAATGTGTTCACGAAAGCCAACCAGCGCCTCGCAGGCGAGTATCGACGACTTGGCATCCGCTCGGCTCCTCCACGGATCTCCGCGCACTCGCTGCGCTTCACGTGCGCACTGTTCACATTGCTGTCCTTCGTGCAGGTCATCGACCAGCGTCTAGGCATCGACCCGCTAGAGCCGTGGGTGGAGGCCAGGTACGCCGAGGCTTTTGACTTCGTCAAGGACATGCTCGGACATGCCGATGAAGGCACTACCAAGGGCACATATCTCAAACCGCTCCGCGATCTTCGTCGCATGGACGCGCTCGGCCAAGATCGAACCCTGCCGAATCTGATGGAGTGGCTAGCGCAAGAATCTGCCCTCGTCACAAGTCCGGGAGTACAAGCATGACGAGAGGTCGACCCGCCAAGCGCGCTCCGCAGGGATGGCGTGCCCCAGTTTCCATCGACGAGGCGGCATTGACGTACACCGCCACACTTGAGGACTCTGCTGCCACCATCGTGGACGCTTCGAACTGGGGCGCTCCGCACCAGTTGTCCCTTGAGTTGTTGCAAGCCATCCGGGCGATGGTGGAGACCGAAGGCCGGTGGCAACGCCGACGAACCCTTAACAAGAACGCGGGCTACGTCCGTCAGTTCGCCCAATGGGTTGGACGGTGGAATGACCCCAACATCGCTGATCTCCCGCAGCCCCAATCCATTTGCGAGATCACAGCGGCCGCCTGGTCAGCGTGGACGGTATCCCTACAACGACCCGACTCTGAAACCGCGAAACGAATTCTGCTTCAAGTAGCACTCGTTCTCGGGATCTCTGGGCTACTCACTCCAGAGGCCGCTGAACGTGTCGGGGCGCGGAAGGGGGGCATTACCTACGGCACTGTGGAGCACTACTCGAACGACGAGTACCGAGCGTTGGTCTCCGCCGCGAAGCGCGTAGTGCGCCAAGCCCACGAGCGCATCACCTCAAACTACGCCGACGCACTCTCCATCGACCCGACCACCGACTCAAGGCCGACACGCGAATCTGTACTAAGCGGAATGCTGATCGACACATACCCCCGTTCCAAGCCGATGGCGCGCCTCATCGGCGCGACCAACGAATCAACGTGGTTCAGCACGGAGCGAAACAAGATGGTCAGCGGATCCAAGATTCAGAAGCAGGTGGCCCGTCGACTGCTCTATCCCGATATGAGCGAGGCGTTCGCGGCGACGGTCCTACTTGCGTGCCTACGCGGCCTAAACCTCTCCCAAGTAGAAACATCCTCGGTCCCCGACCGCAGCATCGACAGCGCAGGCCGGATCACGCAACTCGGAACCGACAAGCCCCGGCGCGGCCCATCACGGCGATTCAGTTTGGAGGTCTTCGACGACAACTCCGACGACTCTGACGGTCGCTGGCTTCGCCGCATTGAAGAAATGACGGAACCTCTCCGCCACCACTTACGACTGTCCGGCAACCCGACTGACCAACTCATCCTCGGGTTCACCGCCGTTGGCACTCTCATGACTCACACGCCAAGCAGCATCGACAGGGCAAGGATGGTTTGGCTCGACGGCCTGCCGGTTGTTGATTTCAACCGGATCAAACGAACCTACGAGACACGGCACAGCCGTGAGTCCACGCAAAATACAGAGGCTGTGCATCTCTCGGTGTACATGAGTCGGGATCCCGAGCGCATCGCCGAATACCAGGACCTGGCTGCGGACGGTATCGAGCGGGCCTACAACCGGGCAATCGCTGAAGTTCAACTCATCTTTGTCGACGAGCGTTCAACTGAGGCACAGGAGTCTGAGGACTCAACCCTCGCCGCCTGCAAGGACCCAGACCACGAACCCCGGAGCGGCTTGCCGTGCCACGACGGGTTCCTAGGCTGCCTGTCGTGCCCCAACGCCATCGCCACGTCTCGACATCTTCCCGTCATGCGTTTCACGCTGGGGGTGCTCGACGAGGTTCGAGCAACTCTCCCTGACGCGCAATGGTCTGCACGGTTTCGAGACGCTCACGCCCAACTTGAGCACGTCGTCAGGAACGCACCGGTCGACGCCACGCATCGCCGGGTCACACGTTCGCAGCAGGCGCTCGTCATGCTCGCTCTCGGACTCGTGGAGGGGCGAGCATGAGCATCAACCTAGCAACCCGACATTTGCATGTCAGCCCCGATCCGCGCCTGTCCATCGAAGGCCACCGAGTGGCAAACGCGGCAGCATCCCTAGCCAACTTCGCCGACGAGACGTGGCCGATGGACGCGCTGGCATCGTCGCAAGGATCCTCGCGTTCAGTGCTCACCTTTTCGGGGCTCGCGAGCCCGTGGGACCGAGTAGCGCGATGGCTCGCCTACCACTGGATCAACTCCCCCACCCCAGCGAGCATCCTCAATCAAGCCAACTCGCGCCACGTCACATTCCCCTCCGCTGAGACCGTCCGGCAACGTCTTGGGCACCTCAAAGCGAACATTGAGTGGCTCGTCGACCAAGGAGTCCAAACACCAGCGGAGATCGACGACGACCACCTCACTGACATGGTCCTGTTTCTGCGTGACGAAGGGGTCCGCCCCTCCGGGATTGACCGCCGGATGGAGACGTTCCGGCACTGGTACGCGCATACCGGCAACCTCCCGGATACGCTACGCCTTCCTGTGCCTCTGCAGGCGAATCTGCCTACCGAGGTCCGACGAGCCCGAACCTCGGAGAACGCAACCAGGCGAGTCCGCCAGGCAACGATGGGTCCACTAATGTGGTGGGCTTCTCGGTTCATCGATGACTACGCCGACATCATCCTTGAACTGTGCCGACACGTCTCGGTTCCCTTGACTCGCACAGACCGGCACTCAAGCAAAAGCGATGCGGCGCGTCAGGTACTCAACGGCTATCTCGACACCAGCCGCGCCCTGCCAGTCTGGAACGACACAAGCGGCGAGACAGCCGTTGCATACCTCGCCTGGATTCACGGCGTTTCAGCCAGCACGCTGTCGGTCATCCTCTCCACTGAATACGGGGGACGGCTGCCCACTGCCGACACCTCTGACTGTCCGATCCTCGATTTCCCGGCGTCGGTGCCCGACGAGTTCGTTCCGTTCACGCAGTTCTACGACGCCTACCAAGGAGGAAGCCAGTGGCCCCGCCTCGCCCGATTGCTACAGACCGCGTGCCTGATCGTTGTGTCATATCTGACGGGCATGCGTCCCGACGAGGTCCGGCGACTTCGCCCCGGCTGTAATCCTGACCCCGCCATCCTGCCTGGCGGAGCCCAGCGCCATCTGATCCACGGGACTGTCATCAAGCGACAGGCCGAAGGAGACGGCCTGGTGTCCGGAAGCCGCGAAGAGGTCGAGGTTGTCTGGGCGACGGTCCCACTAGCAGCCCGAGCAGTCTCCGTCGCAGAACGACTACAAGCCGAGTTCACCCCGGACTCAGAGTGGCTATTCAACTCCCCATTCACGAAGACGATGCTGGATTCGTCCGTCGCCACTACCGAGATTCAGTTCTTCCTGCAGACAGTCAATAGACGCATCCAAGAAGGATCGACCGAAGTCCGGGCTCCATCCATTCCACCAGACACACACGGTCCCATCACGCTGCGACGCTTCCGCCGCACTTTGGCCTGGTACATCCGCAACCAACCCGAGGGAGAGGCGGCGCTCGGCACCCAATACCAGCACCTCGGAACAATCGTCGGGGGCGGATACGCGGCAGCGGGATCAACAGGCTGGGCCGACATTCTCGACGAGGAAGGTCGTGAGACGAGGAGGAGGGTCGCGGAGAACCTGGGGCGGGAACTCCTAGATGGCGCTGGGATCTCCGGTCCAGCCGCCGCACGAGCGACCTCCGCCGCAGCCGAACTCGCCGGGGTCTCCTACCTTCCCGATAGTGAACTACGCCGACTCCTGAAAGCACCCGGCATGCAGATCTACGACAACAGGGCCGCACTGTCACTTTGCGTCTTCGATCCGGACCGAGCCTTGTGTGAGCGCCTCCCCCAACCCGGTTCGAGCGCAACGGATCCAAACCTATTGGGCTGTCGATTTGGCTGCACCAATCGCGCAATGACCGACGCGCACGCCAACCTCGTTGCCGAGGAGGCTCACCACCTGCGCCAGCAGGCACAGGTCTCACCGATCCCAATGCGCAACCGTCTGAACACAGCAGCGGACGAGGCCGATGAGCGAGTTGCTCAGCACTGGGCCACGCGAGTCATCCCGACAGAGATCATCGATCAGGAGAACTCATGAGCAAGGTCCGCCCGTCCTACCTCTGCAGCAACTGCGGGGCCCAGTTCGGAAAATGGCTGGGCCGCTGTTCCAAGTGTCAGCAGTTCAGCACCATCGAGGAAGCCAAACCGGAACTCAAGGTCGTGGGGCTCAAGTCGTCCTCCACCGGCACGACGCCTTTGAGGCCAGCGCGTCGTGTCTCCGAGATAAGTGACACCGAAGTGGGGACCCGACTCTCCACCGGAAGCAGCGAGTTCGATCGCGTGCTCGGGGGCGGACTTGTGCCCGGACAAGTGCTGCTCCTCTCAGGTGAGCCCGGTGCAGGCAAATCCACACTCCTCCTCACGACGGCGAACACAGTGGCTGCTCTGACCAATCGTCCCGTGCTGTACGTCTCCGGCGAGGAGTCAATCCAGCAGATTGCAACGCGCGCCCGTCGCGTCAACGCAAACAGCGAGCACCTCTATCTCGCCGACACGAACGACCTGGGCGAAGCCATTGGTCACCTCGACGCGCTCGGTCCCACGGTCGCACTAGTTATTGTGGACTCGATTCAGACGCTCGCGTCCTCTGACGTTGACGGTAGGCCCGGAGGAGTCACGCAAGTGATGGAGGTCGCCACTACCTTGACGCGACTCGCCAAGTCTCGCGGGGTGGCTTTCTGTCTCGTTGGGCAAGTCACCAAGGAATCCATAGTCGCTGGTCCCCGCGCCCTTGAACATGTTGCAGACACGACTCTCTCGATGGAGGGAGACCGCCACACCACGCTTCGCCTCCTACGCGCCGTGAAGAATCGATTCGGGCCTGCAGACGAAGTGGCGTGCTTTGAGCAAACCGACACGGGGCTCCTTGAGATCTCCGACCCGAGCCACCTGTTCCGAGGACTGCATTCAGAACCGGTACCGGGAACCTGCATCACCGTCACCGTCGAAGGTCGAAGGCCACTACTGGCCGAGATCCAAGCCCTCGTGTCCTCGACCAACGCGCCAAACCCCAGACGCGGCGTCAGCGGACTTGACTCGTCTCGCGTCTCCATGCTGATCGCAGTCACGGAGAAGGTCGCCGGACTGCGACTCTTCGATAAGGATATCTTCGCGGCGACGGTGGGGGGCATGCGATCGAGCGATCCAGGTAGCGATCTGGCGGTCTGTCTCGCAATCGCATCGGCAGCGACCGCTATGCCTTTTCCGTTAGACATCGCAGCCATCGGAGAGGTGTCGCTGTCCGGCGACATCCGTCGAGTGACGATGATTAGCCAGCGGATCAGTGAGGCAGCGCGGCTCGGATGCTCCCGCATCTTGGTGCCCGCTGGAACGCGTGAATCTGTGCCTTTGCCTAAGATGGCTTCAACGGTCATCGAGGTAGCAACAATTCATGAGGCGTTCGCTGGCCTCCGAGCCCTTCAACCCGACAAGTCCTCGCGATGAGCCAGGTTCCCACCCTCGAAGAGGTGAGGGCCGAACCAGACCAGGTTCGCAAGGCCATCCTTGAGGCGATACTCCGGGTGGTCGAGGAACGACCCCTGCATATTGAAGTCGGCGATTACAGCGTCGTCGGCTTGGCAGACGAGGCTGGCGTGAAGCGCCACTGGTTCAACCAGCGGCATAAGGATCTTCGAGAGCGCTACCAGTTCATCCGAGACCACTTCCTCGACCCCCCGCCACCCGTCGATGAAGATGCCCGCATCGAGGAACTATTACGGCGAATCAGTGTCCTGGAAGCGCGGCTGGCTGAGGCCGCTGTGGAACGCGACCACTGGAAGACCTCAGCCGAACTGTTCGTTCGTGCAATGAACGTCCAAGAGGTCGACTTGGCTACCCGAGATACCACAATCGCTCGCCTGAAACGCCGTCTTGAAGCGGCTTCGAACAGCAGCGGCGTCGACGAGGTAGGGGAACGACGACATCGACGGAGTGAACTGTGACCGACTCCCCAAGCGCCACGTTCATTGCACGACCAATCCATCCATGACCCCATCCACCTGAAAGATCGACGACCGAACCGCTCGCGAGTCGCCCAACGGTTGGAAGACGACGATGAGAGACAGTGTCGTGGCCGCGTCACACGGCTATCTGACCACAAGTCGTCTGGCGACCTCGCCGGGGCGAACAGTGTGAGAGGGGTACTCGGCCGCAATTCCTCCGTCCCAAGCGAGTAGCCGCAGCCCGAGGGCGTTCGCCACCAGCGCGATCGAGTCCCGCCGGAACTTGAACTCATCGGCACGGTCGATGTACGGCAGCCGGTCTACGGACGCTGAGCGACGGACCAACACCACGCTGCTCGCTTTGTGGTTCGGCGGGTGCCATGCGTGAGTCAGGTCAGCAGTTCACCCACACCGGTCATCGGGCGATCCCGGCCTAGTTTCGTACGAGCCGTGCCGCGACCACATTTTTGAGCACGCCGAGCGGCCCGTCTCGGGATCGGCGATCTGCTACCACGAGTACGGAGTGGGCTGCGACGGCGACCGCGACCGCGACTATCAGCGACACGTTGTTCGACGTCAGGTCGACCAACACCCTCGGGAGTGCCCCGGAGGTCACGAACGCGAACAGGCAGAACAGGACACCGACCCAGGCCAGGTCGATGTCGAGGAGCATCGCAGCGAACGCGGCAATCACCAGGGTCACCGCCAGGCCCAGGGCGCTGGTCCGGGCCGGGATCCCGGCGTGGGACAGGGCCACGACGCTGAGGGCCAGCACGACCACGCAGGTGAGGGCCGACCCCACAAAATAGAGAGACGTAACACGTCGAGGTGAGACGAGTTCATGGTCGCCTTCGCGTCGGGGCACGTTCCACAACCCGAGCACCGCCACACCCCACGAGGCAGCAACGATCAGCAGACCGGTTCCCTCACCAGCCCCGACAAGGTCGCGCACCGATGGCAGGACCGCGACGGCGAAAGCCGGGACCAGGCCGATGAGCATTCGCAGGAAGCCGAGGGGTCGAAACGTGACGCTCAGCCGCATCCGAGGTCCCTGAGCACGTCGGGAATCGACCCGACCCGCAGCGTCGGGTCAACGCCACGAAGATCCGTGCGCAGCGCATCCAGGTCGATGCCGGTGCCGGTCCCGGCCAGCCATCGCGACAACACGACCGTGACCGGCCACTGGTCTTCGGCTCTGGTGCAGTCCTTCTCGAAGTTGTAGGCCAGCCCCTCTTGCAGGCTGGTGCCCACGTCATCTGGCAAGGACGAAAAGATGTCGACTGGTGTTCGGGCCGGGTCGCGAGGGTCCGCGAACGCGGAGGGTGTCTGCTCAACGCGCACCTGAGGGAGACCGGGGGACTGCCCCCGGTTTGGTTGACACTCGGGGTTGATGGTTCTCAGGCCGCGTCTGCGGTTG
>JBBRDB010000105.1:0-9133 GCA_038204345.1 Thermoleophilia bacterium | reverse complement strand
AGACGGGCGCGTCCGCGGCCTCGACGCACGGCGGATCCCCGGTCGCTCTCCCTCAGGAAGACTGACGCGTGGGCGCTCACACGCCCCTTACCCGCCGCCCGTTCCGCTTCGCACCGCACAGGCGGCCTGCCTCCGTCTTCGCGTCGGTGCTCCTGGTTCTGATCCTGGTCGGGTGCTCGGGTGGTTCTGCGGCACCCGATGCGACAACGGCGACGTCGGCCGATGGCGGAGAGGTCGCAGACGGCTCCGGCGTCACCCTGACCGTGTCGGCTGCGGCGGATCTCGCCCTGGCTTTGGACGAACTCGGACCTCTTTTCACCAAAGAGACCGGGGTGACCCTGTTGGTGAACCTAGGCTCGAGCGGACAGCTGGCGCAGCAGATCGAGCAGGGTGCCCCGGTGGATGTGTTCTTTTCGGCCAACCGGCGGTACGTGGACGAACTGGTCGAGAAGGGGATCGTCGGGCCTGGGGACACCGCCTTGTACGGAGTCGGGCGGATCACCCTATGGACGCGCGGTGACAGTGAGGTGCGCGTCGAGGCCCTGTCGGACCTGACCGACCCTGGGGTGAAGCGGATAGCTATCGCGAACCCCGACCACGCTCCGTATGGGAGGGCCGCTCGGGAGGCCCTCCAGTCGGCCGGGCTGTGGGATGCGCTCCAGCCGAAGATCGTGATGGCCGAGAACGTGCTGCAGGCTCTTCAGTTCGCCGACTCGGGCAATGCCGACGTTGCCTTCGTAGCCCGCTCGCTCAGCGTGCAGGGCGAGGGCCGTTGGACACTCGTGCCGGCCGAGCTCCACCGGCCCATCGAACAGACCCTGGCGGTGATCGGTCGTTCGGCACATGCGGAGTGGGGCCGCCGTTTTGCGGATTTCGTGAACGGACCGTCGGGACGACCCATCCTCGATTCGTACGGATTCGTGCTGCCCGACGCGTCCACACGCGACTGATGGGTCGGCTGCCGACTTGATCGGAGACGCGCTCCTTCTTTCCTTCCAGGTGACCGCGGTGGCCACAGCCGCCATCGTGGTGGTAGGCCTGCTACTCGGTCTGTTCCTCGCCCGTGCCCGCTTCTTCGGCAAGGTCGCCCTGGAAGCCCTCATCACGCTCCCCCTGGTGCTGCCTCCTACCGTGGTGGGGTACTACCTGCTCCTCTTCTTGGGAAGCGGCGGGCCCCTGAAGGAATGGCTGGGTGTGGACCTTGTGTTCACCTGGCCCGCCGCGGCCTTCGCCTCGTTCGTGGTGGGGTTGCCACTGATGGTGCAGTCGGCTAAGGCCTCGATCGCCGACGTTGACCCCTCCCTGGAGAATGCGGCGCGTACCCTCGGTTCGTCGGAGGTCGGCGTGTTCTTCCGGGTGACGCTGCCGCTGGCCCGGCGCGGCGTGATCGCGGGCGCCGTTCTCGGAGGCGCCCGGGCTCTCGGCGAGTTCGGGGCCACCCTCATGGTCGCGGGCAACAATCCGGGGCGGACACAAACCATGCCGCTGCTCATCTACGATGCCGTTCAGCGCCGCGACTACGACACGGTCAACCTGTTGGTGCTGATGATGACGGGCATCGCCTTCTTCAGCCTGTGGGCCGTTCGCCGCATCGGGAGCACCTGAAGTGCATAGACTCCTCGTAGACATAGAGAAGTCTTACGAAGGCTTCGAACTGTGCATGAAGTTGGAGGTGGGCGCCGAGATAATGGTGCTGTTCGGTCCTTCAGGGGCGGGGAAGACCACGGCGTTGGAGTGTATTGCGGGCTTGGTGTCGCCGGACGCAGGTGAGATCGCCTTCGACGGCCAGGTGTTCTTTCGCCGTCACCGCGCCGGTGAACGCGTGGACCTGCCCGCGCGTGGACGGGGGGTGGGCTATGTGTTTCAGGAATATGCGCTCTTCCCGCATCTCACTGCGCTGGACAACGTGGCGTTCTCCCTCCGCTCGGACAAGAACCGGGGCCGGCAGAGGGCGGCCGATCTGCTCGAGTCGATGCGCATCCAGCACTTGGCCGACCGTCTTCCGCGCGAGATGTCGGGCGGGCAGCAGCAGCGGGTGGCTCTGGCCCGCGCCTTGGCGTCACGCCCCGGCATCCTGTTGCTCGACGAGCCCTTCGCAGCTGTCGACCGTTCGATGCGGGATCGTCTGCAACGCGATCTGCGGCGACTCCAAGCGGAACTCAGCCTGGTGGTGCTGTGCGTGACTCACGACCTGGAGGATGCGTTCGCCGTCGGCCACCGCCTGGCGGTGGTGCAGGACGGGACCGTGCTGCAGGTGGGACGGGTGGAAGACGTCCTCAGGCGGCCGCGCGACCCGCACGTGGCCGAGATGGCCGGGGTGCGCAACGTGTTCCACGCAACGGTGCTGGAAGCGGGCGCCGACGGCGTGCTCCTCGACTGGGACGGGCTGAAGGTGACGGCGGGGGCACAGCGAGCGGACGTGGGGGAGCGGGTGCCGGTGTATATACGACCCGAGGATGTCAAGGTCATGTACGGCGACCGCTCGGTGGGCGAGGCTCTGCGGGCCAATCGGTTCGACGCCGTGGTCGTGGATCACCATGTGAGCGGAGATTCCACAACCCTTCGTGCCGACCTCGCCAACGGCCACGAGATCGAGATTCGCTTCCCCGGGTACACCTACGCATCCATCCCGCTGGAGACCGGCCGGCCGGTCAACCTCTGCCTGCGGCGAGACGCTTTGGTCCTGCTCCCTTCCCGGAATCCGGACTGACGGATCCGGTTGAGACGCCTCGGAGAAGGGCGTAGCGGAGGGCTTCCGCCTCACGTCCACTTGCCTGAGCGTGAGTTGCTCTCGCCTTGACGCGACGGCCGTATGCACCTAGAATGGACTTCGACTGTACGTACAGTCAGTCGCGCGGACTATGACCGGTGACCCGGGCACGACAGCTGCAGGGAACCGTGATCGTCGAAGGGCTCTCCCCCATCCGTCCAACCTCGGTGGGGATACGATGCCGGCGAATCGCACCAGCACCGCGCCGACCGTCACTCGGGAATGGGGGACATGTGAAGAAGCTTCTATCCGGCAACGAAGCCATCGGCTACGGCGCATACGCCGCCGGCGTGGGGTACGGGGTGGGCTATCCCGGCACGCCGAGCACCGAGATCCTGCAATCGTTCTCGACCTACCCGGGCGTGCATGCCGAGTGGGCCACTAACGAGAAAGTGGCGCTCGACGTGGCCACCGGCATCTCCTACGCGGGTGAGCGCTCCTTCTGCACCATGAAACACGTAGGGCTGAACGTAGCGGCCGACTCGCTCTTCTCCATCGCGTTCACCGGGGTGAGGGGTGGTCTGGTCGTGACCGTGGCCGACGACCCCGGCATGCACAGTTCCCAGAACGAGCAGGACACGCGCAACTACGGCAAGTTCGCCAAGTTGCCGGTGATAGAGCCTGGCGACAGTGTCGAGGGCGCCGAGTTCATGGGCGCCGCATTCGATCTGAGCGAGCAGTTCAAGGTCCCCGTGATCCTGCGTGCGGTGACCAGGCTGTCGCACTCGCGCAGCCCGCTCGAAGTCCTGGACGAACTAAAACCCATCCACTCCGGTCACGAGACCGTCAAGTACGAGCGGGATCCCTCTCAGCAGATCCCGCTGCCCATGAACGCCCGGCGCATGCACCGCGAGGTGGAGCAGAAACTCGTTGACATAGCCGAGTGGGCCGAGACCTGCGGACTGAACCGCCTTGAGCCCGGGAGTTCGAAGCTGGGAATCGTGGCCAGCGGCATCGCCTATCAGTACGCACGCGAAGTCTTCCCCGATGCGACCTTCTTGAAGCTGGGTCTGGTCCATCCGTTGCCCCGTGAACTCTTCTTCAAGCTGAACGACATGGTGGAGCGGATCGTCGTGGTCGAGGAACTCGACCCCATCTTCGAACACCATATCCGGCTTTTGGGCATCAAGGCGTCGGGCAAGGACATCTTCCCCCTCTGTGGGGAGTTCAGCATCGAACTGGTGCGCGAGCGTGCGGTGGCGGCGGGTCTGGTCCCGCCACGGGAAGCCGCGGTCCGTAGTGCGGCTCCTATCGTCATAAACGGGCTGGATGCGGCCTCCGGCAACGGCGACGGCGACGCAGCCGAGGCTCTCGTCCCCTCCGCGCTGCCCCCCCGCCCGCCGATGCTCTGCCCCGGCTGCGCACACCGGCCCATCTTCTATGTGTTGCAGCGCCTGCGCGCCCTCGTTTTCGGGGACATCGGTTGCTATACGCTGGGAGCTGCCGAGCCCTTGAACGCAACTCACACCTGTGGCGCCATGGGCGCCGGCATCGGAGTGCTCCACGGGGTTGATATGGTAGGAGTGAAGGATCGCACGGTGGCCGTCATCGGCGACTCCACCTTCTTCCACAGCGGCCTCTCCCCTCTAGTCAACATCGCCTACAACAAGGGCGTGAGTACGGTCATCGTGCTCGACAACCGCATCACCGCCATGACCGGCCACCAGCCCAACCCGGGTTCGGGACGCACCATGGAGGGAGTGGAGACTCCCGAGGTGAGCATCGAGGACGTGGCTCGGGCCTTCGGGTTCACCAAGGTGGACACCCTCGACCCCTACGACCTCGAGGAGGTGCGACGGGTGCTCAAGGACCACATCGATTCCCCGGAGCCCTCGGTGGTCGTGGCTCGATACCCGTGCGTGCTCAACACCAAGGAGAAATACGCCGCCCCGAGCGTGGACCTGGAACTCTGCAACATGTGCGGCACCTGCCTGAACATCGGGTGCGCACCCATCATCAACAGGGGCGACCACGTGGAGATCGATCATCTGCTCTGCTCCGGGTGCGACTACTGCGTGAGTGTGTGTCCCCGGGACGCCATCGTGTCCGCACGGACCGACGGGGGTGAGGAGTAATGGCGCAAGACAAGATCGACTTCGTCCTTGCCGGCGTCGGCGGGCAGGGCACCATCCTCGCCAGCGACATCCTCGTCGATGTGGGACTCGAGGCCGGCTATGACGTCAAGAAGTCCGAAGTGCACGGCATGGCTCAGCGCGGCGGAGGTGTCGAGAGTCAGGTGCGCTGGGGCAGCAGGGTCTACTCGGCCACGGTGGAGAAGGGCGAGGTGGACTATCTCATCGGATTCGAGATGCTCGAGACAGCCCGCTGGATCGAGTATCTGAAGCCGGGCGGCGATGTCGTCGTCAACCGCTACCGTATCCCGCCGCCGCCCGTGAATATGGGCACGGCCCGCTATCCCGATGAAGCCGAGATCCAAAACCTATTGCTTACGAGGGCGGGGCGGCTGGAGTGGGTGGATGCCACCGGTATCGCCCGCGAGTTGGGCAACCCCGCGCTCGCCGGCGTGGTGTTGTTGGGCAGGCTCGCCTCCCATCTGGACATCGCCGACGAACTGTGGCTGGGTGTGATCGAGCGACTGGTGCCTGCGCGGTTCGTGGACCTGAACCGAGAGGCATTCCGCAGAGGCACGGAACTCGGTGACTGACCGCAGCTGCGCTCCGGCCGTCACGAGAAGGGATCGAGCATGATGGTGACATCCAACGGGGCGCGCCGTGCGACGGAGCCCACCAAGCGTGAAGTGATCGTGGAATCGGCGCTGCGTCTTATCCTCAAGAAGGGGTACGACGGTACGACCGTCGATGATGTCGCCCGGCTCTCAGGGGTCAGTAAGGGCCTGGTCTCCTATCACTACCCTAAGAAGGAGAATCTCTTCCGGGCGGTGCTCGAGAAGATCATCACCAAGCTCGAAAGCGACCTGAAGACCACCTACGAGTCCTCAGACTCCGCGAGGGAGCGGCTGCGTCTCGACTTCCGCAACCTGTTCGACAGCGAAGAGCGCACGCGGCACTACTACATCGTGCTCATCGACTTCCTGGCTCAGGCGCCGCGCGAAGCCTGTGTGCGCAACTACACGCGGGTGATCTACCAGACAGTGTTGCACTACGTGGAAATGACCATCGCCGACGGTGTGCGCACCGGCGAGTTCCGGCCGGTGGACGTGAAGCTCTCGGCGGCCACCATCGTCGCTCTGACCGAAGGATTCGTCTTCCAGTGGCTCTTCAACCCGGACGGCATCAATCTGGAGCAGGCGTATCAGGTGAGCGACGCATACGTCACCCAGTTCTTGTTGGCCGACGCGCCCGCTCGCACCGGCACCGCTCCGGTGCACACTCGCTCCGGCCGCCCATCCGCCCCAACGGCGCACCACACGACAAGCCCGGGAACGTCCGCGGGCAAGTCTTCCGGCCAGCCATCGACCCGCTAACGGAGGGCATCGTATGACCGCCAGCTCTTCTTCGAACATCTTCGCCGACCTCACCGTGCTGAGCCTCGAGCAGGCGACGGTGCTCCCCTATCTCACCTATCGTCTGGCGCAAGACGGAGTCAGGGTGATCCGGCTCGAGCATCCCAAGTTCTGCGATCCGAACCGCATGATCGGCCATCCCTTCGTCGAGGGTGAAGACCGCATGTGCAGCTATTTCTTCGCGGTCAACTGCGGCAAGGAGGCGGTGACCCTCAATCTGAAGGATCCGCGTGCGCAAGAGCTCCTGAAGCGCATGATCGTGGAGCTCGACGTGGACGTCTTCGCCACCAACCAGCTACCCAAGAATTACGCGCAGCTGGGAGTAGACTACGAGACTCTGAGCGCGGTCAAGCCCGACCTCATCTGGCTGGGCGTCACCGGGTTCGGGCCGGACAGCAACGAGGCCGCCTACGATCCGATCCTGCAGGCGCGCGGGGGCCTCATGGACCTCACCGGCGAAGCGGGCGGCGACCCGCAGGTGGTGGGCATCCCGCTGCCCGACATGGGCACCAGCGAGCACTCATACGGTCAGCTCATGAAGGCGCTCTACAAGCGGGCGCTTACTGGTGAAGGGTCCCGCATCGACATGGCCATGATCGACTCCACCACGTCGTGGCTCACCCAGCCGGTAACCATGGCCCGCACGTTCGGCCGTCCCATGACGCGCCGGGGCAACACCCATGAGTTCTTCGGACCGGTGAGCGTGTTCCCCACCAATGACGGGTTCGTCTACATCGCGCTGGGCAACGACGTGCAGTGGCAGCGGCTTTTGGCCCTGCCTGGTTTCGAAGGCCTGGCCGATCCGGCCTATGAGACGAATTCGGGCCGCATCGCCGACATGGCGGCGCTGAACGACACGCTGGCAGCGGTCACCCGCGGCTTCGCCACCGAGGAGTTGCTCGCCACCTTCCGCGAGGCGACCATCCCCATCGCGCGCGTTCAGGGCATCGACGAGGTGTGCGAGGACCCGGCCATCGCACCCAAGCTCCTGAAGAGCGTGGATCCGGTCACCGGCTTCGAGGTCACACTGGCTCCACCCCCGATCATGACCGAGTATCTAGAGGGCCGGGGACGCACCATGCCCTTCCCGCCCCGGCTGGGCGAGCACAATGCGTCCGTACTCGGGGGCGAACTCGGTTTGCGCGACGACGAGCTGTCGGCGCTGGCCGCCGACGGCGCCATCTAGGAGGCGGCGGTGGATTTCCGGCTGTCAGAAGAACAGGAATTCTTTAAGAAGACGGTGGCCGACACCGTCGACCGCATGATCATGCCGCAGGTGGAGCAGATCGACGAGACCGACGAGTTCCCTTGGGAGCTGTGGAAGGAGTTCACCTCGCTCGGCTACTTGGGGCTGCGCTACCCCGAGGATGTTGGCGGCATGGACGCCGACAAGGTCACGAGCATGATCTTCTACGAAGAACTCTCCCGCGCCTCCATCGGCTTTGCGCAGTCGGTGATCATGAACATGCTGATGGGCACCCACTTACTCCAACGGTGGGGTACGGAGGAGATGAAGGAACGCTGCTTCCTCCCCGCTCTGCGCGGCGAGAAGATCGCCACCATCTGCTTTACCGAGGATCAATCGGGCTCCGATCTGGCCGGCACCCGCACCAGCGCGAAGAAGGTAGACGGCGGCTGGGTGCTGAACGGCACCAAGAACTGGATCACCAACGGTCCCTTGGCCGACTTCGCCACCGTGGTGGCCACCACGGACCCGAGCAAGGGCGCCAAAGGCCTGAACTTCTTCCTGGTCGAGAAGGGCACGCCCGGCTTCAGCCCGGGCCAGGTGATGCACAAGCTCGGCTGCCACGGCACCGTCACGGGCGAACTCGTGTTCGAGGACGTGTTCGTGCCCGACCAGAATCTGCTGGGCGAGGAAGAGGGCAAGGGTGTCAACTACCTCACCGAGATCCTGAACGAGGTGCGTTGCATGACGGGGGCTATGGCGATCGGCATCGCCCGTAGCGCTCTGGCTGACGCCGTGGAGTACGCCCAAAAGCGGGTGGCTTTCGGCAAGACCATCGGTGAGTACCAGCTCATCCGAGAGAAGTTCGCCCGCATCGCCACGGAGATGGAAGCCTCGCGGCTGTTGGTGCACAGCGCCGCCTGGAAGATCGGCGACGGTCAGAACCCCCGTAACGAGGCCATGATGGCCAAGTATCACGCTACCGAGATGTGTCTGATGGCGGTGGACGAGGTGACCCGCATCTACGGAGCCAACGGCTTCGCCGAGGAGTACGGCCCGCAGCGGTATTTCCGCGACGCCCGCTTCCTTCTCTATGGTGGGGGCACCCACGAGGTGCTCAAGAACTTCCTGGGCAAAGAGGTCCTCGCCGGTCGCTGGAGGTCGTAAGGGGTGAGCGTGAGAATAGTCGTGTTGGCCAAAGAGGTGCCCGACCTGGAGGCCCAGGTCAGGGTGGTCGGTGGCGGAGCCGCCCTCGAGGTGGAGAAGCGCAGAGGTCTCAACTTCTTCGATGAGATCGCGGTGGAAGAGGCGCTTCAGCTGAAGAAGGCGCACGGCTCCACTGTGCTGGCGCTCTCCGCGGGCGCGGGCACCGGGGTGGAAGCGCTGAGACGTGCGCTCGCCATGGGGGCCGAGGCCGCGCTGCTGGTAGACGATCCGGCCCTCGACGGCGCCGATTCCCTCACTGTGGCCCGGGCCCTCGCCGCCGCCGCGGGGCGGGAGGGCTTCGACCTCGTGCTCGCCGGCAAACAGGCTACCGATGACGAGGCCGGCCTCGTGGGACCCATGGTCGCCGAATTGCTCGGCGTTCCCTGCGTCACCGGAGTGACGACGCTCGAGTTGGAAGGCGACGGACTGCGGGTGTCCCGCGAAGTCGAGGGCGGCAGCGAGACGCTGAGTCTGTCGCTGCCGGCGG
>JBBRDB010000104.1:0-9152 GCA_038204345.1 Thermoleophilia bacterium | reverse complement strand
TCGACGCCGAAGGCAAGGTGTCTTCTACCATGATCGGCGGTGCTCACGAACTCAAGCAGGCGGCGGTGGAACTCGGCTTCCGCGCGGCGGGGTTAAGTAAGGGCTCTCTCGAAGGATCGCCGCTGCGGGCCATAGCCGCGGTCGGTGACCCCATGCAGGCCGCCGTGGCCGGCATCGCCTCGGCCGCTTCGGAGCAGATCCCGGTCATGCTGGCCGGGGGCACGCAGATGGCGGCGGTGGCGGCGGTCATGGACAGATTGGGCAAGGCCGACATGACGAACGTGTGCATCGGCACTACCCGTTGGGTTCTCCAGGATCCAAGCGCCGACATCGTGACACTGGCCCAGCAGGCCGGATGCCCGCGCGTCTACGCCGCCGACCTCGATTTCAGCTCCGCCCGGTTCGAGGGCATGCACATATACGAGGCCGGACTCGTGAAGGAAGGTGTGGGTGCGGGCGGCGCCGCCGTGGCCGCCCTCACCTACGGCGGCCTCGACAACGATGAGTTGCTACGGAGGATCGAAGACGTCTACGAGGCCACCGTCCTGCCCATGATCACGGGTCGGTAGGGTCCCGAGAGTGTGTAGCCTCTCACTTTGCCGTCCGCTGAGCACGCTTGCCCTTGGCCGCGTCGACGCTGGCCTTCAATGCCGCGACCAAGTCGATGACCTCGGCCTTCTCTTCGCGTGGCGCCGCCGCGGGTGCCTTGCCGGCGGCCTTTGCTTCGATCAATTCCTGCAGCTTTTCCCGGTATTCGTCGTGGAACTCTTCGGGTCGCCAGGGTTCCGTGAGGCTCTCGATGAGGCTTTCGGCCATCTTCAGTTCTTGGGGGCGAACGTCGGCGAGTTGATCGAGCGTATCGAACGCCGGTTCGCGGATCTCGTCGGGCCAGTACATGGTCTCGAGTATCAGCATGTCATCGTGAGCCCGCACCACCGCCAGGTGCTCCTTGTCGCGGAAGGAGACTTTGGCAATCGCGACGCGCTCGCGCTGCCGCATCGCCTCTCGGAGCAGGCCGTAGGCTTTGACGCCCATCTTCTCGGGCACGAGATAGTAGGAGCGTTGGAAGTAGATAGGGTCGATCTCGTGCAGGTCCACGAACTGCAGGATATCCACCACGTGGTTCGAGCGGACGGGCAGGGCGTCGAGTTCCTCGTCGCTTATCACCACGTACTCGTCTTTCTCGCGCTCATGCCCTCGGACGATGTCCTCGAACTGCACTTCCTCTCCGCATACCGAGCAGTGGCGCCGGTATTGGATGCGGCCGAGGTCGCGAGCGTGCAGCTGGTGGAATCCCACCGATCTGCTCTCGGTCGCGCCGAAGGCCTTGACCGGGATGGTCACGAGCCCGAACGAGACGGCGCCTTTCCACATGACTTTCATATTGATCCTCCGCTTCATTCGGGTCGTTCTCGCCGCACGACACGTTCGTCGTCACGAGTGGTCCTACCGACTCCTCGTCATAGAGGATGGTACCCGAGGTCGCAAGGACCAATCCGATCGAACATCCCACCCGTGTTAGAGTTCGAGCGCCGGCCCAGGGCGCGTTGCGAGCGGCCTAGGAGGGTTGCGTGATCATAGGTACCGGTGTCGAGGGATACGGCGAGGTGAGCGACGACGTGCTTCATGGGTCGCGTCTGAGTGGGGCCGCGCGGGGCGGCGAACCTGGGTCCGGCCACAGCCCCGGCCACGGCCATACGCCGCGTCCGGTTTTGGCCGATCCGCGCCCACTGTTCGGATTCTTCTCCCGCCTTCCTATCGGGACCGAGGCATCCCTGGCTGCCGTGATCGCAGCGTTCCCGCTCGTCCCGATGGTGGGATGGGCCGTTGGCGCTATCGGCGCGGTGGCGGTCCTCGCGCTTTCGCCACTCCTGCCGGGAACAGCGCTGGGCGCACTGATCCTGGTGATCGTGGTGGGTCTCACCGGCCTCAACCAGACCGACGGTCTGCTCGACCTGGGGGACGGGCTGATGGTCCACGGCGATGTGCAGACGCGTCTGCGTGTGATGCACGAGCATTCGGCCGGCGTGGGCGCAGTGGCGGGCGTACTCTTCACCTACCTGCTCGCGTACGCCGCCCTCGCCGGCCTCGCGGCACAGACGGGCGCAGGACTCGAGACCGGATGGCTGGGACCTGGGGCGCAGGCGCTGGCGGCGACGGTGATACTGGCCGAGGTGACGGCCCGCCTGCCTTACCTGTTACTGGCGTGGCTCGGCCGTCCTTCTCATGCCGGCCTGGGGTCGCGATTCCTCCTGGGTTTCGGACCGGTGCACGTGCTCGTAGGTCTAGGTGTGGCGGCGCCGGCGGTGTTGGCGGGATTCTGGCTCGGGTGGGTGCCGTTGCTGCTGGCCTTCGCCGCCGCCGCCGCGGTGACCGGGTGGACGTTGGTCACGGCCACCCGACTGCTGGGCGGAGTGGGCGGCGACGTCATGGGCGCCTCTCAGGAACTGGCCCGGACGGCCGTCCTCCTGGCCGTCAGCGTGGGGCTGGCGCTTTGAGCCCGCCGGGGGCGTTCCCTTCCGGTGAACCTGCGACGTCCGGGGGCGCCTACCCCTCGCTCCTGTTCGGCACCACCTCGTACGTGCTGCCGGCCGATCTGCTGCCCAACGTCCGCCTACTTGCACCGTATGTAGACGATATCGAACTCATCCTGTTCGAGGGTGAGGCCTCGAACCTGCCCTCGCGCGCTTCGGTGCGCGAGATCGGGGCGATCGCGGCGGCCGCCGGCTGTGGCTTCACCGTTCACCTACCCCTCGACGCAGGCATCGGTGAGGATGACGGACCGGACCGTCGCCGTGCTCAGGAAACCTGCCTGCGCGTGATCGATCTGACGATGGCGCTGGAGCCGCACGCGTTCGTCGTGCACCCGGAGCTGCCCCTGCGCTACCACCCGGCTCTGGGCGAGGCGCCAGAGCCGCTGCACAGCCTGCCGTTGGACGAGCACCGAGCCTGGCAGCAGAACCTAGGCGAATCCTTGGGACGGCTGGCGTCGGAGACGGGCCCGTTCCCTCTGGCCGTGGAGAATCTGCAGTTCCCCTTCGAGTGGGTGCGACCGTTGCTCGAAGAGCATGATCTGGGCGTCACGCTGGACGTGGGTCATCTGCTTGTCCATGGGGGGGACGTTCAGCGCCACGTCGAGGAGTTCGGCAGGCGGCTGACGGTGGTGCACCTTCACGGCCTGGATGGGCGGCGCGATCATCAGGAGATCGGACGGTTCGACACTGCAGAACTGCACCAGATGCTCGACGCATTCGCAGCGGCGCCCACCGCCCGACCGGCGACAGCCTCGACCAGTGCCGGCGACGCGGGGTTGTCCGCCGCCGCGGTGGTCGTTTCGATCGAGGTCTTCGGCTGGAAGCCGACCGTGGCCTCGTTGCGCACCCTGGCCGACCTCCTGGGCGAGCCTCGCGGCGGCCACTTCGCCGACGCGGCCGCCGCGGTGATGAGGGAGCTTCCCCGTTGGACTTCGTCCGAGCCTGCCGACCTTTCCTAGAAGGGCGCCTCCCCCAGCGAGGGCGCCTCTCCCTTGTCCGCTAGCCGATATTGGTATTGATCTCGAACTGGGGCGGCTGGCCCAGATGTCGCTTGACGGAGCAGAGCTCCACCACGTTCACGATCGCGTCCTTGTATTTCTCGGGGAACTCAACCGGCAGCTGGAGGTCGAGGGTGATCCGCCCGATCAGGCCGGTACCCTCGTCGCGTGTGGTGTGCAGGGTAATGCCCGCGCCCTCGGTGGGGATGTTCCGGCGTTGCATGAAGTCAAGCATGAAGATGCCGGCACAGGTACCGATGCTGGCGATGAAAAGGTCGAAAGGTGCGGGAGCAGAGTCGTCGCCTCCACCGCGTTCGGGCTGGTCGGTCTCGATAGTGAAACCCTTGTAGTCGGCGTAGACGCGCTTGTTACCCGGGAAATAGACCTTCATGTCCATCGGTCGCTCCACCTCTTTGTTTGTTCGGACGCACGGATCTGCGTCTATTCTTCAACCGCAACCGAGTCCTAGATTATACCCTTGGGGGTATAATGACAAGGCCCCCGACGCTTCCGCCGGGGGCCTTGCGGGGCCGGTGCTATCTCCGGGGGGGAAGGGGGGCCGGCCCCTCAGAAATCCATGGGGTACAGGTTGCCGCCGCGCAGGGCGCTGATGATCAGTTCGCATTCGGATTCGAAGGCTTCGTGGTCGAGCCGGTCCAACACTTCGAGTAAGCACCGAAAGCCCTCTTCGACGACATGCGAGAACTCGGTCACTTGGTCTTGCGTGAGAGTGACCGCATGGCCGCGGTAGCACTCGGGGCAGCGTAGGGTCACACGCCACGCGGAGTCGTCGATGCGCGCCCACTCAGTGGGCTGCACGAGACGAGACGCGCAATGAACGCACGTGCTGGGCTGGAGTCGGCTGTCTATTCGATCTGTCACGTCGCTCACCGTGTGGTTGTCTTCGCTTCTCGCATCGTTCCTATCGGCCGCAGGCTGTGTGAGGTTTAGCGGGACCGGGAAGAAGGCTTTACCGATGGACCGCTCTCCCCTCTTCTCTCGTCACTGTGGCCTCTCACCGGGAGGGCCGCCTGCATGACCGTGCCCTACTCGGCTGCGCACTCCGATCCTCCCTCCTCCGAATCCTCCGGATCCCCGCCCAGGACTCCGTCTGCGGCCGCTGGGCTGGAGAAAGCCCTGCGCGCACGCGTGCGTGGAGAGGTGCGATTCGATCGGGGGAGCCGAGCGCTTTACGCGACCGACTCGTCGAACTATCGCCAGGTGCCGATAGGGGTGGTCATCCCACGGGACGCTGATGACGTCGTCTCCGCGGTCGCTGTCTGCAGGAGCTATCACGTGCCTCTCCTCGCGCGCGGCGGCGGCACCAGTCTGGCGGGACAGGCCTGCAACGTCGCCGTGATCCTTGATTTCTCCAAGTACATGAACTCCATCCTAGAACTCGACCCGGACAGAAAGCTGGCCCGGGTGCAGCCGGGGGTGGTGCTCGACGATCTTCGTGACGCAGCCGAGGTCTTCCATTTGACCTTTGGTCCCGACCCGTCCACCCACGACCGGTGCACGATGGGCGGCATGATCGGCAACGACTCGTGCGGCGTGCACTCGGTGATGGCAGGCAAGACCGTCCACAACGTCCTTGAACTCGACGTGCTGACCTACGACGGTCTGAGGCTCCGTGTGGGTGAGACCGGCAGCGAGGAACTCGCGCGCATCGTGCGTGGAGGAGGCCGCCGCGGCGAGATCTACGGGGCGCTGACCGCCCTGCGCAACAGATATGTTGACGCCATCCGGGAACGTTTCCCGGATATCCCCCGGCGGGTCTCAGGCTACGGCCTCGACCAGCTGCTGCCGGAAAACGGCTTCAACGTGGCTCGGGCTCTCGTGGGCAGCGAGAACAACTGCGTCATCGTCCTCGAAGCCACGGTGAGGTTGGTGCCGAGTCCCCCGGCCCGCGCCACCTTGGTGCTCGGCTATCCGAGTATCTCTCGAGCCGGCCGCCACGTCACTACCGTGCTGGCCCACGGCGTCATCGGCCTCGAAGGCATCGACGACGTCATCGCCGAGAACATCCGGGTGAAGGATCTGGCCGAGAAGGTAGAGACCTTGCTGCCTCCGGGCAGCGGATGGCTCTTCGCCGAACTGGGCGCGGACACTCAGTACGAAGCAGACGCCAAGGCCCGCGCTCTCATGAGTGCACTCGAGCGCGAACCCGACCCTCCGTCGGTGCGCTTCTTCGAAGACCCTGCGGAGGCCAAGCTGGTCTGGGCCATCCGCGAGGCGGGGCTCGCCGCCGCCGCGCGTGGAGCCGGTGACGAGCTGGGGTGGCCCGGATGGGAAGACGTGGGCATCGCTCCGGAGCGGATCGGTGATTACCTGGACGATTTTCTGGAGCTGGAGAGCCGATACGGCTACCGCGGCGCGCTCTACGGTCACTTCGGCGACGGTTGCATACACACCCGCATCAACTTCGACCTCACCACTACCGAAGGCATCGACGCCTACCGTGCTTTCGTCGAGGAAGCGGCGCACCTGGCCGTGAGGTACGGGGGCTCGCTTTCCGGAGAGCACGGCGACGGCCAGGCCCGCGGAGAGCTGCTCCCGATCATGTTCGGCGACGAACTCATGCAGGCCTTCCGGGAGTTCAAAGCCATCTGGGATCCTGAAGGCATGATGAACCCCGGAAAACTCATCGATGCCCTTCCCCTCGACGCGGACCTCCGTCTGGGAGCGGGGTACCAGCCGGTGCACCCTGGCACCGCCTTCCAGTTTCCCGAGGACCGTGGCAGTTTCGGTGAAGCCCTCCTGCGGTGCGTGGGCGTGGGTAAGTGCCGGCGGAACAAGCACGGAGTGATGTGCCCGAGCTACATGGCCACCCTGGAGGAGACCCACTCCACCCGCGGTCGCGCCCGCCTGCTGTGGGAGGCGCTCCAAGGCGACATCCTGAACGGCGGGTGGCGCAACGAGGAAGTGCGGGAGGCGCTCGACCTGTGTCTTTCCTGCAAAGGCTGCAAAAGCGAGTGCCCCGTCAACGTGGACATGGCCACCTACAAGGCCGAGTTCCTCTTCCACCACTACTCGGGGCGGTTGAGGCCGCTGTCCGCCTACACGATGGGCCTGATCTTCTGGTGGGCGAGGTTGGCGTCGCTGGCCCCGGGTGTCGCGAACCGGGTGGCGCAGGGACCGCGCCTCGGGGCGGCTATGAAGCACCTTATCGGCGTGTCCGAAGAACGGCGCCTGCCCCGATTCGCTCCGTGCACCTTCAAGAGCTGGTTCCGCCGTGTGCACCGGCCGTGGGACGAAAACGCGCCCATGGTGGTGCTGTGGCCCGACACGTTCAGCAATCACTTCCACCCGCACACGGCTCAGTCGGCGGTGAAGGTCCTCGAGGCCTTCGGCTTCAACGTAGTGGTGCCGCGCGAACGTCTGTGTTGCGGCCGTCCCTTGTACGATTTCGGGATGCTTCCGTTGGCAAAGCGTCTACTACAAAAGACCTTCAACGCGTTGGAGCCTTGGTTGGAGGCGGGGGTCCCGGTGGTCGGGCTGGAACCGAGTTGTCTCTCGGTATTCCGTGACGAGTCGATCAACCTCTTTCCCGACGACCCTCGGGCGCGCCGCCTGGCCGCACAGAGTTTCACGCTGGCAGAGTTCCTGCAGGGCGGGGCCGCGTCACTCGGTTCTGCGTACGAGATGCCACGGGGAGGCCGAGCCGGAACTGGGTCCGCGCCGGGAGGGCAACGGCCACGCCTGGAGCGCCGGGCGCTGGTGCATGTGCACTGCCACCAGCGCGCGCTGATCGGCAACGAGGCCGACGAGCGGCTCCTCGCCTCGTTGGGCGTGGAGGCCTCGTTCCTCGATTCCGGTTGCTGCGGCATGGCCGGGCCCTTCGGGTTCGAAGCCGCACACTACGAAGTCTCGGTTGACGCCGCCGAGCGCGTACTGATGCCGGCCGTGCGGGACGCGTCCGACGAGACGCTGATCGTGGCCGACGGATTCAGCTGCCGCGAGCAGATCGCTCAACTCGACGGACGGGAAGCCTTACACCTCGCCGAGGTGCTGGCGCTCGCGCTTGGCGGCGATCACGGCCTGCTTGAATCGGAAGCTACCTAGCCCATGTTATGATGCACGCGTTGTGACCGAAGAGAGTCCGAGTCAGATTCCCGAATCCGGGGGCACCCCCGCACCTCCAGGTGTCTTCCGGCGGGCTCGTGACCTCTTCTGGAACTCCGACGCAGGCGTCATGCTCACCATGGCAGCTATCGTCGGGGTCGGATCGGGCATGGGAGCGGTCGTCTTCATCTGGGCGATCGAGTTCTTCAGTCGGTTTTTCTTCGAACAGGGCAGCTCCACGTTCGGGTTCCTCGGCGGTGGCTACGTGATCGTCCTGCCCGTAATCGGAGGATTGATCGTCGGTCCCTTGGTGCATTTCTTGGCGCCCGAGGCCAAGGGTCACGGGGTCCCCGAAGTCATGACCGCTATGGCCGTGAGGGGCGGACGCATCCGCCCCATGGTCATACTGGTGAAGGCGGTAGGATCGGCGATCACCATCGGAACCGGGGGGTCGGTCGGTCGCGAGGGCCCCATCGTCCAGATCGGATCGGCCATCGGTTCGGTCGTGGGCCAGAGATTGAAGTTGAGCAACACCCGCATCCTGGCGCTCGTTGGCTCCGGAGCGGCGGCAGGGATCGCAGCCACCTTCAACGCCCCCATCGCCGGGGTCATGTTCGCTCTTGAGGTGCTCCTGGGCGAATACACCGTGCCCGCCGTGAGCACCATGGTCTTCTCCGCGGTCTCCGCCAGCGTCATCAGTCGTCTGTTCCTTGGAGATCACCCCGCGCTCGCTGTGCCGGCCTATTCTCTGGTGAGCTCCTGGGAGCTATTGATGTATCTGGGGCTTGGAGTGGTCGCCGCGTTGGCCGCCGGTCTCTTCGTGCGAACGCTCTATCTCTTCGAGGATCAGTTCGACGGCCTGCGGTTCCCGCCCTATCTGAAGCCTGTCATAGGCGGCGCGCTGCTCGGGCTTCTGGGCTACTTCGTGCCGCAGATCTTTGGAACCGGCTTCGGGGTGATCGAACAGAGCCTGAACGGATCGTTGGCCTTGTGGCTCCTCGTGCTGTTGATCTTCGCGAAGGTCTTGGCGACTTCACTCACGCTGGGGTCGGGCTTCTCAGGAGGAGTGTTCGCCCCGGCATTGTTCGTTGGGGCCGTGCTCGGCGGGGCGTACGGGAAGATCATGCACGGCCTCTTTCCCGCCGTCACCGCCACCAGTGGTGCGTACGCCACCGTGGGAATGGCGGCGGTCTTCGCGGCCGCCGCACGGGCACCGATCACTTCGATCGTCATTCTTTTTGAGCTCACGCTGGACTACAAGATCATGCTTCCGCTGATGTTCGCCACGGTCGTCGCTACGGTGGTGGCGGCCCGTCTGGAGCCGGAGAGCATCTACACGCTCAAGCTGGTGCGACGCGGCATCGACTTTCGAGCCCGCGGGGGCTTGGGCGTGACCGCCGGGATCACCGTGGCCGACGCGATGACACCGATGGAGCGCATGGGTTCCGTCGAGCCTACGATGTCGCTCGAGGAACTGGTCGAGTTCTTTCACGGCACCGGCCACCACGGTGTCCCTGTCTTGGACGAGGACGGTCGTCTCGTGGGCTTGGTCACC
>JBBRDB010000103.1:0-9181 GCA_038204345.1 Thermoleophilia bacterium | reverse complement strand
CTCCTGGCCGTCTTAGATAGAAGCTCCTGAGAAGACGCATGTCGTTTCGTTTGTGCTGGGGTGGATGGGTTGAGGGCCTGACTGCCAGCACCCACCAGCTTCCGGCTGATCTCGGCGGCGGCGAGGCAAATCGCACGGTCCTGTTCTCCCTGAAGCGTGAGTGAGTGCGCCCGGGCGGAATGGATCGAACCTTAGAGGTCGGCATCTTCTCCAGACTTCCGCCGACGTATCGTCTTGTCGCGACAGGAGAGCGACACCACCCCTGCTGCCTCCTCTCGAGCAACGCCGCCACGGACGCCCATTCGAACGCCCCCGCTACATCTCTCGCAGTTGCGCGAGTACCGTCTTGGCCGCCTCCGGGGGCAGGCCGTAGGCCTGGATCTGCACGCTCACGTCGGGGAAGAGGATCTGTACTACGAACGCCTCCATGGGGGTCGAGACGATGCGGGTGTGGACCGTGGCGGTCCGCCCCGCGACCGTCGTCTCTTCCGTCGTGTCCCCCGGCAACGGAGGCTCGCTCATCCGCTCCCAGTCGTCCGGCTCTCCCGGTTGGCGGGGGTGGCTGAACAGCTGGATCGACTGTGTCCAGGCCGGCAGTGCGGAGGCCTTATAGACAGACGTTGTCGC
Organism: Thermoleophilia bacterium; assembly: GCA_038204345.1. Classification (GTDB taxonomy): domain Bacteria; phylum Actinomycetota; class Thermoleophilia; order RBG-16-64-13; family RBG-16-64-13; genus JAHJSA01. The sequence goes on along the minus strand of JBBRDB010000103.1, from coordinate 8,554 downwards.
CTCGGATCGATTCGCCCCATCGGGGTTCGTGACGACGAGGGCGGCCCTCTGCAGTCGCAGGTCGAGGAACGCCGATCCCAGCCAATACTGTGGCCAGGAGACGTCCGCCCGCGGCCGGTCGACCGGCAGCTCGGTGGAAAGCTGGGTCACGTGGTAGCCCGCGGGGAGGGAGAGGCGTACATCCTGCTCCTCGAGGCCGTCGATCGGTGCGATCTGGTACTCGACCCGTTCTGTGCTGGTCTCCTCGCTCTGCCGGCTGTTCGTCGTGCCGTCGGGCCCCGCTGTCCCCCCACCAGAGGTGTACTTGATGGTGCGCTCGGTGCGCACGGGTAAGAGGTCTGGTCCCACGACCAAGAGGAGGTTCTCGAGGTCTCCAGCCCCGGCCTCGCTTCCCCGGGGGGTCGCCGGTGGTCCAAGGACGAGTTCCCAGGAGCCGTCGGCCTGACGGGTGGCGCCTGTTGCCTGCGCACTCTCCAGGAGCTCGGCCGGCACGTTGTAGAGCGGCAGTGGCAGCCCATCCGTGGGTCGGAGGCTCACGGAGCGGAAGACCTGGGCGTCCGCCCCCTCGCCCATGACATGGAGTGTCTCGGTGCCGATGACGCTGGTCTCTTCTGTCGGACCCCGGCTGCGGGTGACGGTCTCCCGGGCTAAGTGTCGCTCCGGATCGAGGAGCTGCACGGCTCGGCGCTCATCGGTGAGCGGACCCAGGTCCGCAGAAACGGTCGCCTCCACACGCACCGGCCCGAGACGCTCGAGGGCGGCGAGGACGCCCTGGCGCACCTCCTCCGGCGAGGAGTCCGCAGTGAGGGTCGCGGGGATGGGATCGGCCGCGGTTCCCGCGGTCGTCGATGCGGAGCGGCTCGCCGATCCGCAGGCGCTCAGAGCAAGTAGGACGACTAGGAGAAGGAGCAGCGTGAACTTTCTGTGGGTCATGCGCTCGCACCCTTTCGCGTAGCGCGGCCGGATCTCGACGCCAGACCGATCATACTCCCCCGTCGGGTCGTTGGAACTAGCGTGGTACTTAGACCGTCAAGTCCAGGAATGGGTCCGTCTTGGCTCCGGGATTGCGCTCGAGTTGGCCATCTCAAGGGATACCGCCATCGCCTGGGACGACCAGCATGTTGCGCACGACGCGAGAGCCGCAGCGGGCGCTCTGCCGGGAGATCGCCCGAGGCGATGGAAGCCAAGCTCGGGGTCAAGGCGGACCGGCGCCGACGAAGCGCCGCAGGCGAAACGGGGGGTAACGCGTAGGGCGCCGCCGGGCATCTTGCATTCGCATCTCGCGTGCCCCAAGATGAAGTGGCGAGTGCCCTGGCCCGAGGGACGGGCAAACATGCGGAGGCCAGCAGGGGAGAATCCAATGTGCGGTACCTTGAAAGCCGGACCGAGCACGCTCGCCTTTCACGCCACCCGCCTGCCCGTGCCCGCGCTGGTGTTGATCGTGCTCACGGGTGTTCTCTCCGCCGCGGGTGTTCTCTCCGGCTGCGGCACACCTGAGAAGCCCCCACTGTGGTACCCGGGGCCTATACCCCTGGCGGATGTCACGGGGTTCACGGTGGCACTTGCGGACCAGGTGGACATCGAGGCGCCTGGGGCGCTCCCGGATGAGGAGGTGCTGTTCCAACTCCTCGACGCTTACGAGAGGAGTCCGGTCGGCGAGTTTGTGCCGAATCCGGGGGAGCTCGTAGCTGTGGTGCTCTGGCGGAGGGAGGGGGAGGTTACCGAGATCCTGGCGGGGCCGGGCTATCCTGAGAACCAGGTGCTCGTGCAGACCGTTGATACCTCGAGGGGCATACAACGCAGGAGTCAACTGTTCTCCGCCGTGCTGGTGGAGTTCATCAAGGGATTTGCTCGAGAGCGCCTGACGGCCGAGGAGAAGCGACAGCTGGACCCCGGCGGCACGTGGTTGGGCTCCGCACCATCGGCTGAGTCCTTGGCTGACGCCTGGGCCGCAAGCGTGGCCGCCGTGGAGCGACTGGGGCCGGTGCGGGTGACCGTCCTGCAGACCGCGGAAGGCCGCGTGCTGGAGGGAGGGACCGCAGCCGATCGGGCGGTTACAGAGGCGCAGATCACAGAGGTCGAGGAGCTACTCGATCCGCCGGGCGGACGGGCCCGTTTGACGGTGCGGGGGCCCGGGGGCTCGGTCGATACGACCGTCGTGAACGGCCGGGAGCGTATCACCCTGACCGGCGGGGCAGGGATCGCTACTACCGGACTCGTATCGTACAGTCGCTACGTAGCGCTCGAGCCCTCGGTCGGCCTTCCTCTGCCGCTCTGGGCCGGCAACCTGGTCCCTCCCCGGCACGGGTACGCCGACATCTTCGGTGCGCCGCTCGGGGACGGTGGGGAAGGGGCGTTGACAGGCCTTCTGGTCGAGCGGCTGGAGGACGGGGGCCAGAGACTCACTTGGGAGCGCTCAACGGGCCGGTGGAAGTTGACGGTAACAGCCGTCCTCGACGCTGACCTCCTGCCCGTACGCGTCGAGACAAAGGGCGAGGGCGAGCTGCAGGAGGGCGTGCAGGCTGAATACGCACTCTCCCTCGCCTACCACTTCGAGACACGACCCGCCTTCTCAGCGACGGACTTCAGCTTGGATGCGCCGGAACACTATTGGCGGCGGGGGGTCACCTACGAGCTCTCCACGACGGGTCCGTGGAGCGAGCACGCGGACTGGGGCCAGTATTGGCTTGGAGTCCGCGTGGGCGACTGGGATCTTGTGGCGGCCGAGCACGAGAGCTATGGGGACGATCCCGCGCGTGGCGCCGGCGCCGAGCCCGGCGACGAGTTCATCTCGCTATTCTACGACCGGCCGGGAGGCGGAGGTGACAACGAGAACATCCAGGTGACGGTGCTGCCGGCGCGCGGGCGGGTGGTGGAGGACTCACGCGCCTTTGCCCAACAGCGGGTGGCTTCGGGGGACTGGGTCCGCCGCGAGATGACACTTGCCGGCGCTGCAGCCACCGTCTACTCCGGAGCGCTGGAGGGCGGATCCGCAGACCGGGCAGATTCCATATACATCTACCTGCCGGACGCCTTCGTGCAGGTGAGCCTGGGGGCGCCGGTGGACCCGAAAGCTGTGTTGGACTCGTTCCAGAGGGTGGAGTGAGTTTGGGGTCGCGAGCGACCCCCGCGGCTTCTCTCCTGCGGCAGACCAGGCGCGTGTCAACCTTTAGCCCGGCTCGCGCGTGTAGTGAGGGCAAAGGGCCCGCGGGAGCAACCAGGGTCTGTGACGACGGGTTCGGCCGAAAGAGAGGGGTGGCAGCATCGACGACTTGAGCGAGCCCCCACGGAATACGGAGCGGTTCGAGGGCTCGGGTGCTGTCGCTGGACTCCGCGGGCATCCCGTACCTCGGTCGCCAACGCTCGAGCACGCCGCGCCCGACCGACCCCTTCAGGCCCGACTCCGATAGGCCACCCCGGAGGACCTCTTCCGCGACCAGTACTCGTCCTTGAGCCGGGCATTGACCCTCATCGCCGGTGACGTCGACCTGGCCGAGGAAGCGGTACAGGCGGCCTTCGCCCGCTTGTGCCTCCACTGGGAGAAGGTGTCGGAGTACGAGGATCAGGCGGCCTGGGTGCGGAGGGTGGCCGTTCATCGCGCCTACGACCAGCACCGTTTCGTGCGGCGCAAGGCACGACTCCTGCTCCGACTGACCCACTCCGAGCCCGGACCACTGCCGGCGGCACCGAAGGACCCTCGGGTGGCCGAAGCCATCCGCAGGCTTCCAGTGAAACAGCGGACAGCTGTAGCCCTCTTCTATCTGAACGATCTCGCCCTGGCGGAGGTAGCTGAAGCTATGGCCGTTTCAGAAGGGACTGTCAAGCGACACCTGAACCGCGCGCGGGTCGGCCTGCGGACGATCTTGGAGGAAGGATCATGAATGGGGTGGATGAGCGCTCTCAGTTCAAGCAGATCCTCGAGGGGGCCGTTCCTGAGATCCGGGCCACCGGCAAGTGGACGCGGGTGGAGGTACGCGTGCGCCGCGTGCGCCGTCGTCATCGGTTCCTGCAGGCGGGCGGCGTCGTCCTGGCCGTCGCCCTGGTCGCTGTGGCCGGCCTGCGGGTGAGAGCCGAGATCACGCATTAGAGTATCGAACACACCGCCGGGCTTATTCTTGTCCTTGTCATCTATCGGCTTTCGCTGGTGTGAGTCGTTTTCAGCACCCTGCTATAGTATGGCCGACGTGCACGCGCGAACCATGGGGGGAATCCATGACCGTGCATAAGCTGATGGTAGTTGCGGTTGCGGTTCTCTGCGCCTGCGTTTTGGCCGTAGCAGGGTGCGGCTCGGCAGTCACCGATGGAACCACCATCACCACCGGGACAAGCGTCAGCGCCGAGACCTCACTCGCCGTCGATCCCACGCATCTGTTCCCCGTAGTGGTCGACGGCAAGCTCGGCTATATCAGCACGCAGGGCGAGATGGTCATCACGCCCCAGTTCGAGTGGAACCCCTATTCCCAATTCTCCGAGGGCCTCGCTCCGGTATCCGTTGGAGGGAAGTTCGGCTACATCGATGCGACCGGCACTATGGTCATCCAACCGCAGTTCGACATCGCGAATCCCTTCTCGGATGGCTTGGCGGCGGTGGTCGACGACAACCATCTCTGGGGCTTCATCGACAAAACCGGCACGATCGTCATCCAGCCGCAGTTCGAGCAGCCCGGTGCGTTCTCGGAAGGTCTGTGTGCGGTGACGGTCGATGAACGGCTGAAGGGCGGCAAGCTGCAAAACGAGTACATCGACAAGACGGGTAGCGTGGTGATCGGGCCGTTCGAGTGGTCTACGGACTTCTCCGAAGGTCTGGCGGCGGTGGGATTAGCCAAGGATGGTGGCGTGAAGTGGGGCTATATGGACAAGACCGGCACCGTGAAGATCCAGCCCCAGTTCGATGGTGTTCGGGCCTTCTCTGAGGGCCTGGCGGCGGTTATGTTCGCGGAAAACCATGCCGCGCGATGGGGCTACATCGACACGTCTGGGGCTTTGGTCATCGAACCGCAGTTCGATGGGGCCACCGACTTCTTCGAGGGCCTGGCGGTGGTGGCACTCTTGCAGGACGATACCGTGAGGTATGGTTACATCGACAAGACGGGCACGGTGGTCATCAAGCCACAGTTCGAGTGGGCCGCGGAGTTCTCCGAGGGGCTGGCGGCGGTGGGCTCCGGCAGTCTCTTCGGCCACATCGACACGAACGGCTCCTTCGTCATCCCCATGGACCGTGAGGCCGCGGCCGTCTACCCGTTCTCGGGGGGTCTCGCTCGCTTCGATCCCAAGGGCGGCTCCATCTCACCGACCTACCTCGATAGAACCGGCAAGGTGATCTGGGAGGGGAAGTAGACGCGATCGTTGTGCCGTGCAAACGGTACCGGGGGTTCGAATCCCCCCCTCCGCTTCAGAAAGCCAAGAATGGCAACTCGGAGCCCGGTTGTTCAGACCGGGTTTTCGCGTCCTTCGGGCGAGTTCGGGGGCAAGTCGGTGGCAAACCGAACAACACTCATGGGTGCGAGACGGACGAGAACACACCTGAAGTCATTTGAGTCCCGCCAAAGGGCGCAGCCTTCTCAGCAAAGTTGCAAAGAACCGGCGGTACCCCCCAAATCCGTGACGCGCCGCAGTCAGCCGCTCAGCTGCGAGCCGCCAGCCTGACGCGCCGCGCCAAGACCATCGCTCCCGCCGGGACAAGGATCCACAGGGCCGCGATCTTCAGCCCGTTCTGTACTGGGTCACTTCCGGCCAGGATCGTCACAAGCGCCTGTCCCCCAAAGACGGTGAGGACCAGGGCGACGGCCACGGCCCAACGCGGATCGGACCAGCTGATGACGAAGATGATGAGGGCCGCGAGAGCACCAACTGCGACCAAGGCCACGTCAGGAACCGGAAACGCAAAGCCGAACTCGCTCGGGAAGGGACCAAATAGCACGGAGATCGGGGGCACAAGGGACGCCAGAGCCAGGATCGGCACCCAGGACCAGACCGGGAGCTTGACGCCATGCGAGGGCCAAACACACGCTGCCAGGAGGGGGAGCACTACCGGCAGGAAGAAGTGCAGGGTGAACGGCAGCGAGAATGGTCCTCCATAGCTCAGTGCCAACTGCACCGAGTCATAGACGAAACCGCAGACTACGATAGTCAGAACAGCGAGGCCCCATCCGCGACGGCCAAGGGCCAGCAGGCAGAACGCGGCGACCCAGCCGAGGGCGAGCAGTAGGTAGGTGAGGCTGAACGAATCCTCCCATCCCCGAACGAAAGGTTGAATCGACTCGTACACGGCAAGCCCGGCTTGGCGGGCGACCAGAACCAGCACTCCCCGCGCAAGCCCTTGTCGCAGGGTGGTGGCTAGCGAACCGCTCGTGCTGGATAGCCACCTCTGACGGTTCCCGCCAAAGGCCAGGGACGTTACCTCACGGACATGATGTCGGGGCTCGTCTGCGTCCTGAGCCTCCGCGACGATGGTGAGTATCTCCTCTCCGTGTTCCTCCCGGAAGGCCTGTGGGTAGGCCCGCAGAGCAAAGAAGTAGAGACGGTCAATAGCCCTCATGACGCCTCCAAAGGCCTAGCGATCGCCGGTTTGCGGGATTCGAGATTTGAGCGGGTGATCTCAATGAGCCGGGCCTGCAACTCCGTCTCCTGGCGAAGACTGTCGGCCCCGGATTCGGTCAAGTGATAGTAGCGTCTCAGTCTTTTGCCTCGCCTCTCCTCGCGCGCCACCTCTATCGCCCCCGACGTTGGTGCTGCATCGGATTGACTACCTCTTCGAGTCCATTCCCGGTCTGAGCGAGGACCAGGTCCGCCTTGCGATTCCATCTGGCGCTCGTCTGACAGAGATTGGCCGGGAACTGTCCCCAGAGGATCCACGGGCCGAGGTCCCGTGGAGGCAAGTGTGGTTGGGTCGAGACGCGCTTGGCATGTCGCAGACAGACATTGGCCCCGGCGCCCTTGATGGCTTCGAGTCGAGTGTTCGAGCGGGGGACATGGTCCGAGAAGTGCGCCAAGTGGCGGGACTGGAGGCAACCACCTACGTGGCCCGGCACGCTGCCGCCTCTTCGGGGGTCACCGACAATGGCAGGTTTCGCGTCGCAGTCGCCTTCTCCGACTCTCTCGTGACGATGTCCGCACACGGGGAGGATTTGCCCTCTCCGGAGGCCCTTTTGGATCAGCTTGTGGCGCTTACTGAGTGGGGCATCAGCCCGACCTCGCCGCCCCTGTTCGATGAGACCTCGCTACATGCCGCTATGGACCTGACTAGTGCCTACTTCACAGCGCTCAGGCGCGGCGCGGAGGGGAGCTTCACGGAGGCCAACGAGAAGGCTTATGTCCCACAGAAGGCGAGGGGGCTCTGGCGCCAAGATGGGCGGTGGTTCTTGGATCCTGGTTCTCCGGTGCCGGAGGACTTGCAGAATTGGCTCGCAGAACAACCCCAAGAACGTCTCCTCATAGAGACAACAATGATGGACGGCTCGGTGAGGTTCTTCCGAGCTCTGCTCGTGGGTGCAGGCACGGCAGTTCTTCTTCCGCCCCAGCCGTAGCAAGTGTCAATGACCGATTTGAAACGGAGCCCGGCCAGGGAAGCTGGGACATGGGACCGATTATTAGAGCGTGGGTCGCCATATCCGAGCCCGTCGGGTCAGGCAAGCATGAGGATGAGGCACTGTTCAGCGATTGCGATGGCCTCCAACACGCGTTCTTCACTCCCCGGGCTGGAGGGGGTTTCCTTCTTCGCCCCGAGTCCGTCCTCGCAATCAACTCTGGGACACGGGCGTCGTGGGACGGGCTGCGCCGTTCTCGCAGGTCGCGCGGGAGCTCATTGGCCCTGATCCCCCTTGGTCGGCCGACACCCATGTCAACCAAGACGACGCCCGCGGTGTGTAGTGACATGATAGGGAGCCTGAAGCTTCCCCGATGGACCGACCGGGAGGGTGTGTGTCAGACGTGGTGGAGAACGCGCGGCAAGGACCCGACGTGCTTCCCCCGCCGCGGGCGTCCGCTGCTTCTGGGTCACGTCTTGAATACGCGTCGCCTGAGGCCCTCTTTCGCTCCGAGCACGAGTCTTTGGTGCGCGCGTTGGCCGTTGCGGCCGGAGGCGATCTCGAAGACGCTCGCGATGCCGTGCAGGAGGCTTTCATCCGCCTGTGCCTCGACTGGTCGCGCATCTCCCGCTACCAAGACCCGGCCGGCTGGGTCCGGCGGGTGGCACTCAACCGTCTGCGCAACCAGCAGCGTTCGAGACGACGGTGGCGGGGCGCGCTCCTGCGTCTGGGAAGCCGCGCAGAGGAGCGAGCGGCGGTGGACACGGCCGTCAGCTCCGGGACTCACCTGGCGGAGTCCGAAGCGCTCCGGCTCCTGCGTGGGCTCCCGGAGCGACAGAGGGTGGCCATGGCTCTGCACTACGTGGCGGATCTGTCCGTAGCTCAGGTGGCCGCCGCCATGGGAGTCAGCGAGGGCTCGGTGAAGCAGCACCTCCACCGAGCCCGAAAGAACCTGTGAGCGAGATTGGAGGCACGGTCATGATGTCCGACCACGGACCCTACCTGCCGGAGGGCGCCGGGGATATCCT
>JBBRDB010000102.1:0-9188 GCA_038204345.1 Thermoleophilia bacterium | reverse complement strand
CGGACCGCTACCGGGCACGCTTATCCAGGGGGCGGTCGTCGCGGGTTCGGTGTTGGTGATGCTGCTGATCCTTTGAGCTCCGGCGGCGCGGCCCCGTGCCGTGCCGGCGGGCGGCCGCGCCCCTGAGTGGCACGTGGCCCTCGACGGGCGGCGCTACGCACCCGTCGACCACAACGGGCGCCCCGACCTCAGACGAACTCGGCCTGCGACCGCTCCAGGGACGGGATGCTGGAGGACAAGGGCATCTCGTAGATACGCCAGGTCTTGTAGCGGCGGGCCCCCATGAACTCGGCCGCCCGAAGGATCATGTGGTTCGTCTCGAGCAGCAGTGAGATATCGCAGCTCGTGTAGCCCCGCGTCTCCCCGTAACGCTTCACGTCACGGTAGAGCAGTGCGTCAATGCCCTGGCGGCGGAAGGCGGGGCGCACTCCGAAGAACATGAGACGCACCCTCGGGATGTGTCGACGGATGCGCAACAGGCGCGCGACCCTCACAAGGTCGGAGTCGCCGTACCATCGCCAGCGCGGTCTGAGCGCGTAGTAGGGGTCGGGGAAGGCGCCGAAGACCGCGGCCGGCTCGTCGTCCACGTAGGCGAACCGCACAAGACCCTCGTCGAGGATGGGACGCAGCGTATCGACCAGCGAGGCGGTCTCGCCGTCGGTGATCGGCAGGAATCCCCAATTGTCCGCCCACGCTTCGTTGTAGATATCGGCCACCAAGCGGATATCGGCTTCCAATGTCTTCAGCGAGATGTTGCGCAGCGAGATGTCCCGGCGCTGCTCCACCCGCGCCGCCACCTCCAACAGGCGGGACGGCGCCGGCTCGGTCACATCGACCATGTAAGCGTAGTAGTCCATCGCTTTGGCGAACCCGTAACCCTCCAGCAGGGCAGCATAGTAGGGGGGGTTGTGGGTCTGCTCCACGACGGGAGGAGTATCGAACCCGTCGATGAGGATGCCCTGCCGTTCGTGGGTGATGTTGGAGTATTCTCCCGGGCCGCGCAGGGAGCTCATGCCGCGCGCCGATACCCATTCTTTGGCCCGATCGAGCAGAGCGGCGGCCACCGCCGGATCGTCGACGCACTCGAAGAACCCGAAGAAACCGACGCGGCACTTGTGGTAGTCGTTGAAGCGGTGGTTGACCGCGGCGGAGACGCGTCCCACAGCCTCCCCGCGCCGGCGCGCCAAAAAATGCGTGACCTCCGCCTCGTCGTGGTATTCGTGTGCCGGCGTCATAAGCCCGGTAAGACCGAGAAGGCGGCTCCCTAGGAGGTCGCCGCGCAAGGGAGGCGTCCAGAGCGGGTCACCCCGGTAGAGGCGCCACGGCAGCCGAACAAACTCCTCGAGCCGCCGGTCGCCCAGAGGGATCTCCTCCACAGCCACGGCGGCCGCTGATCCTGATGACCTCGCCGAGTCTACGAGCGCCTCGATGCCTCGTAGCGGAACTTCGACATGCGCAACTCTTCCGGCACCGGGACGGGGTAGGCACCGCTGAAACACGCCGTGCAAAAGCTCTCCGCTCCCAGACCGGTGGCCTTGATCAGACCCTCCAACGACAGATAGGCGAGCGACGTGGCTCCCAGTTCGCGCCCCACCGCCTCCACCGTGCGCTCGAAGGCGATGAACTCGTCCTGGCTGGCCATGTCGATACCGTAGAAGCAGGGGAAGAGGATGGGTGGAGACGAGATGCGCAGGTGCACCTCCGCCGCCCCCGAATCGAAGAGCATCTGCACCAGGCGGCGCGTGGTGTTGCCGCGCACGATGGAATCGTCCACCACGACCAGGCGTTTCCCTCGGATGGTCGAGGTGAGTGGGTTCAGCTTCATGCGGATGCCCAGACGACGCAGGTCGGCATCCGGGTTGATGAAGGTGCGCCCCACGTAGCGGTTCTTGACCAGGCCCTCGCCGAACGGGATACCGCTGGCCGAGGAGTAGCCGATGGCGGCGGAGTTCCCGGTATCGGGCACGGGGATCACAAGATCGGCCTCCACAGGAGACTCGAGCGCCAACTCTCCGCCCATGCGGCTCCGAGCGGAATAGAGAGTCTGGCCCCGCATCACCGAGTCGGGGCGTGCGAAGTAGATGAACTCGAAGACGCAGAGAGCCTCGCCTTTGCCGTCCGCTACGCGTTCGATGTGGTAGCCCTCGGCGTCGATCCAGCACATCTCCCCGGGCTCGATCTCCCGCACCGCCACAGCGCCGAGGATGTCCAGAGCCGAGGTCTCGCTGGCGAGCACGTAACGATCTTCGAGACGACCTAGAACGAGCGGCCGCACACCGTATGGATCGCGAAAACCTATGACCTCAGACTCGGCGAGGACTACGGCGCTGAAAGCGCCTCTCAGCAGTGGGATGACGTCACGCAGGGCATCCTTGACGTCGGGCGCCGGGTGCTCGGCCAACATGGCCGCGATGATCTCGGTGTCGGAGGTGGAAGAGAGCTCCACTCCGTCGCCCACCAAGCGTCGGCGGAGTTCGTCGGTGTTCACCAAGTTACCGTTGTGCGCCAGGGCGATGGCCGAGCCGTTGCGCGCGCGGTGGACGGGCTGGGCGTTGCGCCACTCGCTGGAGCCGGTAGTGGAGTAGCGCACGTGACCGATGGCCAGCTGACCCGAGAGGCTCTGGAGCGTCTGCTCCTTGAACACTTGGGAGACCAGACCCATCTCTTTGTACACCATGATGTGCGACTGGTCGCTCACGGCGATGCCGGCCGACTCTTGGCCTCGGTGCTGCAGAGCGAAGAGACCGAAGAAGGTAAGCCGGGCAACGTCGCGCTCGGGAGCGTAGATGGCGAAGACACCGCACTCGTCGTGGGGCGAGTCGTCCACGCCGTCGAACTCCTCGGATTCATCGCGCAGCGAGCGGTCCACGGCCAACTCAGACAATCCCCAGCGCCCGCGGCAGGCCGGTTTCGTGCGCCTCGCGCAGCGCCGCCAGCGGCACGGTGACCTCGTCGCCACCTACACGCATGCGCAGTGCGTCGCCCGCGACCATCCCAAGGTCGGTGGCGGGTACGCCCGCACCCGCGCAGAGCTTCCGGAAGGCCGTCGCCGTCTCGGGCGCCACGCTCACCACCACCCTCGTAGGCGCCTCTCCGAACAGAGTGAGGTCGGAGCGGGCCGCCGGGGCGGTCGGGGTCGGCGTGGCCGGAGCGGTCGGGGCGGGCGTGTCAGGGGCGGGCGTGGCGGGTGTGTCAGGGGCGGTCGGGGCGGGCGTGTCCGAGGCCGCCGAGGCCGCCGAGGCAACCGCGGCTGCCGTAGGTGCCGACACACCATCAAATTCCAGTCGCGCGCCAACGCCGCCGGCTAGGCAACTCTCTGCCAGCGTCACGGCGAGGCCGCCGTCGGAACAATCGTGAGCCGACCTCAGCATGCCGTCGTTCACGGCGCGGCGCAGAACACCCTGTAGGACTACTTCGGCCTCCAGATCGACCTCAGGAATGCGACCTTCCACCGCGCCATACCAACGCTTCTGATACTCGGAGCCGTCGAGCCCAGGCGTAGCGTCGCCCAGCAGGACGATCACGTCGCCCTCCGTCTTGAAGCCGCTCGTGCAGTGCACGGCGAAGTCCTCGCTCAAGCCCAGCATGCCCACGACCACCGTCGGATAGATCGCCTGCCCGAAGCTCTCGTTGTACAGGGAGACGTTGCCGGAGATCACCGGGACGCCAAATGCCTCGCAGGCCTCGGCCATGCCCTCGATGGCGCGGCTCAACTGGTAGGAGATGGGCCCCTTCTCAGGATTCCCGAAGTTCAGACAGTTGGTGACCGCGATAGGCTCCGCTCCGACGCAGGAGACGTTGCGCGCGGCTTCGGCCACCGCCGCCTTGCCTCCCCGGTACGGGTCGAGGTACGTGTGGCGGCCGTTGCCATCGGTGCACACGGCCAGGCCCGCCCCGGTCTCCTTCACCCGCAGGAGGGCCGCGTCGGCGCCGGGCAGCACCACGGTGTTCAGCTGCACTTGGTGATCATATTGCTCCCAGATCCAGCGGCGGGAGGCGATGTTGGGCGACCCCACCAGGTCCAGGAGGATCTCACTGAGCGTCGCCTCGGGCGGTGGGTACGAGGCGGGATCCAAGGGCTCGTCGGCCTCGTGCACCGGCCGTGCGGCATCGACCACGCACGTGGGAGCATCGGCCAGTTCCACCGCCGGCATGTCGCCCTGCAGCTCACCCCGGTGGTAGACCCGCAGCCGCTCAGTATCGGTGACCTCACCCACGATGGTGCAGTCGAGGTCCCAGCGGTCGCAAGCGGCCTTGACCTCCGGCCATTCCGCCGGCGTCACCACGGCCAGCATGCGCTCCTGGCTCTCACTGATCATGATCTCCCACGGTGCCATGTCCTGCTCGCGGAGCGGCACCCGGTCGGTGTGGATGTCTATGCCCACGCCGCCTTTGGCCGCCATCTCGCTCGCCGAGGAGGTGATGCCGGCCGCGCCCAGGTCCTGGAGGGCTACGAAGCGGCCTTCCCGCAGGAGTTCCAGGCATACTTCGAGCAATTTCTTCTCGGTGAACGGGTCGCCCACCTGGACGGAGGGCCGCTTCTCCTCCAGGGTCTCGTCGAACTCCTGGCTGGCGAGCACGCTGGCTCCCCCGATGCCGTCACGCCCGGTCTTGGAACCGAAGAGCACGACGTGGTTGCCGACGCCGGCGGCCGCACTGCGCACGATGTTCTCAGGGCGCACGAGTCCCACCGTCATGGCATTCACCAGGCAGTTGCCGGAATAGGCGTCCTCAAAATAGACTTCTCCCGCCACCGTGGGGATGCCCATGCAGTTGCCGTAGCCTCCGATCCCAGCCACGACGTTCTCGAAGAGGTAGCGCTGGCGGTCGAACCCGGCGTCGGCGCCGGCGGATGCCGCGCCCGAACCGTCTTCCTGCCCGCTCTGAGCGGCGCCCGCCCGGGGCAGGGGCGCGATCTCCCCGAAGCGCAGAGAATCGAGGCTACAGATGGGACGGGCGCCCATCGCGAAGATGTCTCGAAGTATCCCCCCTACTCCGGTGGCGGCCCCCTGATAGGGCTCAACAGCCGAGGGATGGTTGTGGCTCTCGATCTTCATGGCCACGGCTAGGCCGCCCCCGATGTCCACGATGCCCGCGTTCTCGCCGGGCCCCTGCAGGACCCGCGCCCCGTGGGAAGGCAGGCGGCGCAGGAATGGGCGGGAGTGCTTGTATCCGCAGTGCTCACTCCACATGAGCGAGTAGACCGCCAACTCTACGTGTGTTGGCTCACGACCCTGGATCTCCTTGATTCGTGCGTATTCACCCGAGGTGAGGCCGAGTTCGGCGTAGAGTTCCGTCATACCGGCTCCCGCTCCCCCTCCAACTCTGAATTCGGAGGCGCCGCCACGGTGGGGGTATCGCCCGGCGCGTCATCTGGTCCACCTACCTCGGTAGCAGCGGTGCAGTCCGGCCCGATGCCGGGTATCTCGTGCCAATCCAACTGACTCTGGCACATCCGGCAGACACAGGTGTCGGGCAGGAATCCCGTGATGAACGTGTCGGCGTGACCGCATCGGGGGCAGAAGACAGGAGACATCAGGGTCCCTCCAGGACATGGTGGATGAGAGAGCCGAAGAGGCGACGCCCGCCGGTGCCGCCGACGGCGCTTTCGCACACGCGCTCGGGGTGAGGCATCATGCCGAGCACATTACCCCGCTCGTTGACGATGCCGGCCACGTTGTCTATGGCCCCGTTCGGGTTGGCGGCGTCGGTGATCCTGCCGTCTGCGTCGCAGTAGCGGAACACGACGAGCCGCTGATCCTCGATCTGCTGAAGGCTTTCGCTGCCCGCCGTCCACGCCCCCTCGTTGTGATTCACCGGGACCTGGATCACAGCACCCACGCGCATGTCACTCGTGAAGGGAGTATCGGTGCGCTCCACGCGCAGATGCTGGCTGTGGCAGATGAACCGCAGGCCACGGTTGCGCAACATCGCCCCGTGCAGCATGTGGGCCTCGGTCAGTATCTGGAATCCGTTGCAGATGCCCAACACCAATCCTCCGGTCTCCGCGAAGGCGGACACTGCCCCCATGAGGGGGCTGAATCGAGCGATGGCACCCGTGCGGAGGTAGTCTCCATACGAGAAGCCGCCGGGAAGGATCACGACGTCGGGGGATCGAAGGTCGTCGTCTTTGTGCCACAGATAGTACGGATCGGCCTCGGGGAACGTGCTCAAGGCGTGCTTGGCGTCGTACTCGCAGTTCGATCCGGGGAACACCACGATGCCGAACCGGACCTTCTTAGAGGTGCTCTCGGTCACTCCGGCTCCCCGGCTGCCGTCACCTCGAAGCGGTAGTCCTCGATAATGAGGTTGGCCAGCAGCCGCCGACACATGTCGTCCACGTCTTTGCGCACGGCGTCTGCATCATTTCCTTCGACCTCGAGCGTGATGAAACGCCCCACTCTGATGTTCTTTACGCCTTCGAAGCCGAGGGCGGGCAACGTTCGCTCGATGGTGGCGCCCTGAGGATCCAGGATGCCTGCCTTAGGTGTCACGTACACGGAGACTCTGAACATGTTCCTTCTCCTCGGGTCGATCCCTGGGTCAGACTCCCGGGGGTTCAGAGATGCGACGAAGCACCTCGGCGTAGGCTTCCTCGACCCCGCCGAGGTCTCGGCGGAAACGATCCTTGTCCAACTTCTCGGCGGTATCCGCGTCCCAGAGGCGACAGGTGTCGGGGGAGATCTCGTCGCCTAGGCGGATCGTCTCGGAGGCGTCCTTGCCGAACTCCAGCTTGAAATCCACCAGAGTGAGGTTCCTCTCCGAGAAGAAGGCGGTAAGAACACTGTTCACGCGCTTCGCGAGCGCGGTGGCCTCGGCAAGATCGGCAACCGCGATGACCTGGAGTTCGTCAAGATGGGCCGCGCACAGAAGGGGATCGCCGAGCGCGTCGTCTTTGTAGTAGTACTCGACGATCGGCGGGTTCTTCAGAGCCGTCCCCTCGGGGTAGCCTATGCGCTTGGACAAGGACCCGGCCGCTACGTTGCGGACCACGAACTCCACCTGGAACATGTCGAGTCGGCGTATGCGCATGCCCGTGTCGCCCTCGGCCCCGAGGAAGTGGGTGGGGACGCCGGAGCCCTCCAGCAACTCGAACAGTCGGGAAGAGATGGTGTTGTTGGTCCGCCCCTTCTCTCCGATGGTGCCCTTCTTCTTGCCATCGAACGCGGTGGCCGAGTCTTTGAAGTCCTGGATATACACGTCCGGGTCGTCCGTGGAATAGACGATCTTGGCCTTGCCCTCGTAGAGCTTCTCTCCTCGGGTCATCTGCTCTCCTGCGGGTCGTGACGATCGGAGGGACTTCCGACAGGATAGATTCTACCAGGTCGCGCTGCGCGGCCGGGGGCTAGAGGGGCCGCGACTCGTGCGGAGAGCCCCGGGGGCGTGCGCCGGCGGGGCACCGCGGAAACCTCGCTCTTCGCCTGGACGAACGGAAAACGTTGTATCCTCATTCCATATGGCCGGGAAACAGCCCTCAGTACGACGCCCGCGCGGTGTCATCATCATCGCGGCCCTGCTTCTCATACAGGCCGGGGTATGGACGGCCACGGGTACCCTCTACTTCTCCGAACTACCCGTTTTTCGCCTCCCGGCCATGGAGACCTCGGCCTTCGCGTTGGCACTTGCGGGGGTGAACGTCATCGTCGCCGTGGGCATGATCTTCTTGCGACCGTGGGCCTGGGTGGGAGCCATGACGGTCCAAGGACTCTCTCTCGTAGCGGGCCTCTGGTCGTACTCGCTCGGCGAACGCGATTATCCGTTGATGGTCACCTCGGTGATGGTGGTGCTGTACCTGAACCTGCGCGAGGTGAGACGTCCCTTCGGGCTGGAGGATCTGAAGCTGCGCTGGAACCAGGATCCGGAGGAGCCGGATGACCTCCTCTGAGCAACGCCCTCCCCAAAGCGATCAAGACCTATCGCTGCTGCGTCGCTTCGAGCCTCAGCTGCGCTTCAACGCGGGCGAGCTGTTCCGGCCGATGGACATCGACACCTTCTTGACGCACACCGACCTAGTAGTGGCCCGTAAGCGCGAGGCACCCCAGGTCCTGGAGTCACGCCCGAACGTGACCCAAGAGACTCTCGTCGCGAGCGGGCAGACAGCCGCCGAGGGGAAGGTCCATCTGCGGTTGGTCGATCGTACCCTGACCGCCATTCAGTTGGTGAGCTTCCACACGCGCTCGGAATTGCGCGAGTTCAAGAAGGGAACCGGACGCCACGCCAGAGTGGGTCTGGCGGCGCGATTGCTCGACGTGGCCTTCCGCGTCTCCCTCGTGACCCGCGGCCGGGTTCCCGGGGGCACGGCCGCGGCGGCCGCGGTAGCTTACCGGGAGATGCTCGATACAGCGCCCGACCCCGTGTACTACGGACGAGTGGTGCGAAACCAATACTATACTATTCTCCAGTACTGGTTCTTCTACGCGTACAACGACTACCGGAGTCATTACCAGGGAGGCAACGACCACGAGGCGGATTGGGAGTTCGTCTCGGTGTTCCTGGACGAAGGGGTCCCCGGCGAACCCACGGTGGCGTGGGTCGCCTACGCCACCCACGCTCTCCAGGGGGCGGACCTACGGCGGCGCTGGGACGATCCCGAGGTGGAGCGTATAGGCGAGCACCCAGTCGTGTACGTCGGGGCCGGGTCCCATGCGTCGTATTTCGCCGGCGGTGAGTATGTGATCAGGATGGAGTTGCCCCTCCTCGCCAAGGCCGGGGCGGTCGTCGCCGCCATCCGCTCGGTTTGGCAGACGGTCCTGCGCCAGGGCGGAGTCCAGAGCGGACCGACAGGCAGCGAGCTCAATGTCGCTTTCGTCGATTACGCGCGGGGCGACGGGCTGAGGATCGGCCCCGAAGGGGACCTCGCCTGGGACGCGCGGCTTCTCGAAGAGCAGCCGGCTTTGATCCACTACAGAGGTCTCTGGGGCCGGTACATCGACGACCCCATCAGGAGCGAAGACGCACCGGCAGGGCCGCGCTTCAACCGCGACGGCACCGTCCGCAGGGTCTGGTTGGACCCTGCCGGCTGGGCGGGACTCACGACCGTGCCTCCGGCCTCCCAGGGGATACCGGCGGCGGAGGAAGAAGTGCGGAGGTTGGAGCGAGAACTGGCGCACCTGCGGCGGATCATCGTGGAAGCGGAGACCGAGGCTGTGCGGCAGGGTCTGCGAGTGGAGACCCTTACCGCCGCGTCA
>JBBRDB010000101.1:0-9218 GCA_038204345.1 Thermoleophilia bacterium | reverse complement strand
ACCGTCCTGCACTTCTCACTGACAGGATATTTCCTGTGGCGCCTGGCTGCGTGGTTTAGACAGCCCGGAGCATATAGCAGCTTCATCAACGTCCCCCACAAGAATCAGAACGCGGGCATCTTCGCCATCGTCGCCTCTCTAGCCATGACCGCGAACGTCGTATGGGGCCCCTTGGGCTTCTTCGTCCCCTGGGTATCGCAGAACCTGCAGGCCTGGATGCTGCCGTCCCTGGTCTTCTTCGGCATCCTGTGGGTAGCGCTGCTCTTCCTGGAGGCGAAAGCGCTCCGCACCTGGTTCGCCAAGGGAGTCGATCGGACCCAGTTCAACTTCATCTGGCTGCTCGACGTCTTCGCCTTCGCCCTGGTGAGCCTCGCCGGGTCGGGCATCGTGGCGATATCCACGGACGCAAGCATCCAGATGGTCGCCGCGGTCGCCACCATTGTCACCCTGGTGTTCGGCCTGCTGTGGTTGCTCTACAAGCTGGTGTATCTCATCTACACCCACGCGAAGGCGGGCAAGCTACCGGACAACCCGGTCCTGCCCGCGTTCTTCCTGTTGATCCCAATCGCCTGCCTCTTCGGGCTGGCCGCCTACCGGCTGGTGAATTACCTGCAGCCGCAGTTGACGGTCAACCTGCCCAACTCGACCGCTCTGGTCGTCCTGTCGTATGGCCTCACCGTCGTGTGGGGGCTTGTGACCCTTTATCTCATCCGGGACTACTTCATGACTTACTTCAGAAAGAGCGACTTCGCCCCACCCCAGTGGGGCCTGGTGTGAGCGTTCGTGGGCTCCCAGGTCTTGGGAGTATACGTATTCGCCTTCTTTGCCCAGTACCGCGGGATCTCGGCTCTCAACTACGTGAGCATCCTGTTGGCAGTGGTCATGTACGGCGTCGTGATGAGCAAGTTCCTGCGCGCGTACCGGGTAGTTCCGGAGCCGCGAGCGCAATGACAGTAGTCGTTCATGCATCACGTTTGGCCACTCTGGTCATCTCAACCCTGCTATTGCTGGGGACCGCGGCCGGTGTAATCGGCTGCGGATCTACGCGGCCGACGTCCACAACGCTCTACCGAAGTACGGGCGGGACCGCCGCACCAATTCCTGGTGGGACTACTTTCCCGGAGACAAACGTCTCGACAGGCACCACTGTGCCGGGCACCACCGTGGACCAAGGTCAGATTCACGCGCTCACGTACCTCGGGCCTGTTAGTTTGGATACGTGGCGTGCCTTGCGCGAGATCGCGATCGGTGCCGGAGACGACGGGCAGAAAGTACTAGACGACGCAGCCGAACTTGCCGTGGGGCAACCAGTCGAAGTGGGCATCGCCGAATTCGACGCAGTCACAGGCATCGGGTACGCGGCGGGAGCCAACACCAGCCAGCCTGTCGGCGTCGCCGTCGATGAAAACGGGACCGAGGTCATTGTCTTCGTGTTCAGCGTGGTAGGAAACCCGGACGCGACGACCATCGTGGGCTTCAAAAGGCAGACCGGACTCGTGGATCTTGTGGAGGGGCCGCTGCCGATCTCCAATTCCACCGGCAATATGACCACCATACCCGAGACTAAGGAGCAGCGATGACCTTCCACCAGGGGCGCGATGCCTGATCCGACCGAGAACCAGGACGCGTCAACGCTGGAGCGCCAAGACTTTCTGCGGGAGATGGTCCGGGAAGACCTGGCCGCGGGCCGCGTCACCGAGGTGGTGACGCGTTTCCCTCCGGAACCCAACGGCTACCTCCACATCGGCCACGCAAAGGCCATCTGCCTGAACTTCGGTGTTGCCCACGAGTTCGGCGGACGCTGCAACTTGCGCATGGACGACACGAACCCGGTCAAGGAGGACGTCGAGTACGTCGACTCCATCGTGGAGGATGTGAAGTGGCTCATCGCCGGCTGGGCGGATCACTGTCTCGGCCTGAAGCCGGTCGGTCGGTTGGCGGAGAAACTCGACCTGGGGGGACGGGAGGACTACTACGTCGCCCCGGTAATGGCGGCGCAGAACCGTGGTGACGCGCTGGAGCCCTTCTACGCCTCCGACTACTTCGAGCCGCTCTACGAATACGCGCTCGAGTTGATCCGCAAAGGCAAGGCCTTCGTCTGCGATCACACACCCGAAGAGGTGGACCAGATGCGCGGCGCGCCCGACCGACCGGGACAGGAGAGCGCCTACCGGACCCGGTCCGCACAGGAGAACCTGGACCTGTTCCAGAGGATGCGCGCCGGCGAGTTCCCCGACGCCGCACGCACACTGCGCGCGAAGATCGACATGCGCTCACCCAACCTCTGGCTGCGCGACCCAGTGCTCTACCGCATCCGCCACGCCTCGCACCATCACACAGGCGACGAGTGGTGCATCTACCCCATGTACGACTTCGCGCACGGTTTGAGCGACTACATCGAAGGCGTCACTCACAGCCTCTGCACGCTCGAGTTCGAGGTGCACCGGCCTCTGTACGAATGGATCCTCGAGGCCCTTGAGTTGCCCCGCACGCACCCACGCCAGCGCGAGTTCGCGCGCCTCAACGTTACCTACACCGTGATGAGCAAACGCAAGCTGTTGCGACTTGTGGAGGAAGGGCACGTCCAAGGCTGGGACGACCCGCGCATGCCTACCATCTCGGGCATGCGCCGGCGCGGCTACCCGGCCGAGGCGATCCGCGGTTTCTGCGACCGCATCGGAGTCGCAAAGCGCGAGAACATGGTCGAAGTGGGGCTGCTCGAGCACTTCGTGCGTGACGACCTGAACCGCCGCGCCCCGCGCGCCATGGCAGTGCTGCGACCGCTGCGGGTCGTGATCGAGAACTACCCTGAGGGACAGACCGAGGAGATGGAGGCGGTCAACAACCCCGAGGACGCAGCCATGGGCACCCGCCGAGTGCCGTTCTCACGTGTCGTCTACATCGAGCAGGACGACTTTCGCGAGGTGCCGCCGCCAAAGTACCGCCGCCTGAGCCCGGGAGTGGAGGTGAGGCTGCGCTATGGGTACCTCATCACCTGCACCGGCGTGCTCCGGGACCCGCAGAGTGGCGAGGTCGTCGAGGTGCGGGGCCGCTACGATCCGGCCACGCGCGGCGGCGACACCCCCGATGGGCGCAAAGTGAAGGCGACCATCCACTGGGTCTCGGCGGCCCATGCGGTGCAGGCTGAGGTACGGCTCTATGAGTCACTCTTCACAGTTGAGAACCCGGAAGACGTGCCGGAGGGACAGGACTTCACCCAGAACCTGAACCCGAAGTCGCTGGAGACCTTGCGGGATTGCAGGCTGGAGCCGTCGCTGGCCGCCGCGGCCCCGGGCGCACACGTGCAGTTCGAGCGACTCGGCTATTTCTGCGCGGATCCTGAGGACTCCCGCCCCGGCGTCCCGGTCTTCAATCGCACGGTCACGCTGAAGGACGCCTGGGCCAGGATCGAGAAGAAGCAGGGACGGGGCTAGACGACCGTCCTGCTCCGCGGCCCACCGCACATGTGAGAGCCACACCCCGGCCGCGATGGTACACTTCCCGACGATGATGCACCCGCTCGCGCCGTGCACGACTCCAGTCGGCTTGAGGGCGCGTCCGACCGGTGCCCAGTGGTGTAATGGCAGCACGACTGACTCTGGATCAGTTAGTCGAGGTTCGAGTCCTCGCTGGGCAGCCATCTTCAGCTCTCCCGGTGGTCGCGTCCGCTAGGCGTCGACCGTGGCAAGACGGCGCGTCCGGCACAGTACTACACGGAAGCCGGGAGGTCCCGACCGATGAGGCGGTTCGTGAAGATCGAGTGCGTGGCGGCCCACCTGTGAATGGCGAGGAGCGCGCACTGGCCCTTGACGCCGCGGACGAGTTGGCAGGCTTCCGGGAGCGCTTCTATCTCCCACCGGACACCATCTACCTGGACGGCAACTCCCTCGGTCTGCCCTCCCGCGAGGCCGAAGCGGCGCTCCTGCAGGTGCTGGACGAGTGGAAACGCCTGGCTATCGGGGGGTTCCTCCAGGGTGAGACGCCCTGGGTATCAATGGGGGAGCGCTTGGGCGAGCTGCAGGCCCCTCTGGTGGGCGCCCATCCCGACGAGGTGGTGGCCACTGGATCCACCACGGTAAACCTGCACCAGTTGGCGGCCACCTTCTACCGGCCCGAGGGACGGCGCCGCAAAGTGCTGGCCGACGAACTCAACTTCCCCTCCGACCTCTATGCACTGCAGAGTCAGGCGCGGCTCCACGGCCTGGATCCGGCCGAGGACCTGGTGCTGGTGAGGAGCCGGGACGGACGCACCCTGGAGGAGGATGACGTCGTGGCCGCCATGACCGACGAGGTCGCGATGGTGGTGCTGCCCTCGGTCCTCTATCGCAGCGGCCAGCTGCTCGACCTGGAACGTCTCACCGCGGAGGCCCACGCCCGGGGGTGCCTCATCGGCTTCGACCTCTGCCATTCGGCGGGAGCGGTGCCGCACGCACTCTCGGCATGGGGGGTGGACTTCGCGTACTGGTGCACCTACAAATACCTCAACAGCGGGCCGGGCGGGATCGCCGGCCTGTACGTCAACCGCCGGCACCACGGCCGTCTCCCGGGGCTCTGTGGATGGTGGGGGCATCGCAGCGACACGCGCTTCGCCATGCGGCTGGAGTTCGAGGCGGCCCCGACGGCCGCGGCCTGGCAGATCGGCACCCCCACCATGCTGAGCGCGGCCCCGCTACTGGGGTCCTTGAAGCTCTTCGCCGAGGCGGGCATGGAGCGCCTCCGGGCCCGCTCCCTCGCTCTCACCAGCTATCTGATGGAACTAGTGGACGACCTGCCCGTCGACCTTGGCTATCGCGTCGGCACACCCAGAGACCCGGCCCGCCGGGGCGGCCACGTGGCCGTGGAGCACCGGGATGCCTGGCGGGTGTGCCAGGCCTTGCTCGCGCGGGGGGTGGTGCCCGACTTCCGGCCGCCCGACGTGGTCCGGCTTGCGCCGATCGCCCTCTATACCACATACCACGAGGTGTGGCGGGCGGTGCGGCACTTGGCCGGCGTGGTGAAGGACGGTGATCTCGAGCGCTACGGCGGCCAGCGTGGGTTGGTGTCCTGAGCCGGCCCGTCCCTGGATCGACCCATCCCAGGTACCTTCGACGGCAGCGAGCGCGTTGCGAGACCGCTCCTTCCAGCCTCCGCGATGGTCTGCGATACTTGATTCATGCGACCTCATGTCGAACGGAGTCTCGCCGGCCTTGCCACGATAATTGTGCTCGCCGAGTTGGTGTGGGTGCTGGTCGCCATGGCCCGACCCTGGCCGCGTGGTTCTGACGGTGACCTCGGTCTGCCGATACTCTTCTACCTGGTTGCGCAAAGCATCGTTGCCACGGTCGGGCTTGTCGGGGCCGTGCGACTGCGGTACATCTGGACCGCGTTCGCGGCGATGCTGCTCTTCCTGTCCGTTGCGCCGATACTTGCTCCGGTACTGGCTGGTGGCGAGTTCCGGCCATTCTGGCAGCCGCTGCTCCTGCTCGGTCCACCGCCGGTCTTGTTCGCCCTGGCTGCGTTCGCCGGGTGGCGACGAAAGGTCTTGGACTCAGCGCGAACGACTGCCCCCAATAGGACCATCCCGTCCGCGGATGTAGCCCGTGACCCTGAGGTCCCAGTGTGACCGTCTTGGGTTGGTATCCTGGGGGCGACAGGTAGCGTCGGCCTCGCATGCGCATACTGCCGGAGCAGAGCGGGCGGGGGAGTTCACGGAGGTTGGTCGGCACACATGCTCATTGCCGTCTTGGTGGGGATCAATCTCGTTGCGCAGGTCGTTCTGGCAGCTCTTGTGCTGCGGGCCGTGCGCCTCGCCCGCAGACGGAAACTGGGCGCGCACTGTCGGGCCATGTCGGTTGCCGCATCGGGACAGATCGCTGCGACGGTTGTCGTGATGGCTCCCGCTCTCATCGGCTTCATTGGGTCGCCCCCGTCCCGGGGCTGGTTCTCGATCGAGATCGCCCTGCACCATACGGCCGGATTGCTGGTGCTTCTCTTCTGGGGTTACGTGACCCTGGGATTCCGGGGCCGATTACCGTTGCGCATGAACAACCTGCGGGTGTTCATGCGCACGGCCGCGGTGCTCTGGGGCCTGGCGCTCGTGTTGGGCGTGCACATGTTCGTCTATGTCTGGTTGCTGCACGGCGCGAGCCGAGGCTAGACCGATGTCGCGGAGTTTGAACGCGCCAGACCGACGGGAAGCGTTCGGGTACACAGTCGGCGTAGGCAAGGAGTTGACCATGGCGATTCTAGATGCGGGTTGCCGCGAAGTGCTCGAGGCGACGGAATTCGTGGCCATAGTGACAAGCGGCCCTGACGGTCCTCACGTTGTCGCGACCTGGGGCGACTACGTTCGCCAACTGGGAATCGAGGACGACCAACTGCTGATACCCGCCGGGTATTACCAGCACACGGAAGAGAACCTCGGTCGAGACCCCCGGATCCAGTTGCTCGTCGCATCGCGCAATGCCGAAGGGACTCAAGGCCCAGGCCAAGGCTACGTACTCGAGGGCACAGGGAGCATCGTTACCTCGGGAGAGGATATGGACCGCGTTGCGGCCAGGTTCTCCTGGGCTCGAGGCGCACTGGTGGTCCGCCTAGAGAAGGCTTCAGCACACCTCTAGCCCCGGGGCGCCGCCGGTGGCGCCACCGGCGTCTCGAGAGACGGTCGGCGCCCGATCACCGGTTCAGTTGAGACTGAAGGGCGGATACCGGTCGGTCACCAACAGGCTCATGTATGCCTGCACCCGCAGTCCCCATCTTGCGACCCCGACCACGTAGTCGAAGAGGGACCGTGGATAGCGGCCGGTGATGAGGATGGCGAACCACGCGATGATGATCGCGAAGATCGCGATCACACCAAGCGCGATGAGCACGATGTAGTGGGGGATGGCCAACAGCCACTTCACCAACGGCAGCCAGCGATTGAGATCTTCTTTGACGTCGGGGTAGTCGATCTCGAGATGCACCGACTGCTCCTCGACGGTCGATGGATACTGATCAGTGAGCAGGCCTACGTATGCGCCGACGCGGGCTCCGAAACGCGTGAATTCCCGCGCGAAGTCGAACCACCAGCGCGGGTAGCGCTGACGGAACAAGATCATGAGGAGGGTCGCAGCAAAAAGGCCGGCGACGATCCCTCCTCCGCTGTCAGTGGCCCGGGATACCGTCTCGCCGGTCTCCCTCACTACGGTCACCGTGGAATTCGAAGTGGCGGAGAGCAGAGACCATATGATGGCGATTGGAATCACCCAGATCAGGCGGAAGAACGTCGTCAGTCGATCGAGCCTCTCGGGGTAGTCGATATCCAGGCGGGCTGGGTAAGGCTCGGACTGAGTTTCCATGAGATTGCCTCCTTCGTTGTGACTATACCGACCCGGGTGCCTCACGCGGCGAGGACGCCTTTGTCTCGAACTTACTCCTCTTCGACGTAAGCCCGCAAACGTTTCTACGAGCCCTCCGCCCTCGTTGTTTCACCGCCGACGAGAGTCTCCTGCTGGGGCGCGCGGACAGGGTCCTATGTGATCCTCGATACTTCGTCGAGCCCGTCGAGGCGGTCCATCTCGGCTTCGGAAAGCGCGAAGTCGAACACGTCGAGGTTCTCGCGGATCCGCTCCACATGCACCGACTTGGGGATGACGATCGCACCATGCTGCAACGACCAGCGGAGAAGCACCTGGGCCACCGTCTTGTCGTGGTCGCGGGCGACATCGACGAGCGTGGGTTCATGCATCTTGCGGGCCCGCGCGAGCGGTCGGTAAGCCTCAAGTGCGATGTTTCGCTCACTCGACCACTGGAGTAGTCCGCGCCGGTACATGAAGGGATGAAACTCAACCTGGTTCACGGCAGGCGGTACCTGGGCATAGTCGAGCATCTCCTCGAGATGGCTGATGGTGTAGTTGCTCACACCGATCGCCCGAACAAGACCCTCGGCCTGCAGGCGCTCCAACGCCGACCAAGTCTCCTCGAGCAGACCCCCGTCCGGCCAGTGGATCAAGTACAGGTCAAGGTAGCTCACGCCAAGGCGGCGGAGCGTCTCGCGGCAGGCGCGCAGCGCCCTCTCGTAGCCGTGGTCATCGTTCCAGAGTTTGCTTGTTACGAACACCTGCTCGCGCGGCACCCCGCTCTCGCGGATGGCCGCCCCAACGTCGGTTTCGTTCCCGTACATGGAGGCCGTGTCGACCAAGCGGTAACCGGCCTCGAGTGCCGCGATGACTGCCTGGCGAGTCTCTCTGCCCGGGCCCGACTGGTACGTGCCTAAGCCGATCTGAGGCATCTTGACGCCGTTGTTCAGGCGGATGAAGGGGAGGTTGTTCATGTCCCCTAGATCCCTTCGCACACCCGCGCGCGCACTGCCTCGGTGATGGTCACCATGTCCCGTTCCATCTACTACTTCATGCCTGACGCGTCTCGTCTAGCCGTGAGCTTCTCTGACCCGTTACCACTAGCTTGGTACTCCCCTATCCGGGATGGGAGCGATCCGCCATCGCCCGTATGCGACGAATCCGGCAACGCCTGCGAGCAATGCGTTCACGAAGATGTTCAAGTACTCCCCGCGCTGAGCATGGAAGACGGCGGCGAGGATCATGACGAGAACAAGGCCTGCCGCGGCGAGGGGTGTGAGGCGCGGCTGGACGCGGGTGACGGCCGGGAGGACGAGGCCGATGGCTGCAAGGATCTCCGCACCGCCGCTGATGAAGTGGAGAGGGGTGGAGAGATCATACATCCAGCCCATGGCTGCAGGAAGTCCTTCCGGCAGGGTGAAGTGGATGATGCCGGTGAAGAAGAAGTAGACGGCAAGAACTATCTGAAGGGCCCAGAGCAGGCGGTTCATCGAGCATCACCTCCGTGGGGTCATGGGAGCTTGAACGTGAACACCGAATCCGACCCGCCGCCGTGGCAGTTCTGGCACCTCTCGATGTTGACGCCCTCGGTCACTACCCGGCCGCTGGAGTCGAACGAAGCGTAGTACCAGCCCCCATCCGTCCGCTGCATGTACTCCAATATGGTGAGCGTTCCACTGCCGTTGTAGACGTCCTTGACTATGGCCGAACCCACCGGCCACGCGGTGGCCGCGGGCCCCTCGAGCGTATGTACGATTGTCTCGTTGATGAAGACCTGGTCCTTTACACCGTGCGGACCTGTCGCAGGCTGCGGCGTCTCGTGGCCTGGAGCCGTCTGCCACGAGCGGTAGGACTGGCCTGCCAGTATGTGCTCCCAGACCACACCGGCCGTGGGTGGCG
>JBBRDB010000100.1:0-9278 GCA_038204345.1 Thermoleophilia bacterium | reverse complement strand
TATTTTTGCCGTGACGGTATTGCCTGCCGCGGCGGGGGCGCGCACGGCCGCCGCCGCCACTGCCTGTGCCCGCGCCGGGTCCGCCAGAAGGGCGGCCCCGGCGCCCGTCTTCATCACCTTGCGCACCGGGCAACCCATGTTGAGGTCGATGAGATCGGGCAGATGGTCTGTCTCGAGTACTGCGGACACCGCCCGGGCCACGGCCTCGGGGTCCGCCCCGAAGAGCTGCAGGGCAAGCGGCCGCTCCTCGTCACAGAACTCCAAGTAGTCACGCGTGCGCCGATCGCCATAGATGAGACCGTAGACACTCACCATCTCCGTGACCACCAGTCCGGCTCCGTAGGCCTTGGCCCGGCGGCGGAACGCACTGGTGGTCATGCCGGCCATGGGCGCTAAGATCACCCGGTTGGAGATCTCCACCCCGGCGATGGAGAAGGGGGAGCGCATATCGGGCGCCGTCATGGACCCGCGCTCACGGTCGAGGCGAGACGCCTCATGCGGGCGCCCTTCGCCGCCGTCTCGGACCGCGCCGAGCCACTCCATGCCGCACAACCCGACGCCGCAACACCCTATTGGTTGCGGCGATAGATGATCTCCAGCCCTCGCAGCGTGAGGTGCTCGTCGAGGCGGTCGAGCGTGGCTGCGTGATCGAACAGCAAAGGTGCCAGCCCACCGGTGGCGATGGAAACAGCAGCGGGGGCGCCGAGTTCGACGCGCATGCGCGCGACGATGCCGTCCACCTGACCGGCGAAACCAAAGACGGCTCCCGACTGCATGCTGTGGACGGTGGTCTTACCGATCACCGTCCCCGGGTCGCTCAGCTCCACTCGGGGCAGCTTCGCGGCCCGAGCGGCGAGGGCATCCATCGCCGTCTGGATGCCCGGGGCGATGACGTGGCCCAGGTACTCGCCCTTCGCCGACACCGCACCGAACGTGGTGGCCGTGCCGAAATCGACAACGACGCAAGGACCGCCTACTGTCTCGAAAGCCGCGACGGCGTCGACGATGAGGTCCGCCCCCACCTCCCGAGGGTTGCTGGTGAGTATGGGCATGCCGGTCTTCACGCCGGGACCCACGATCAGCGGCTCGAACCCGAGATAGCGCCGCGCCATGTGCCCGTACTCGCGGTTCAACACCGGCACCACGCACGAGAGCGCCACAGCGGTGACCTCTCCAAGGCACAGGTCGCGCGCCCGCAGTAGCGTTTCTAGCAGCGCGACCAATTCGTCTCCGGTGCGCCGCACGTCGGTGGAGATGCGCCACTCCTCGCCCAGGGCGGAGTCTTCGAACAGACCGAGGACGGTCTGGGTGTTCCCGACGTCGATGGCAAGCAGCACTGCGTCTCCCCCTAGGTCAGATCGAAGTCAAAGCCGATGTCCACGGGCAGCGCCCCGGCCGTGAGCCTGCTGCTGGAGATGATGTCTACCCCGCTCTCGGCGACGGCGCGGACCGTATCGAGTTCCACGCGGCCCGAAGCCTCGAGTAAGACCCCGGGGTCGAGTTCTCGCGCCAGACGCACCAGCCTGTGTAGTTCTGACACGGAGACGTTGTCCAACATGACGATGTCGGCTCCGGCGGCGAGAGCGTCGCGCAGACCCCGCTCGTCGGCGACCTCCACTTCCACCTTCATCGAGAAGGGCGCGGCCTTTCGCGCCCGGCGCACGGTGGCGGCTACCCCGCCGCCCGCGACCACGTGGTTGTCCTTGATCAACACCATATCGAACAGACCGAAGCGGTGGTTAGCACACCCACCATCACGCACCGCCTTCTTCTCCCACACACGGAGCCCGGGGAAGGTCTTGCGCGTATCCACCACCACGGCGGTCGTGCCGGGCACCGCCTCTGAGAAGCGGCGGGACTGCGTGGCCACGCCGCAGAGATGAGCAAGGACGTTGAGAAGAGTGCGCTCGGCCGCCAAGAGGGAGCGGGCCACGCCCTCCAAACGCGCCAACCTCGCACCCGGCTCGACAAGGGCGGCGTCCTGCACCAATTGCTCGAAGACCGCGGCGCCATCGACCTCGGCGAGGACCGCGGCGGCTAGATCGAGTCCGGAGACCACGGCGCGGTCACGTGTGACCAGGAATCCCTCGGAGCGCGTATCCGCGGCCACCGTCCACTCGGAGGTCACGTCGCCGTAGCCGCCCAGATCCTCCCGAAGAGCCAGCCGTATGAGTTCCCTGCTTGTGTCATCGATCCTCATGCCTCGATTGCCCTTCCCACCACCCGCACCTGAGTCGAGTCGCTCTCCGGGTCGTAGCCCACCGACACGTGGCGACGCCAGTGCTCGTCGTCCGTGAGCGGGAAATCAGAACGGAGGTGCACCCCGCGACTCTCCTCTCTCGCTGTGGCCGACTTGACGATGAGTCTCGCCACCGTAAGCAGATTGAACACCTCGAGTTCTTCCACGTTGTGGGCGGGCGGCCTCAGTGAGTCCCTGAGCTCCGCGATGACGCGCGCGGCCTCCGCCAGACCCTCAGCGTCCCGCACGATGCCACAGTACCGCATCATGGTCTGGGCCAACGTGCTCCGCACCCGCGCTACCTCCTCCGCCGGGTTGCCGGGCCAGGTCTCCTCGGGAAGGTCGAGCCGGAACTTGCGCACCGGCCGGCTGGGCTGGGCGAGGTAGCGATTCAGATCGCGCACGATGCGCTCGCCGAAGACAAGACCCTCAAGCAGAGAGTTCGACGCCAAGCGGTTCGCCCCATGGATACCGGTGCAAGACACCTCGCCGCAGGAATAGAGACCGGGGAGTGAGGCCCTGCCCCAAACATCGCTGACGATACCCCCGATGAAGTAGTGCGACGCCGGCGACACCGGGATGGGCGCACTACAGAGGTCGAAGCCACGCTTCTCCAGCCCGCCGTAGACAGTGGGGAAGCGTCCTCGTAAGAAGGAGCAGTCTAGGTGCCGGGCATCGAGGAACACGTGGTCGGTCCCGTCCCGATCCATGATCTCCTTCATGCGCCGCACTACGACGTCGCGCGGTGCCAACTCGGCCTGAGGATGGGCGCCCACCATGAAGCGGGCCCCCGTAGCGTCCACGAGATAGGCCCCCTCCCCGCGGAGCGCCTCCGTGAGGAGGAGCGTGGGGTTCTCTTCCACGTGAAGCGCGGTGGGATGGAACTGCATGAACTCCATGTCTTTCAGCACCGCTCCCGCCCGGTAGCCCATGGCGTGCCCGTCGCCGGTGGCCACGTCGGGGTTGGTGGTGCTGGAGAACACCTGGCCGGCGCCGCCGGTGGCGAGCACCACGGCACGTGAATGGTTGAGCGTGAGAACGCCCTCTGCATCGAGGGACAAGACGCCGATGCAGGCACCGTCTTCGGTGAGCAGGTCCACCACGAACTCGCCTTCGTGCAACTCCACCCGACTGCCGGATGCGAGAGCGTCCATGAGTGCGCTCACCACCACCGACCCGGTGGCGTCGCCTCCGGCGCGCACCACGCGCGGGACGGAATGGGCCCCTTCGGAGGCGAGGATCAGTTCGCCGTCCCGGTGATCGAACCGGGTCCCGAGCAGCTCCAACTCGTGTACACGGGCGGGCCCCTCCTCCACCAGTATGCGCACCGCACGCTCATCACACAGGCCGGCTCCGGCCGCGAGAGTGTCGGCCAGATGAAGATCGGGGGAGTCAAGAGGACTGACAGCGGCGGCGATCCCGCCCTGAGCCAGGAAGGTGGTCGTGTCGGACAGAGTGCTCTTGGTGAGCAGGGCCACGTTCCACTTGCGGGCTGCGCCCACGGCCGCCGTGAGGCCGCCGATGCCGCTCCCCACCACCAGCACGTCGTAGCTGCGGAAGCGGATCTTGGCGCCGCCCCGGGCGATGAGGTGAGGGCGGCGGGGCGGTTCGTTCACCGGCCTATCTCCACCATCCGCCGCACGGCGGCCAGCGCCTTGAGTCGGATGTCCTCAGGCACCGTGACCACGGGCCCCTCGCGCCGCAAAGCCTCGATGACCTTGCGCAGGGTGGTCATCTTCATCGTGGGGCACACAACCGAGTCATTCACGAGGAAGAAGCGTTTGCCCGGGACGTCCACGCTCAGGCGATGGATCATGCCCGACTCTGTCCCCACGATGAACTCCTGGGCGTCGTCTTCCCGGCAGAACCGGATCATGCCCGACGTGCTCTCCACGGCGTCGGCGAGCGCGGTCACGTCCGGACGACACTCGGGGTGGACCACCACTTTGGCCTCTGGATGCAGAGTCTTGGCTTCAAGGATGTCTTCGGGCTGGATGAGATCGTGAGTGGGGCAGTAACCCTTCCACAGGATCATCTCCCGGCCCGTCTTTTCCGCCACCCAGGCGCCCAGGTTGCAGTCGGGTGTGAAGATGATCTCCCTGTCTGCGGGCACCGATGCTACGACCTCGGGCGCGTTGGCGCTCGTGCAGCAGATGTCGGAGAGGGCCTTCACTGCGGCGGAGGTGTTCACGTAGCTCACCACCACAGCGCCTGGGTGCTCGGCTTTGAGCGCCGCCAGCCCCTCTTCGTCGACCATAGCCGCCATGGGACAGTGCGCCCGCTCTTCGGGGAGGATCACCCGCTTCGTGGACGCCAGGATGGCTGCGGTCTCGGCCATGAAGTCAACACCGCAGAATATGATGGTGTCCGCTTCAGAGGCGGCCGCCTGTCGCGAAAGCCCCAACGAGTCGCCCACGTAGTCAGCGGCATCCTGCACTTCAGGCCGCTGATAGTTGTGCGCCAAGATCACCGCGCGCTTCTCGCGGGCAAGGGTCCTCAGCTCCTCCTGCATCGCCGAGTAGTCCATGACGCCGCCTCACTCCTCCGTCGGGTCCGCCGCCACCACCACGTCCTGGTTGAGCACCCCGGCGAGCGCGGCCCGCACGGTGCGGCCGCTGCCCAGTACCAGATCGGGAGCAAGCTCCGCCAGAGGTTCTAACACGAAACGGCGCTCCTCCATCCGAGGGTGGGGCAGTTGGAGACGGTCGTGGTCCATGAAGATGCCATCGTACCAGAGGATGTCCACATCCAGCGTCCGCGGCCCCCAGCGGACCGTCCTTACCCGTCTTGCGTCGCGCTCGAGCTCCTGGGCGACTTCGAGCAGTTCGAGGGGGCCGAAACCCGTGACGATCTCCACCACCAAGTTCAGGAAGTCAGGCTGGTCTTCCAGACCGATCGCCGCGGTGCGGTAGTAGCGCGAGGAGCGTGTCACGGACACGCCCGGAACGGCCGAAAGTCCGTGAACGGCCCCCACTAGAAGCGCCCTGGAATCACCTTGATTGGAGCCCAGGCCCAGATAGGCGACCGCGGAACCCTCCGCGCCTACCTCCGTTCCCCCCGACACCGGCATTACTCCGATGATGCGGGGACTGCGGGCCCCCGGCCGTCCCGTCTCAGCTCCAGAGACACGCCCACGCCTCGCAGCGCGCACGGGATAGGCGGATGAGGCTTCGTCACGCGCACCCAGACCGCATCCACGGGGAACCTCTCCAACAAGGACCGAGCGATAGAGCCGGCCAGGCGCTCCAGCAGGTTGTAGCTCTCGCAGCCCGCCACCTCGGTGACCACGTCGATGACCTCGGTGTAGTCGATGGTATCGGCCACGTCGTCGGACACCACTCCCCCGCACTCCTTCATCGAGAGTCGCAGGTCGAACACGAACGTCTGGCCGAGGGTCTTCTCTTCGGGAAGGACTCCGTGGTAGCCGTACACTTCAAGTGCGTCGATGTGGATCTCCACGCTGCCTCCCTCCGTTGGCGGCATCCGGAGCGGTTAGCCTTCGTGCTCGGGGTACACCGCTCGAGTGAGCCGGATCGCCTCGACGTTCTCGCGCACGTCGTGCACACGGACGATGTCGACGTCGTGAAGAGCGCCCATGACACTCGTGGCCACCGTGCCGATGACGCGCTCCTTGGCTTCGGGCAGACCCAAGACCTCGCCGATGAACCGCTTGCGCGACGTGCCCAGCACAATGGGACGGCCCAACGAGCGGAAGCTGTCGAGGCGCCTGATCAGTTCGAGGTTGTGCGCGAGCGTCTTGCCGAACCCGATGCCTGGATCGACGAGCAGGTTCTCCTCAGGGACCCCTCGCTCCACCGCCCATGTAAGCCGCTCCACAAGAAAGGCGTACACGTCCTCGACGACGTTGTCGTAGGTCGGGTCCTCCTGCATGGTCCGCGGCTCGCCCAGCATGTGCATGAGGACGGCGGGGCACCCCGCGTCGCGGACCACGTCGGCGAGCGTCGGGTCCATGCGGAAGGCGGAGATGTCGTTCACCATGAAAGCGCCGGCCTCCAGGGCGGCGGCGGCGACCGAAGCCCGGTACGTGTCGATGGAGATCGGCACGGGCAGCGAGCCGGCCAGAGCCTTGATCACGGGCAGCACGCGCCCCATCTCTTCCTCGGCGTTCACTCTGCCAGACCCGGGGCGCGTGGATTCCCCGCCGATGTCCACCATGTCCGCGCCCTCGTCGACCATGCGCCAGGCCGCCTTCACGGCCACCTCGGGGTCGAAATGATCGCCGGGATCGGAGAAGGAGTCAGGTGTCACGTTCAGGATGCCCATGACACGCGGCCGTTTCTTCAGATCGAGACCCGAATGGAACGCGGGGACGTGCGTGTCGTAGTGCGCGAGCGCCGCCTCGATGGAGGCCGCCAGGTTGCGCAGACCGAACGGTTGTTGCCTCAGCTTCGGCAGAAGCCGCTCGAACTGCGTCAGGGTGCCGAGGACCAAACACTCCGCCTCGCGTCCGTCCAACTGGTACACGTCGCGCGACGTGGCGACCTCGCCCCCACGTGAGAGCATCTCCTGCTTCAGGATGTTGGCGGCGCGGATGTCGATTCCCTTGACCCTGACCACCCGGAAAAGGGCCTTCTTCTCCATGATGTCGGCGCCGCCGGGAGACACCCGCATGCGCTCCATCAGAGCACGCACCTCGTGCACATCACGGAGCACGACCACCTGGGCGAGTCCGGCTTTGGGGATCACGCGACTACTTCCGAGGAGCGTCTATCAGGGCCAACACTTCGGCCCGGGTGGCGGAGCTTGTGCGGAAGATACCTCTCACCGCGGACGTGACAGTCTGGGCGCCCACCGCGCGCACGCCACGCATGGACATGCACAGGTGTTCCGCCTGCACGAGGACGAGGACTCCCTCCGGGTCGAGCGTCTCGACCAGAGTGTCGGCTATACAGCTGGTGAGCCGTTCCTGCAGCTGTAGCCGGGCGGCCGCGACCTTTACAAGACGAGGGAGTTTCGAGAGCCCGGCGATCATCCCGTCGCGCGACGGGATGTAGGCTACGTGGGCAAGCCCGAAGAACGGGGTGAGATGGTGCTCGCAGATAGAGTGGAAGGGAATGTCCTTGATGAGAACGAGTTCTTGGTGTTTGTCCGACGGGATGGGCTGCACGATGTCGGCGAGGTTCTGGTAGGTGCCGCTCAGAACATCCTGGTACATCTCAGCCACGCGGCGCGGCGTGCGCGCCAAGCCCTCGCGGGCGGCGTCCTCACCCAGGCCCTCGAGCACCAGCTTGATGCCCTGCTCGATCTTGTCTAGATCCAGGTGGCCTCGCCAGGCCGCGGCGGTCCCTACAGCGCCCCCGTCTTCCTCCGCACTCACACCCGCTCCCCATCCCGGCTCCGCTGATCCTCTTCCGCGGGGTCGGCGGCATCGGACGATTCAGGGTGATCGTCCTCGGCGGCTTCGGGAGCCTCGGGCGACGCCGAGTGATCGTCCTCGGCGGGTTCGGTGGCCTCGGGCGACGCCGGATGATCGTCCTCGGCGGGTTCGGTGGCCTCGGGCGACGCCGAGTGATCGTCCTCGGCCGCTTCGGCCGACAAGTCTCCATCCCCCGTGGCTTCGTCTGCGGCATCCTCCGGCGAGACGCCTGCGTCCGCGGAAGAGTCTTCCTCGGTTAAAGTAGCCACTCCAGTAGCGCCGATGCCGGCCTCAAGCTCCGACCCTTCGCGCTCACGCGCCTTGGCTTTCTCGCGGGCACGTAGTTGCTCGTCGCGCTTCTTCTTCTCCTCGGCCTTCAAGGCGTTCTTCTCATCGCGCACCTTGAACACTTCGTCGGGGTCCGCCCCATTGAGAAGCGCCTCGAACTCGACGCGATCGATAGTCTCGCGTTCCATCAGAAGCTGCGACACCTTGTCAAGATCGGCTCGGTGCTCCCGCAGTATCCGGGTGGCCGAGCTGTAGGCTTCGTCTATGACCCGGCGGATCTCGGCGTCGATGCGCTGGGCTGTCTCTTCGGAATACTCCTGCCCCTGACCGAACTCACGGCCCACGAACGGCTGAGCCGCATCATGTCCGAAGGTGAGCGGACCGAGGTTCTCGCTCATGCCGTACTGCGTGACCATGCGCCGAGCCGTCTCAGTGGCTCTTTGGAGATCGTTGGAAGCACCCGTGGTGATGTCGTCGAAGCGGATCTCCTCGGCTACCCTGCCGCCGAGCATGTGCGCGAGCTTGTCCATTATCTCGCCGCGTTTCACCATGAACTTGTCTTCGGTGGGCAACGTGATGGTGTACCCGAGGGCCTGCCCCCTGCTGATGATGGAGACCTTGTGAACCGGATCAGCGTTGGGAAGCAAATGAGCCACCAACGCATGACCCGTCTCGTGATACGCGGTGATCAGTCGCTCCTCCTCGTTGAGGAGGCGGGACTTCTTCTCCGGACCGGCCACGACGCGGAGGATGGCCTCCTCCAACTCGTCCATCTCTATGACCTTCTTATTCTGGCGTGCGGCCAGGAGAGCGGCCTCGTTCACCAGATTGGCGAGGTCGGCGCCGGTGAAACCGGCGGTGGAGGCGGCGAGCACGCCCAGATCGATGTCCGGCGAGAGAGGCTTGCCCTTGCTGTGCACCTCGAGGATCGCCCGGCGGCCCTCACGATCGGGGCGGTCCACCACGATCTGACGGTCGAACCGGCCGGGACGCAGCAGGGCCGGGTCCAGGATGTCGGGCCGGTTGGTGGCCGCGATCATTATGATGCTCTCGTTCGCCTCGAACCCGTCCATCTCGACGAGCAGCTGGTTCAAGGTCTGCTCGCGTTCGTCGTGACCGCCGCCCATGCCGGCGCCACGATGTCGGCCCACCGCATCGATCTCGTCCATGAAGATGATGCAGGGCTGGTTCTGTTTGGCCTGCTCGAAAAGGTCACGGACGCGGCTGGCACCGACGCCCACGAACATCTCCACGAAGTCGGAGCCCGAGATGGAGAAGAACGGCACATCCGCCTCACCCGCGACTGCCTTGGCGAGGAGCGTTTTGCCCGTACCAGGAGGACCAACCATCAAAATACCTTTCGGAATCTTACCG
>JBBRDB010000099.1:0-9301 GCA_038204345.1 Thermoleophilia bacterium | reverse complement strand
CCTCGATTTCGACGTCACGCTCATACGGGTGCTTTGGGTGCTCGCGACCCTGCTGGGTGGCAGCGGCGCCCTTGCCTACTTGGTCCTATGGATAGTCATCCCTCGGGAGCCATGACGACGGCAAGCGGCTGCTGCACCTCCACGTGCATGAGTCCCGCAGCCAATGTGCCGGGCTCGGCGAGGTAGATCTCGCGCGGTGGGCCCTGCGGTTCGTAGCCGGCTCGTTCGATCCACGAGCGCAGGCGTTCGTAGACTTCAGGAGAATCTGCGGCCGGACCCTCATATTCCACGACGGCGGCCGACGCGGCTGGGAATCCCAGGAGTGAGATGAGGTCGCCGGACGTTGGAATCAGCGCCGCCGCCTCGGTGGGGGCCAGCACGTCGGCCGACGCGAGTGGCCGTTGCGCGTTGTCGAGCGCCGAGGGGTCGATGGGATAGCAGATGCTGTAGCGGGTGTCGGAGGAGGGCACGCGATCGGGGTCGTCGTAGAAGAGCCCCAGAGCGGCCCCGGTCGGCTCCAGGCCCGCTTCGGCCAGCCAGGTCCGTATCCTTGCGAAGGCTCCAGACAACTTCCAGTACGGGCCTCGAGTGGTGAGACCCACAGCGGTGAAGGCGGCTACGTCTTTTCTCTCAATCGCGCCGATCATATGCCATGAATCTAGGGCGGGCGAGCGTGTCTGTCAAGCGAGAGCAAGAGCCCGGCAGCGAGCATCCGTGCCGTGTTGAGGCGCCCCGCGCCTTGGCGCCCCGCCTGCTTGTCTGGTAGCTTTGTCCACCGGTTCCTCTGGGAGCCGGTGCGCTGTGTCCGCGTCTCAAGGGAAGGAGGGTCGATGCCGCAGAAGCCGCCACGATTGACTACGCTTTCGCACGGTTCCGGCTGAGCGTGCAAGATCGGCCCCAAGGACTTGGGGCGAATCATAGCCCAGCTGCCTCCCGTTCATGACCCCGCGCTGCTGGTGGGCACCAACACGGCGGACGATGCCGCGGTCTATCGTCTCAGCGACGAATTGGCGCTCGTACAGACTGTAGACTTCTTCACCCCGGTGGTGGACGACCCGTACGACTTCGGCCGCATAGCCGCGGTGAACGCGCTCTCGGATATCTACGCGATGGGGGCCAAGCCCCTCATAGCCCTGAACATCGTCGCGTTCCCGGTTGATATCCTGCCCCTCGATCAGCTGGCCCAGATACTCCTGGGCGGAGCAGACGTGGCTCGAGAAGCGGGCATGACCATCGTGGGGGGACACACCATCGACGACCGCGAACCCAAGTATGGGCTCGCCGTCACCGGGACGGTGCACCCCTCCGCTTACGTCACGAACGCGACGGCGAAACCGGGAAACGTGCTGGTCCTGACTAAACCTTTGGGCACGGGTGTCGTGGCCACCGCCATCAAACGAGGGGTCGCCGATCCGGAGGTCGTGGCGGCGGCCACGCGCTCCATGACTGAGTTGAACCGCGACGCGGCCGCGGCCGCCCTGACGGCGGCCGCGGATTCCATGACCGACGTCACCGGCTTCGGCCTGCTGGGACATCTTCTGGAGATGTGCGACGGCAGCTTTTTGACCGCCGAGTTGTGGTTCGATGCTCTGCCGTGGCTCCCCGGAGCCGTGGACCTGGCCATAAGCGGCGCCGTGCCCGGTGGCACCCGGAGGAATCTGGAATACGTGTCGCCTCGCGTCGAGTGGGGGGACGGCTTCCAGGAGCATGAGAAGCTTCTTGCCGCCGATGCGCAGACCTCCGGTGGAATGCTCATCGCGGTGCCGGAAGAGCGGCTGGAGTCGCTACTCGGCGACTTGAACTCGCGGGGTACGCTGGCGAGCGCGGTCGTGGGTCGCATGCGCGAGAGGATGCAGCCCACGATCGTCGTTCGCCGCTCATCCAGCGAGCGCGGATGAACCCGGCCCCTGGGGCGCCTGCCGATCCGCGGTCCGCAGCGCCGGGGGGACCCACTAAAGGAACGGCCAAATGGTGGGTGCTCACCGCGGTGATGGTGGGCACTTTCATGGGTCCGCTCGACAGCAGTGTCGTCAACATCGCGCTGCCTACGCTCACACGCCAATTCGGCGTGGGTATCACCTCGGTGGAGTGGGTAGTGCTGGCGTACCTCCTCACCATCAGCACCCTGCTCCTCACCTTCGGCCGCCTGGGCGACATCATCGGGCTCAAGCCCCTCTACCTCACCGGGTTCGCCGTATTCGTGGTGGGATCGGCGACCTGCGCTCTCGCGTGGGACATCTGGGCGTTGGTGGCCTTTCGAGCCGTTCAGGGCATCGGCGCAGGCATGCTCTTCGCCGTGGGCCCGGCGATCATCACGCAGACTTTTCCGCCCACGGAGCGTGGGAAGGCTCTCGGATTGGTGGGAGTATCGGTGTCGGCAGGCCTGGCCGTGGGCCCCACCCTCGGCGGTCTGTTGATCGCGGCCGGCGGGTGGCGCCTGGTGTTCCTGATCAACCTTCCCATCGGCATCGCAGCCTTCTCCCTTGCTCTGCGGGTGCTCGATCTCGAGAAGCCGCGCGCTCAGCGCTTCGATCCATATGGAGCTGTGCTCTCGTTCTTCGCCTTGTTCCCGCTGTTACTAGCGCTTTCCAAGGGCAACGGCTGGGGTTGGGGGTCACCGTTGGTCCTCGGCCTGCTCGGGGCCGCACTGGCAGGCGCGGTACTCTTCGTCGTCGCCGAGACCAACGTCGCCCAGCCGGTTTTGGATCTCACTCTGTTCCGCAACCGTCTTTTCAGCGCGGCGGCGTCGAGCGCACTCGCCAGCTACGTGGTCGTGGCGTCGGTCATCTTTCTCATGCCTTTCTATTTCATCGAGACACGGGGCTTCACAGTGGCTCACGCCGGACTTTTGCTGACGCCCATCCCGGCGGCCATGGCGCTGTTGGGGCCCGTATCCGGGTCCCTGTCCGATCGCATAGGCTCGCGCCTCTTGAGCACCACCGGGCTGCTCGTGAGCGCCGCCGGGCTGCTGGCGCTCACGAGCCTGAGCGTGGACACGGGGGTGATGGGCATACTCCTCAGGTTATCGGCGGTGGGCGTGGGCATGGCTCTGTTCCAATCCCCGAACTCCAGCGCCTTGATGGGCTCAGTGCCTCGCCACCGGCTGGGCATAGCCTCGGGCACGGTGGCCATGGCGCGAAACGTGGGGATGGTGCTCGGTGTGTCGCTGGCCGCCGTGGTGCTCGCCGTTCGGGAGCCCGGCTACCTGCTGCGGCCGTCGATCGCCGCCCTGGGACCCGAGCAGGCTGCGAGGCAGGCCTTCCTGAGCGCCGCCCACGACGTCTTCTGGATAGCCGTGATCATCTGCGTTCTGGGAGCGGTGGCCTCTCTGGTGCGTGGGCCGACCACAGGAGCTCAGGGGCCGGGGGGGGCTCCAACCGGACCCTCGGGTCAGCCGACGGCCGGCCACGATAGGTCCACGGCCGGCGGCGTGAGCCGGGATTGAGCCCTTAGAGAAGAAGAGAGAGTGCGACCTTGGTGCCTCCGCGAGGCGTCTTCGAGATACACACCTCATCCATGAGCGCCGCCATGAGGGGAAGACCGAGCCCCCGATTGTCGCGGCCGGAGCGGAGTTGAGCGGCCGGCACGCGGAAGTCGCCGCTGTCGCTGACCTCGAATACGATCCGGTCGGAGTAGACGAACGCGCAGATCTCGAGAGGTGCGTGCTCGCCGCCAGAGTGCTCGACCGCGTTGGCGCAGGCTTCAGAGACCGCCACCTTGAGGTCGAAGATCTT
Organism: Thermoleophilia bacterium; assembly: GCA_038204345.1. GTDB lineage: Bacteria > Actinomycetota > Thermoleophilia > RBG-16-64-13 > RBG-16-64-13 > JAHJSA01. The sequence continues at coordinate 5,567 of JBBRDB010000099.1, read as the reverse complement.
CTCCTCGTCGAGAGCCGCCTCCACCGCCGTCTCCTCGACGAAGCGGCGGATCTCTGCCAGTCGGACCGCGTCGGGCGCTACGGAAATCGTGCGGCAGCGTGAGGTGCCACTCATGCTCATTGTTCCGTCAGCTTCTGGACGGCGGCCGCAGCCGCTTCTCTGTCGTCGAACAGCCGGAACCCCTGATCTGCCTTGAGGCCCACTATCTCGAAGAGTCTGCGCACGTTCGCGTTCGGGTTGACCGCTGCCAGCCAGCCTTCGTTACGCAGTCGACGTACGGCAGACAGTAACACCGAGATTCCCCCGGAGTCGATGTAGGTGACGTCGCTGAGATCAAGCAGGATTATCGTAGCCCCTTCGTCGAGGACGGGATCCAACTCTGTCTGGAGAGTCCCAGAACTCCCATGGTCGATCTCTCCGCTTACTATGACCAACGGCAAGCCATCCAAACGCTCGGTTGAAACCAGCATCTCACTCCTCACGTAGCGCCACTCGCTTGTGACGGTCCCCTTGGGCCGCGTCATTGCGACTGTTGTTTCCCGGACGGTTTGGGTCCAAACTCGACACCATCAGTACGTAAGATATTCAATCTGTAAGGTGCTGGACGGTAGTCAGGGCGTAGCCCTGGTTCAGTAGCCAATCGATGACCGCGGGCAGAGCCGCGACCGTCTGCGATCGATCGCCCCCACCATCGTGCATGAGTATCACCGCTCCGGGACGAACCGCCGCCTGCACGCGTGACACGATCGACGATGCGTCGCGGATCTTCCAATCGAGCGTGTCCACATCCCACAACACCAATCGCTGCCCGAGCGTACCCGCCTGTTCGGCGACGGTCGAGTTATAGGCGCCGTAGGGGGGCCGTAGGAACCGTGTGCCTCCAAGCGTCTGCTCGGCGCGGGAGATCTCGGACCTGATGGCCTCTGGACTGAGCTTGGTGAGGTCGGCGTGGCTCCACGAGTGGTTCTCGACTTCATGCCCCGCGTTGCGGGCCGTGCCGATCATCTCGGGGCGGCCGGCGGCGACGTTGCCCACCCAGAAGAAGGTGGCGGATGTCCCTTTCTCGGCCAGCACCGCCAAGATCTGAGGGGTGAACGTGCTTGGGCCGTCGTCGAAGGTCAAGGCGACCGCCTTTTGGCCGGCCGCCACCCCGGGACTGCGCCGCAATACCGCGTCCACGGGCTCGCGAGTGACGAACTCCGCCACCTTGCGATTGGTCGTGTCTCCCACGAACGTCTCGCGCTCGCCATCAGAGCCCTTCTGTACCAACGCTACAACGACCCCACTGCCTTCTGAGCGCGACTCGTGGGGGATGGTGGCGGTCTCTCTGATCAAGAGCTCGAAGTGGTCGCCTCCGCGCCGGGTGGTTATCACCGACCCGTCGTGGAGGGTCAGATCGAGAGGGGCGGCTGACGAATCCACCTCGACCGTGCCCGGGTTGCCCCCGCCGAGAACGATCACGTCGCCGGCCACGTCGAGCTTCGCGCCGGGCGTCGGGGCAACGTGGCGCGCATCGGCCACCTGCGCCACCGTCGTCCCCGGGCCCACCATCACGGGTGTGCCGTCGACCAGCAGGAATTCGGCCGAGCCCAGACCGGGCGCCGGCCACGCGACGGTCAGGATCGGGGCCAGCACGAATGCGGCGACGAGTGCTTTGAGGACCACGCGCCACCAGGCGCTCCCCCGTGGTGCTCGGCGGCGCCGCGCGTCTCCGCCGGCGGTGCGGCGGGATACTGGGTCCGCGGTCACGGAAGGCCGTCCTTGTTGGGCATCTCGTCCGGCTTATCGAACGGCCGGAGCATCTTCTCCCGGTCATAGAAGAACTCGCGTCGTTCTCGCTCGGCATAGTCGAAGTCGGCGGCTAGGCTCAGCGTCTGTGTGGGGCACACGTCCTGGCAGAATCCGCAGAAGCAGCACCACTCCATCATGAAGTCGTAGCGCTCTACGCGACGCTCGAATCCAGTATCGTGGCCGGCGACATCGATGCAGTTGTCAGGGCATACCCGAGCACACAAGGTGCATGCCACGCATACGTGTGTTTGGCAGCGCATGCAGCGGATGGCTTCACGGTGTCCGTCGCCTTTGGGCCATCCCAGTTCCACCTGTTCACCCGTGCGGACGCGCACGCGGGGGTTCGACTCGGGCATGTGGACACGGCGTCCACCCGGCCCAAAATGCTCGAAATCAGGTGGGTTGGGAGCATAGGGTTTTTCCAGGTAGTACTCGGGCGGGTGCACCGGAGGGCGTCTGCCTTCCGTGAGGGGTAGCCCCTGGATATGACGATGCACGGACAGCGCCGTCTCGTGGGCCTGGCCGATGGCGATGATGATGGTGCGGGGGCCGGTGGCGAGGTCGCCCGCGAGGAAGACGCCGTCGAGCGCCGTGGCTCCGGTGCTCTGGTCGCACAGAGGCCGGCCCTGCGCATCGAACTCGACACCCGATCCCTTCAGGAAATCCACATTTAGCCTCTGGCCGACGGCGAAGATCACACTCTGGCAGGCTAACTCCGTGACCTCATCGGAGTACTTGAGGTCCCATTTCCCGCTCGCGTCGAAGCGTGAAGCCACCTTCCTGAGCCGTATGCCCGCCACCTTACCGTTCTCCACGAGGATCTCGTCGGGTCCCCACTCGGAAAGGAGCACGACGCCCTCCTCGATCGCGCCGGAGACCTCCACCTCCTGAGCGGGCATGCCTTCGCGGTCCTCCACGTGCGCCTGCATGGACAGGGTGGCGCCGCATCGGAGCGCACTGCGCGAGCAATCGCACCCCACATCGCCTCCGCCGATGACCACCACCTCCGGCCCCACCTTCGGATCCTCGCCCATGCAGTAGGCGTAGAGGAAGTCGATGGCCGACCACACACCTTCGGCTTCGTGGCCGGGTATGGGAAGGACCCGGCCGCCGGTGTAACCGGCGGCGACAACGACCGCGTCATGCTCGGCCCGGAGTCGCTCGAGGGTGATGTCGACCCCCACATTGACCCCGAAGCTGAATTCGACGCCCAGTTCGGCGATGTCGGCGATCTCTTGAGCCACGACCTTGCGGTCGAGGCGGTACAGGGGCACGCTCGTGACCAACAACCCCCCGGGGAGGCGTTCACGCTCGTAGACGGTGACGCGGTAGCCCATCTGAACCAGGTCGTAGGCAGCGGCGATGCCGGCCGGACCCGCGCCGATGACGGCCACGTGCTCCGGCCGATACACGAGGTTCTCGAGGTGTCCCGGGAAGCGCGCCTCGCGATCGTAGACCTCGTAGCAGTCCCGGTGGAGTTGTCTGATGGCGATGGGGTCGTCGAGGAAGGATCGACGGCACACGTCTTCGCACGGGTTGTTGCAGACGTAACCGAGGACCGCGGGCAGGACGTTCCGGCGGCGCACGAGGTTATAGGCTTCGATGTATCTTCCGGCCGCGACCAGCGCGTTCTGGCCTCGAGCGTCGACGTTGGCCGGGCAGCCGCCCTGACACGGGGCTATTCGCCGTTGCTCGTGCAGTTCGGTCATAAGATCGTTGAATCCGAGCGGCTCCGCATCTGTCACAGGAGGCGGCTCGTGGTCCATGACCCCACGCAGGCGGAGTGGTCCGCGCCAGCGGGGTGAGAGCTGCGCCGGTTCCTTCGGGTACATGCGGGTGACTGGAGGGGAGACCATCTGTTTCAGCGTCTCCATGTGGCCACGGGCCATACCCACCCAGGGTTTTAGCAGGCTCTCCCAGCTCACCTGTCCACGTCTCCCATCACCGGGTCGAGGGTCCCCACGATGTTGATGAGGTCCGATAGGGTGTATCCCACCGCCAGGGCCGGGAGCATGGCGACATTGTGGAACGAGGCTCCTCGCCACTTCATGCGGTAGGGCTTCGGACCTCCGTCGCTCACCAGGTAGCACCCGATCTCTCCTCGCGGTGACTCAAGCCGAGCGTAGGCCTCTCCAGGCGCCGGCGTGGGGATGCGCGGGATGCGATCGGCCAGGAACGGACCTTCAGGGATATCCTCGATGGCCTGCTGAATGATCTTCGCACTCTCGATCATTTCGTCGACACGGACTTCGGTGCGGTCGTAGACGTCGCCGGTAGTCCCCACGGGTATGTCGAAATCGAAACGGTCGTAGATGGAGTAGGGCATGTCCTTGCGCAGATCCCAGCGATATCCGGTGCTCCGCAACACCGGACCCTGCGCCCCGATGCGCAGGGCCTCCTCGGGGGTCAAGGTGCTTATGCCCTTTGAGCGCTCGTGCCATATGTAGTTGTCGTGGAAGAGCTTGCGGTACGACGGGAACTCGTCGATCACGGAGCGGAGCGCGCCGCGCACCCGCTCGAACCAGCCCGGAGGCGCGTCATAGATGACGCCGCCCAGCCTCAGGTAGACATACGTGAGCCGCGCTCCGCAGATCTCCTCCAAGAGACGGACCAGGCGTTCGCGGGCCTCGAAACACCAGAGGAAGTAGGTCGGAGCGCCTGTGTCGAGGCCGAGTGCTCCAATGGAAATCAGGTGACTTGCCATGCGGTTGATCTCGGTCACGATGACGCGCAGATATTCTGCGCGCTCCGGGACGGAGATGCCCAGCAGCCGCTCGGCCGCCAAGCAGTACACCCAATCGTTGTGCATCGCCGCCAGATAGTCGGCAGTGCGATCGGTGAAGGCGATCACCTGGGGATAGGTGCGGTTTTCGACGATCTTCTCCAAGGAACGGTGCATGTAACCGATGCGCACGTCCAGGCCCGCGACCTTCTCATCGTCGAGACGGGTGACCAGCCGCATGACGCCATGCGTGCCTGGGTGGTGGGGGCCGATGTTGATGAGAAAATCCTGGACGTCGTCCGCGGCCCGGAAATCACCCTCGGGAACCGCCCTTTCGGGGACATCCGGAGGCATCTGCGGGTTGGGTCCCATCGGGGTCTCCATGGGCTTCAGAAGTACTGGGGCCGGGTTATCGACACCCGATCCACGTAATCTTTTCGCAGCGGGTGCCCTTCCCAGCCGTCCGGGTTCAGGAGACGCCGCAGATCGGGGTGGCCAGCGAAGACGAGGCCGAATTGGTCGTATGTCTCTCGCTCCTCCCAATCGGCCAGCGACCAGAGATCGGTCACTGTGGGGACTTCCTGCCCGTCACGAGCGACACGCGTGCTCAGCCGCACCTGGAGCCGGTTCTCGACGCCGTAGCCCTGCAGCGTGAGCGTCAGGTGGTCACGCCAATCCACGCAGGTGATGAAATCGAGACGGTCGATCCCCTGCGCCCGCACTATCTCCGCGGCGTGCCGATAACCTGAGAACTGCACCCGCACGCACACTACGCCGTCGTCCCCGTCGTGGTAGCCGATCAGGGCCGCACCCAGCTGCGTGCGGAGGGTCTCGAGCAGCCTGTCCTTGCCGGCCTGTGTGGGAGAAGGGGAGACCGTCGCTGACGGCGTGACAATAGAGTCGCCGGCTGTCGGTGGGGCAGCGGGTCCGCTCATGGGGAGTCCACCTCCGCTGTCCCGGTGATGATGCGTTCGAGCTCAAGGATGCCGTCGATGAGCGCCTCCGGACGGGGCGGGCAGCCCGACACGTAGACGTCTACCGGCACGATCTGGTC
>JBBRDB010000098.1:0-9384 GCA_038204345.1 Thermoleophilia bacterium | reverse complement strand
AGGAGATTTGAGGGGACTCGTCCCTAGTACGAGAGGACCGGGATGAACAGACCTCTGGTGTATCAGTTGTCGTGCCAACGGCACCGCTGGATAGCTACGTCTGGATCTGATAACCGCTGAAAGCATCTAAGCGGGAAGCAGACCCCAAGATGAGATCTCCCACCAGGTTAACTGGGTAAGACCCCTGGAAGACCACCAGGTTGATAGGCTGGATGTGTAAGGACAGCAATGTCTTCAGCAGACCAGTACTAATCGGTCGAGGTCTTGACTTGAATATCACTTATGCCACTATGTAGATTTGAAGGTGGGCGGGAGCCCCGCTTTACAGAGATTTCGATGTTTCCGGTGGCTATGGCGAGAGGGAAACACCTCTTCCCATTCCGAACAGAGAAGTTAAGCCTCTCAGCGCCGATGGTACTGCACGGGAGACCGTGTGGGAGAGTAGGACGCCGCCGGGATTCTTATGAGAGCCCGCCAGTGATGGCGGGCTCTCATTGTTGCTGCAGTCAGAGCCCGGTCTTGCGGAGAGTGGTCGAAACCGGATAGAGTGCCTACAAGCCCGTGTTTATGCCGAGCTGCGTCCAAGATGAGTGTTCTTATGAGGGGGATCCAGTGATCGAGAAGCTCGAGTGGGGTTTGCGAGGCGTCATCCTTCCGCTGATCACGCCCTTTCATGACGACCTGACTATTGATTGGGAGGGGCTTCGCCGACTGGTAGATTTCTATGTGGAAGAGATGCCGTGCGACGGGCTGGTGCCCTGCGGCACCACCGGCGAATCTCCAACGCTTAGCCACGAGGAACACGAAGAGGTGGTGCGCCTGGTCGTTGAGTACGTCGACGGCCGCGTACCCGTGATCGCCGGTGCCGGGTCCAACAGTACCCGTGAGGCGATCGAGCTCACCCTGAGCGCCATGAAGGCGGGAGCCGCAGCGACCCTCCAGGTCTGCCCGTACTACAACAAGCCGTCGCAGGAGGGTATCTTCAAGCACTTTCAGGCAATCGGTGAAGCCGCAGATCTGCCCATGATCTTGTACAACATCCCGGGTCGCACCGGACGCAACATAGATCCGGCTACCATCATCCGCCTATGGGAGGAAGTGCCCCAGGTCGTGGGCCTCAAGGACGCCTCCGGAGACCTGGTCCAGGCAATGACCATCCTTCGGGCGACCGATCGAGAAACCTTCCAGGTCTACTCGGGTGAGGACATAATGACCTACCCGCTTCTCTGCCTGGGAGCCTCGGGGGCCATCGCCGCGGTCGCGCACGTCATCGGCCGTGAAGCAAAGGAGATGTGCGAGGCGGTATGGGCCGGGGATCTCGAGCGTGCCCGCGAGATCCACTTCCACACGATGCCCGTCGTGCAGGCTCTATTCCTTGAACCCAACCCCATCCCGGTCAAACAGGCGTTGGAATGGATGGAGCTGCCTGCCGGCCCGCTGCGCCCACCGCTCGGACCTATGACGGACTCGGGGAAGAGCTCTCTCAGGATCGTTCTCGAAGCCGGCGGTTGGATTTGGGAACCATCCATGTGACCTGACGAGGTTGGGTGAAGGAGCCGGAGACCCGGCTCTCACTCTCTAGGTCGGAAATCAACATGGCGGCGCTCATGCCCAACATGCTGCCTCTTCTCATGCCTCGGATCGTGCCGGCGATGCTGGCCTGCCTCAAGGAGGGCGACGCGGTCGGTGTGCCTGACGGGAAAGCTGCCTGAATCCGGTAGACAGGCCGACGTCCGAGCACGTCCCACGCCAATCTGGTACCTTGGACCGCTTTGCGCGCTTCCGTCTGCACCGGTACACTCATGTCGCCGAAGGGGAACGCCCGTGTCATGGGTGACGAGGGCTCAAGGAGAGCGCCCTGAGGCCGATACCAAGCATGATGCGCGTTCTTGAAGCGGAGGAGTGGCCGAGCCATGCGGAGTTCTCGTTTCTGATGACGTGGTTGGACGCCTATCTGGGCTTCTGCTCCTTGCTGCTCGGCACTGTGATCGGCAGCTTCCTGAACGTGGTCATATACCGGTTACCTGAAGGCTTATCTTTGAGTTCACCCGGCTCCCACTGTCCTAGTTGTGAGAGTCCCATCCGTTGGTATCACAACGTCCCCATCGTGGGATGGTTCGTCCTTCGTGGGCGCTGCAAAGACTGCGGGGAATCGATCTCGTGGCGTTATCCGGCGGTGGAGGCTCTCACGGGCGCACTGTTCCTGGGAGCCTACGCCGTGTACGGTCCCAGTGCACGCACCCTTATCATGATGGCGTTCTTCGCCGCCCTGGTGGCCATCACGTTCATCGACATCGATCACTTTCGGATCCCAGACAAGATCGTGCTTCCCGGGACGCTCGTCGCCCTCGTTGCTTCCATAGCGCTCAATCCCAGCCGTTGGTGGGAATTTCTCCTCGCCGCGCTGGGCGGATCACTTTTCCTTCTCGTTCTGGGCCTCTTGTGGAGAGGCGGCATGGGCATGGGCGACGTGAAGATGGCACTCATGATGGGGGCCGTCCTTGGTTCCAGCACCGTGGTCGCGCTGTTCGTTGGATTCTTGGTCGGTGGATTCGGCGGCGCCTTGTTGATTGCCCTCAGATTGAAGAGTCGGAAGGATCGCATCCCTTTCGGCCCTTACCTTGCTTTCGGCAGCGTTGTGGCGGGGCTGGTCGGCCACCAGGTCCTCAATCTGTACTTGAGTCTTGCAACCTAGCCATCAAGTGGAAGTGGAGTTTTGATGGGATGCTCTCAGCGAGCGATTCTGCCGCTCCGTGTCCTTTCGGGAGAAGGCCGATGTGCATCCGCCGTATCAGATGGCGCTTCCGCTCGTTTGAGTGCATGGCGCGCCACTAGGTGGGCTCTAGACGGTTTGACACCCGCCCTGCGGCCGAGTAGATTAGCCGGAGCGGGAGGGCCACCAGGTGCCAAGTTCCCTGGGCTGAAGGAATCCGCGCGATGTTTGTCGAACGAAGCTAGTGCTGCGGTGGAGGGTTTGGACGGAGCGTAGAAATCTGGGCTCGAGGTTCGGTGAGCATGGGCTTGTTCGGAGGAAAGAAAGACTTGATAGGCCTCGACGTAGGTAAGTCGAGCATCATCGGCGTGCAGCTTCGTGGGCAACCGCCGGCAGCTGTGCTGAAGGCGTATCACGAGCGACCAATCCCCGAAGGGCTCGTGTTCGAGGGTGAGGTGGTCGATCCTGACGCCCTTGCCGACGAACTGAGGGGATTCATACGCGGATCGAAGCTCAAGGGCAACGTGGTGAACCTTGGGGTCGGCAACCAGAAGGTGATCGTCCGGAACATCGAGACGCCCGAAATGAGCGACGAAGAACTGCGAGGGGCAATCGAGTTCCAGGCTCAGGACTACATTCCCATCCCGGTAGCCGAGGCGGTCCTGGATTTCCAGGTGGTCGCTCGGTTCGTCGACCAGGATGGTGTGCCAAAGCAGAGAGTCCTTCTGGTGGCCGCCCAGCGCGACATGGTCGAGGGTTTTCTCCGGGCGGCCGACAAGGCGGGCCTGAAAGTAGCGGGGATCGACGCATCGGCTTTCGCACTCGTCAGGGCTCTGAGCCCCGCCGTGTCGTTCGTGGATCAGGGCGCTGATACGAGGCGCCCACTGGGCGTCGTGAACATATCGTCCTCTATCTCTAATCTCGTCGTGGCGTTCGAAGGAGTCCCGAAGTTCACTCGCACCATCGGGTTCGCGCACGACAATTTCAGGCGGGCGCTCATGGAACATCAGGGTATCGAGGCCGAAGACGCTGATCGGCTGATCGAGGGTATCGGACTACCCGGAACCTACGAGCCCGACGTTGAAACGTATGGCCCTACCACGATCGAAGAGGTCGGTGCCGTCCTCGGCGGTTCCGCTGACGAACTGGCTGATGAGATCAGACGGTCCATCGATTACTTCCAGAGCCAGGACTACACGACGCATGTTGAAGAGTTGGTTCTGACAGGGAGGGGCGCCCTCCTCAGGAACCTTGATTCCTACCTGACAGAGGCGCTGGGTATCCGGGTCATCGTTGGGAATCCTTTGTTGAAAGTGGCGGAGGTCGCCGCCGACATCGACGCCGAGGCTCTGATGGCGATCGCTCCGCGCCTTGCTGTGGCCATCGGACTCGCACTGGACGAGGTGGAATAGCGTGGAGAGACGCATCAACCTGGTTCCTGGTGAGCGGCGGAAACGCACTGAGACCGATACAGGCCTCGTGGCCCTGGTCGGAACGGCTATCCTGGTCGTGGGTGTGATCGTCCTCAGCTATCTCTTCTTCAACGGTGCGCTATCCGACAAGGAGGCCGAACTTGCCGACCTCCAGGTCCAGAATCAGCAACTTGAGGCACAGTTGGCCTCGCTCCGGCAATATCAGGAACTGGACGAGAGGAGGGCGGCGGTCGAAGACGTAGTGAGGCAGGTGTACGTCGGCCGTACGCTCGTGTCACAGATCTTGGGCGATTTGAGCTTGGTCGTCCCCGAGAACGTGTGGATGGGGACTCTGAGCCTCACGGCTTCTGATCCGCCGCCGGTGTTGAGTCCGGAGCTCCAGGCGCAGGGGAGCGCCTCCGCGGCGGAGACTCTCGGCAGCCTTGCCCTTGTCGGCAATACGTACAGCTTCGAAGATGTGGCTCGTCTCCTCGTCCGGCTTGAGCAGATACCGGCTGTGAGCACGGTCTCACTTGGCTCCGCGGGTGCACCGAGTGGCCAGGTCGATCCGACCAAGGGCGTGCGCGGCTTCACCCTGCAGGCCGCCATCCACAACGAACAGGCGCCCGACACCCAACTGCCGGTCAGTCAGGTCGAGGTGGAGGCGGAATGAGCCGCAGGAATATCTACATCTTGGGTGGATTGCTGCTTCTGGTCATCGTTCTGGGGTACTGGTTCCTCGTCCTGAGTCCGCTGCGCACCCGCATCGCGGACGTCGGCGTGCAGATCGAGGACCAGCGCACGCAATTGACCCAGAATCAGGCACAGTTGGCGATTCTGGAGCGCACCAAACTCGACGCACAGCGGAACGAAGGGCGCCTGATCGAGCTCGCGAAGATGATGCCCCAACGAACGGAACTGCCCAGCCTGCTGCTGCAGATCCAAGATCTTGCCACCGAGTCGGGCATCGATTTCATGACTATCAGCCCGAGCGCGCCCACCGATTCGGGCCTCTATCAGACCGTGCCTTTGGTTCTGACGTTCACGGGCACGTTCTTCGATCTGAACGATTTCATCTACCGCGCCGAGCAGATGGCGGCTGGGCCGGGACGTATCCTCACTGTGAAGACGCTGAGCCTGGCTCTCGTCGCGGATGACATAGCGAAGCCGTCGCCGAGGTTGACGGTCGGGCTCACGCTGTATGCCTTCCAGCAGGGTCCGGTCCCGGCGACGGCGCAATAGAGAGGGTCCAGCCACTATGAACCAGACATTGGTGAGAACCGGGTTTAGCACGCTCCTCTTGGTGCTGGCCCTTGCGCTTTTGGTGGGAGGGTGTGTCGCCGGAGAGGAGGCAGCGGTCACGACGTTGTCGACCGTCACTGTGAACACTGCTCCGCCCGCGGATGTCACCGGCGATACCGGATACATCGCACTGGATGAGTTGTCAACGTTCCAGAGCAAGGATCCTTTCAAACAGCAGGCGGTTCCGCCGACTACAGCCACGACCTCGACCTCCGGTGGGGGTGGCGGCTCCACGACGTCTACCACCGGTGGTTCGACAACCGGCACGACCGGCGGCAGCACCACAACGACGAAGCCGAGCGGAGTGAACAACGCTCTTCACAGCCTGAAGGTCCTCAGCATCGACGTCGTGAACGGGGTCCCCGTGGTGACCTTCGAGGTCGACGACACCGTGTACGAAGACAAGCGTGAGGGTGACGTCGTCACCACCACTTGGGGTCAGATCAAGGTGGTGTCGATAGATGCGGATGAACAAACGGTGGTCTTCCTGCACGGCAGCGAGACCCGTACGCTCACCGTGGGCCAGGAGTTCCTCAAGTAGGGTCGGGCATGGAGAGGTGATCGGGAGTTGGGAGACGGCGCCTTTTCGGGCGCCGTCGGTGTGTCTGGGAGAGGGGGTACTTGGGTGAAGCGCTTACGCTTTAGCAGTGCGGGCGAGTCCCATGGCCCGGCCGAGATCTGCATAGTCGAAGGGCTCCCCGCCGGATTGGCTCTGGAACCCGCTACCATCGATCGAGATCTCCGGCGACGGCAACGGGGATACGGACGTGGCCGAAGGATGGCGATCGAGCCAGACCGCGTTCGCATCCTGGCCGGTATCCGCCTAGGCCGGACTCTCGGCACCCCGGTATCCCTACTCGTGGAGAACGCAGACCATCAGAACTGGCGCCCCAGCATGCAGCCGGAGCCACAGCCCGGCTGGACCCCCGAGCCCGTGACCGTTCCGCGGCCCGGGCACGCCGACCTGGCCGGCATGGCCAAATTCGGTCATACTGACGCGCGCGACGTACTGGAGCGCGCGAGCGCACGCGAGACCGTGGCTCGGGTCGCCGCCGGTGCGCTGGCGCGAGCCCTTCTCGGAGTGGTTGGTGTCGAAGTGCACGGATTCGTGCGCAGTATCGGGGGCATGCAGGTCACCGTGGGCGCCGCGGGTGTCTCTCCCGTCGAGATCGACTGGGAGGCTGTGGAGACCTCCGAGTGCGCGTGTCCGGATCCCGACGTCGAGGCCGCCATGAAGGAGGCGATCGACGACGCCCGCAGTCGGGGGGAGTCTCTGGGAGGAGTGTTCGAGATATGGGCATGGGGTCTTTGCCCTGGGATCGGCGGCTACGGCTCCCCGGGCGAGAGGCTCGACGGGCGACTGATGGGTGCTCTCGGCAGCATCCCGGCCATCAAGGGAGTCGAATTGGGGCTGGGTTTCGGGGCGGCCTCACTCCCCGGGTCAGCCGTCCACGACGCGCTCTTCACCTCAGAGCCCGATGCGGGACCCATAGAACGACGCACCAACCGAGCCGGCGGCCTCGAGGGCGGCATCACTAACGGCATGCCCATCATCATCCGAGCCGCGATGAAACCTATACCTACGTTGATGGCACCACTGGCGTCGGTGGACCTCGGGGATTGGTCGGCCACGAGTGCGCACCGCGAGCGCAGCGACGTGGAAGCGGTCGGGGCTGCGCGCGTGGTCGGCGAAGCCATGGTGGCGCTTGAGCTGGCCGACGCCTATCTTCAGAAGTTCGGGGGTGACTCAGTGGAGGATTTCCGGGCGGCCGTCACTCGATACGAACATACATTACGGGAGAGGGGCTTGTGGCGCAGGTCGTAGCGCTCTCGGGATTCATGGGGAGTGGCAAGTCGTCGATCGGGCGCATCGTGGCGTGCCGGCTGGGCCGCCGCTTCATCGACTTGGATGAGTACGTCCAGCAACGCGAAGGCGCGTCCATTCAGGAATTGTTCATGGAGCGCGGCGAAGCAGGCTTCCGGACGGCAGAGGAGGAGGCCTTGGCCGATGTCCTCGGAGGTGAGAGCGGGGAGCGTGTCGTCCTGGCGCTCGGGGGAGGCACCGTGACGTGGCCTGATTCCGTGCGGTTGCTCGCGGCAGGGACCTTCGTGGTCCTGATCTCGGTCCCCGCGGGAGATCTCTGGCAGCGGGTTCGAGATACCGGGCGACCTCTGGCTCAGTCCAAGGAAGGCTTTCTCGCTCTTGCCAGGACGCGCGAGGCAGCTTACCGTACGACGGCCGACTCAGTGGTGGAGGCGGCAGGTCTCAGTCGGAAGGCGGTAGCGGACAAGATCGTAGATCTGATCTGTAGTGGCGAAGCGGGCGGCAGCGTGGGGTCTCACCCGTCGGAGCGGAGCGCGTGATCTGGAGGGTGCAGCTGGGAGGGACCTTTTGCCCCTCCGACATCCTGGGCGGTTGGGGGGCTCTGAGTGCGCTTTCGGACCATGCGACGAGAGTCGGCGGGAGGGGGAGTCGGATCTTTTTGGTTTCCGACCGGACGGTCTGGGCTCTATGGAAGGACGAGATCCTGGGATCGTTCGGCGCAGGAACTGGGATGCCCGCGGTCCATCTCGTGACGCCGGGAGAGGCCTCGAAGACCGTGGCCACCGTCGCCGAGTGCTGGAACTGGCTTGCCTCTGAGGGGGCCCGTCGAGATGATGTCGTAGTCGCCGTGGGCGGGGGCGTCGTCGGGGATCTGGCAGGTTTCGCGGCGGCCACCTATCTCCGGGGATTGGGCTTCTGGCAGGTCCCCACGACGCTCTTGGCTCAAGTGGATTCCAGCGTGGGAGGCAAGGTCGGCATCAACCTTCCGGGAGGCAAGAATCTGGTGGGAGCCTTCTACCAGCCGGAGGTGGTGGTGGCCGATCAACGTCTCCTCGATACGCTACCAGCGCCGGAGTTCGCGTCAGGTCTGGGGGAGGTGGTGAAGTACGCGCTGCTGTCCGGTGAGCCCTTACTCGAGAAGTTGGAGCGAGATACGACCGCGGTCATGTCACGCACCCCTTCCGCGGTTAGCCGGCTGGTCGAAGAGTGCGTGCGGCTGAAAGCCGAGGTCGTGCAGCAGGACGAGAGGGACGTCGGACGCCGGGCGATATTGAATCTTGGTCATACCGTCGGTCATGCGCTGGAACGCGCCGCCGGCTTCGGCCGGCTGTCCCACGGCGCAGCGGTCGGCCTCGGCCTTCTTGTCACACTGAGTGTGAGCGAGTCCATCTGCGGGTTGGCGCCGACGGTGCTGCCACGGGTACGTGTCCTGCTTACGCGCTTCGCTCTGCCTACCACCATCGCCGACATCGATGCCGGCGAGGTCCTAGCCGCGGTCGGCAGCGACAAGAAGACGGACGCTACCGGACTTGGGTTCGTGTGTCTCCGGGAACTGGGCGATCCCGTATGGGGCGTCCGGCTGGAAGAGGCCGTTCTTGCGACGCACCTGGAGGTGGTCTTGACATGAGCAGTGACCACATCGTCCAGGAGGACGGCGTCGACCCCTCCCCGGATCGTCCGTTGCTCGTGATGCTCCACGGCGTGAATCTCGGTCTCCTCGGAGAGAGGAGCGCCGCCCACTACGGCACGATCACCTTGGCCGAGCTGGAGGCTTTGGTGGGCGCGGAAGTCAGGACTCGTGGGTGGCGCTGTGAGTGTCACCAGACCGACCACGAAGGGGAGTTCGTCCAGCTGGTACACAGGTATCGCAGGCGGGCCGACGTCATGCTCGTGAATCCCGGAGCCTGGACGCACTACAGTTATGCGATTCACGATGCCCTTGAACTGGTTCAGGCGCCGGTCGCAGAGGTACATCTTTCGGATGTGGGTGCGAGAGAAGAGTGGCGCCGCGCGTCGGTGATCTCGGATGTGGTCGCGCTGCGCGTCTCCGGCGAAGGACCGGAAGGGTACCTGAAGGCGGCGCGCACCCTGATGAGTAGAGTGGTCGATGGGGGCCGAGTCGACCGACGAGA
>JBBRDB010000097.1:0-9438 GCA_038204345.1 Thermoleophilia bacterium | reverse complement strand
CGAGTGGGCCGGGCATTGAAAGGACTCCATCGCTCGGAAGTGGCGGCGCGGTCTCTGGGGGTGGACACGGCCTTCCACAAGGTGCAGATCTTCATCGTCTCTGCGGTGTTCGCCAGCATCGCCGGTAGCTTCTACGCCTACTACGTGCAGTTCATCAGCCCCGACAGCTTCACCCTCACCTTCTCCATCTTGCTGGTCACCGGCGTGGTCATCGGCGGATTGGGCAGCGTGTGGGGTGCGGTGTTGGGCACCTTGCTCCTCGTCCTCCTGCCCGAGTATCTGCGTCGCTACGACGACTACACCAACCTTGTGTTCGGGGTCCTCGTCATAGTGATCATGATCTTCCTGCCAAGCGGCATCCTCGGAGTCCCGGCGCTGCTCAGTTCGTGGTGGCGGCGCATCCGGGGCGGAGGTCACTCCGACGGTCGGCGGCCGAGCGCGACCGACGGCACGGGCGCCGCCGACGGCGGGGCGGCCTGATGCCGATCCTGAGCGTCGAATCGGTCAGCAAGCGTTTCGGGGGGCTGGAAGCACTCCGGGATGTGACCTTCTCGCTGTACGAGGGTCAGATCAAGGCCCTCATCGGACCCAACGGGGCGGGCAAGACCACCCTCTTCAACCTGGTCTCGGCGGTCGAGTCGCCCAGTAAGGGTCGCATCGTGTTCGCCGGCAAGCCACTCACGGGCATGACCTCCGACCGTGCCTGCCGCGCCGGCATCGGTCGGACCTTCCAACACAGCAAGCTTTTCGACGATATGACCGTGCTGGATAACGTCAAGGTGGGCCGCCACTCGAAGAGTCGGGCCGGGCTGATTGCCGCCTTCTTCACGACGCCACGTCATCGCCGGGACGAGAGGGACATCACGGAATCGTCCCTGCGTGCCCTGCAACGGGTTGGCCTCGAAGAGCACGCCGCCGAGCAGGCCGGGTCGCTGCCACTAGGTGAACGTCACCTGCTCGAGATCGCACGGGCGTTGGCCACGGAGCCGAAAGTGCTCCTGCTGGACGAACCGGCTGCCGGACTCAACAACGAGGAGACGGATCGTTTGGCCGACAGCGTGCGGCGCATCAGGGACCAGGGGGTCACGGTGCTCCTCGTTGAACACGACATGGGTTTCGTCATGAACATCTCCGATGAAGTCGTGGTGCTGGACTACGGACGCAAGATCGCTGAGGGCCCCCCGCTGATGATCCAGAACGACGAAGAGGTCATTCGAGCCTACCTGGGCGAGGATCTCTGATGGACCTGACGCTCAAGGGAGTACGCACCGGCTACGGTCGCATCGAGGTCCTGCACGGCATCGACTGCGTCGTGGGGGCCGGGGATATCGTGACCATGATCGGGGCCAATGGTGCGGGCAAGAGCACGGTGCTGAAGGTCATCTCTGGTCTCGTGCCTCTGTGGGGCGGTTCCATCGAGTTCGACGGTACCCGTATCGACGGAATGAGCGTGGAGAGGATCGCCTCAATGGGCCTCGTGCAGATACCCGAGGGTAGGCAGCTGTTCGGGCCGCTCACGGTTGAGGAGAACCTGGAGCTGGGGGCCTACACGAAGCAGAGGAGAGGCAGAGCGAGCGCTGAGAAACTCGATGAAGTATTCACCCTCTTCCCGCTGCTGAAGGAACGCCGACGTCAGCGGGCCGGAACGCTCTCGGGCGGCGAACAGCAGATGCTCGCGGTGGGGCGGGCTCTCATGGCTGAGCCGAAGGTGCTACTCTTGGATGAACCGTCGATGGGGCTCGCGCCGCTCATCGTGAAGGAGATCTTCACGATCCTGCGCGAACTCAACTCGAAGGGTCTGGGGATGCTGCTCGTGGAGCAGGACGCGCGCATCGCGCTGAGTCTTGCCGACAGGGGACTCGTATTGGAGCGGGGGAAGGTCGTGCTGGAGGATCAGGCGGCCGCGCTCCTCGAGAATCCTGACGTACAGGCCATCTACTTCGGCCAGCACAGCGGCCGGGGCGGAGCGAGGACGGAGAGCGGATGAACCAGATCTGGAACCCGGAATACGAGATGATGGGTCGTGACGAGCTTCGCGACCTGCAATTCAAGCGTCTCCAGATGACCCTACGGTGGGCCGTGGCCAACGTCCCCCTCTATCGCGATACCTGGACGAAGATGGGGCTCAAGCCGCAGGACATACGCTCCCTGGACGATCTCACTAAGATACCCTTCACCACCAAAGAACACTTCAAGCAGAGCTACCCGTACGGGTTGTTCGCCGTTCCTCTGGAGCGCGTGGTCAGGATCCATGCCTCCACGGGGACGATGAGCCGGCCCACGGTTGTAGGCTACACGCGGGGAGACCTCAACACCTGGGCGGAACTTTGCGCTCGGGTGGTGATCGCCGGCGGTGCACGCCCGCAAGATGTCGCACAGGTGGCCTTCGGCTATGGCTTGCAGACGGGGGCCTTCGGTCTGCATCACGGCTTAGAGCGCATCGGAGCTATGGTCATCCCGGCGTCCACCGGCAATACCCGCAGGCAACTGACGATCATGCGCGACTACAGCACGACAGTGCTCGTGTGCACCCCGTCGTACGCCATGTACATCGCGGACTCGGCGCACGACTTGGGCTTCAACATCGATGACCTGAGCCTACGGGCCGGACTGTTCGGCGCCGAGCCCTGGACCAACAGAGTGCGAGAGGAACTCGAGCGCCGCCTCAACATCATCGCTTCCGACAACTACGGCCTCTCGGAGGTCATAGGTCCGGGAGTGAGCGGCGAGTGCTTCACCAAGGACGGGCTCCACATCAACGAGGACCATTTCATCGTGGAGGTGGTGGATCCCGCGACGGGTGAGGCCGTACCCGAGGGCAAGGAGGGCGAACTCGTGTTCACCTCTCTCACCAAGGAAGCCGTTCCCGTGCTGCGCTTTCGCACCGGCGACCTCGCCAGCGTGACCTTCAGGCCCTGCGCGTGCGGTCGGACGCTGGCACGCCACACCAAAGTGTACGCCCGCACCGACGACATGATCATTGTACGGGGGGTGAATGTGTTCCCCTCGCAGGTCGAAGACGTGCTCATGGAAGTCGAAGGAGTCGAACCTCACTTCCAGATCGTGCTCGATCGCAAGGACAAGCTCGACGAGATGGTGGTCCAGATCGAAGTGGACCCGGCCTTCTTCCCAGACGCCATGCGGCGCCTGGTCGAGTTCGAGCGGCACGTCGAAGACCGGCTCCAGGAAGAACTCGGTGTACGCGCACGGGTGAAGTTGGTGGAGCCCAAGACGGTGCCGCGGCATACGGGTAAGGCTCGGCGCGTACTCGACCGCCGTTGAGGGTGTCGGGAGCCCCTGGAGATATGATCACTAAGCCGCCGCGGCCCGGCGACGTGGGGCGCATGGAGACCGTGGTCGATGAGAGCATGATCGCGACCGCTTCGTCGTCGATGCCTCCCGCTTCGCTCAGACGTTGAACGAGAGAAAGGGCGAGGGCGAGGGCGACGGCGGATGAGAGAGGGGGAGCGGTGGCGTACGGGGTGAAGACTATCCCGGTGCGTGTGAAGATCTACACCGACGAGTATCTGGTCACGGGATTGCTTCACACGAAACCCGGTGGATACAAGGAACGCGTGTCCGACATCTTGAACGATCCGACGGCTAGGTTCGTGGTGGTGACGGAGGCCACCTTCCGCTCGGTGAGCCTCCCGTCGGCGACTGCCAAGCGGTGCGATTCACTCGTTGTGCGTGTGGACGACATCAAGCTGCTGGTCCCGTTCGACAAGGAGCCTGAGGCGCGCCCGGCAGGAGAGGTGGTGGAGCCTCAGAGCTGGTAAAGTTGGCAGGGCACGGCCGGCGCTTCTCGTTATCGCTTCGTCCGTCGGTCCCCGTGAAGCAGACAAATAGTGGAGTCCGCCCTCGGCGGTGATAGTCATTCCTGGAGGTCAATGTGGAGAATCGAGAGTTCCTGTTCACGTCCGAGTCGGTCAGCGAAGGCCATCCCGACAAGATGGCCGACCAGATTTCCGACGCGGTGTTGGATGCCGTCCTCGCCGAAGATCCGTACGGTCGGGTGGCGTGCGAGACCTTGATCACGAATGGCCTCGTGATGATCGCCGGAGAGATAACCACCGATACGTACGTGGAGATCCCGTCGATCGCGCGTAAGACCATAGCCCGGATCGGCTACACGCGGGCGAAGTACGGCTTCGACGCCGAGACGTGCGGAGTCATCACCAGCATCCACGGCCAATCCCCCGACATCGCGCAGGGGGTGGAGACCGCCTACGAGCGGCGCACCGACGCCTCCGACATGGACGATCTTGACCTCCAAGGCGCCGGCGACCAGGGCATGATGTTCGGCTATGCCTGCCGCGACACCGACGCGCTGATGCCTCTGCCCATCCATTTGGCCCACCGACTGGTTCATCGCGCGAGCGAGGTGCGCAAAGGCGACGTGATGCCGTACCTCCGCCCCGACGCCAAGAGTCAGGTGACCGTGCGATACCGCGACGGCCGGCCCGAGTTCATCACGGCCGTGGTGATCTCGAGTCAGCACAAGGACGGCATCGACATCGACACCTTGATGCGGCCTGACCTGATCGAGCACGTGATCAAGCCGATCCTGCCCGGGGGTCTCTACGACCCGGAGTTCAAGGAGACCAAGCTCTACGTCAACCCCACCGGGAAGTTTGTCATAGGCGGGCCCATGGGAGACACAGGCCTTACGGGTCGCAAGATCATAGTGGATACCTACGGTGGCTTCGGTCGACACGGGGGAGGGGCCTTCTCCGGCAAGGACCCCTCGAAGGTCGACCGTTCGGGCGCCTACGCCGCACGGCAGGTGGCTAAGAACATCGTCGCAGCCGGGCTTGCCGACCGCTGTGAAGTCGAAATCGCATACGCCATCGGGGTGGCCCATCCGGTGAGCGTCATGGTCGAGTGCTTCGACACGGAAGTGATACCCACCTCGACCATCAGAGAGCTGGTCTTGTCCCACTTCGACCTGCGCCCGGCTGCCATCATCCGGGACCTCGAACTGCGGAGGCCCATCTACGAGAAGACCGCCGCCTATGGTCACTTCGGACGTGAGGACCACGATTTCACGTGGGAACGTGTAGACAAAGCCGCCCTGTTGCGCAGCGACGCGGGCCTCGGCTAAGAGGAGTCGCGGCTCCAACGCTCAGAGGTCTGTAGGTGACCCCGCCGCCGTCACGGGGCACATCGCGGCCGGCACCGGCTCGAGTGGTGCAGGTGAGTCCGCTGCTCGGGCTCAGGAACCTGGGGCGCGGTTCGTTCGACTACCTGCCGCCCGACCACGGGGGCGACGACCTGTGCGTTGGATCCCTGGTGGTCGTCCCGTTCGGGCGCCGTCTTGTCGACGGGGTGGTCACGTCGCTCACCTCGTCCAACGAGGTCGCACCGTCTCGCCTCAAGTCTATCGTCTCCGTGGGTTCGCAGAGCCTGTCCACGGAGATGATGGAGCTGGCCGAGGCCTTGGCCGGGCACTATCTGGCTCCCCTCGGAGCCTGCTTCCAGGCGGTGGTCCCAACGCACCGTCTCGCGTCGAGAGAAGGCCGTCCGGGGCGGCAGGTCTCGTGGGTCGCACCTATCGGAGACGTTCTGAGGGAGGGCCTGACCTCGCGCCAGAGTGAGGTCCTCGCGGCTACCCCAGTAGAGGGAGCCGCGGTCGCCGACCTGTGCGCCCGGTTACACGTCAGCCGGACGGTGGTGGCGGCGCTCGTCGAGAAGGGTGCGCTCACCGCCACCATGCGTTCTGCGCTTCATCTCGACGACGAAGACCACTCCTCGACGGCGACCGCGGGTCCCCGAGGCTTGGAGGGATCCGAAGGGGGGACGGGCCTGGATGTTGCTCACGACCTGTCTGAGGAGCAGGCGAGAGTGGTGAGCGCCCTAAGCGACGATCTGCGGCTCGGCGGTGCCCGAGAGCGTCTTCTGTGGGGCGCGACCGGCAGCGGAAAGACCGAGATCTACTTGCGGATCCTGAGCGAGGTCCTTGCGGCGGGCGGCGGCGGCATCGTGTTGGTCCCTGAGATCGCGCTCACTGTGCAACTGGTGGAACGGATGCGCGCGCGTCTCGGGAACACGGTGGCCGTGCTGCACAGTGCGCTCACCCCGACTCTGCGCGCGCGCGAGTTCGAAAGGATCTACCAAGGACGCGCCAGGATAGTGGTGGGAGCTCGATCGGCGGTCTTCGCTCCGGCCAGAGACCTGCGCGTGATCATACTCGACGAGGCGCACGACAGCTCCTACAAACAGGACGAAGAGCCGCGTTACGACGCTCGCTGGGTGGCGCGCTGGCTTGCGCGACGCCACGGCGCCCTGCTGCTGGAGGGCACGGCCACGCCTTCGGTCGAGTCTTTGCGACCCGGCATCGAACCCCTAGAGATGCACACGCGGCCCACCGGCGCGAACGCGCCCGAGGTAGAGGTCATCGACATGCGCCGACAGGGGGGTAGCGGGGTGCTTGCGCCGCGCGCCGTGGCCGCCCTGAGGAAGACCCTGGTGGCCGGAGAGCAGGCCGTGGTCCTTCTCAATCGGCGGGGCTATGCCGCCTACCTCATGTGCGAAGAGTGCGGCGAGGTAGTCATGTGCGGAGATTGCGAGATATCGCTTACCTATCACCGGGGGTCCCGCGTGCTCGCGTGCCACCACTGCGGCCGCCGCACCGCCGTGCCCGTCGTCTGTCCGAACTGTTCGGCGGCGGCCTTGCGGCGGGGTTCTCCAGGGACGGAGCGGGTGGTTGACGAGTTGCGGGGGATGGTGCCGCAGGAGAGTCTCTTTCGTCTCGATTCGGACGTGGTGACGAGTGGAGCCCGAGTCTCTGAGATCCTGGGCCGATTCCGAGAGACGACCCCGGCGGTGCTCGTGGGCACCCAGATGGTCGCCAAAGGGCACGATTACCCGCTCGTGACCCTGGTGCTGGTCGCCGACGCCGATACCGGGCTCTACATGCCGGATTTCCGCGCCGCCGAGCGCACCTTCCAACTCGTGACCCAGGTGGCGGGGCGGGCGGGACGCTCCCAGGCTCCGGGGCAGGTACTGGTGCAGACGTGGAATCCCGACGTCCCCTGCATTAGAATGGCGGTCGCCCGGGAAGGGTACCGCTTCTACCGGGAGGAACTCGCAACGCGCGGGCGTCTGGGATATCCACCCTACCGCGAACTCACCAGGATCGTGGTGAGCGGTGCCCGGGAGGAGAAGGTAGAGGCCGGCGGCCGGCATCTGGCAGGAAAGCTGCGGACCGTGCTCGAAGATGTGAGGGGTCCGGCACGGCTGCCTAGGATCCGAGGCATGGGCCGCCGTCAGATCGTGGTCACCGATGTCGACCCTGAGAGGGTGAGGCTCGTCCTCGAGCGGTCCCTGAACCGGTACCGGGCGCCCTATGCTCGTCGGGGCCTGGATATCATGGTCGACGTAGACCCACAGTGGTTCAATTGACGGCGTAAGACCAACGGCCTAAGACCAACGGAGTAAGACCAACGGAGTAAGACCAACCTAGTTCGACTGACGGAGTGGGCAAGATGCACGGACAATTCGGAGCGACGGACCGCATCAGGACCCTCGGCGATCCTGTACTGAAACAAGAGACCCGGGACGTCTCCATGTTCGGAGAAGACCTCACCGGTCTACTTGAGACCATGTTCGAGGTCATGGACAGGGAGCAGGGCGTCGGTCTGGCGGCGCCACAGATCGGCGTGCAGAAACGCCTCATGGTCTGGAGGCATCCTGAGACGGAAGAGCGCTACGTACTGGTGAACCCCCGCATCGTGGAACGGTCGGAAGAGACCCAACTGGCTGAAGAAGGGTGCCTTTCGATCCCGGGGCGCGTGATGGAGGTGGAGCGCGCGGAGCGGGTCGTGGTGGAGGGGAGCGATGTTTCCGGCGCCCCGGTCAGGGTGGAAGCCATGGGTCTCCTGGCCCGCATCATGCAACACGAGATAGACCACCTGGAGGGGAACCTCATCCTCGACCGCACCTCTGCGGAGGAACGGCGGAGGGTGCTCAGGGAGATCAGGCAAAGCATGGACGCATGAGATTCGCCTTTGCAGGAACCCCTGAGTTCGGCGCGGCCGTCCTCGAGGGACTCCTCCGCGTGGGTCGAGTCCCGGAGTCGGTGATCACTCAACCGGCGCGACCGGCCGGACGCGGGCGCCACGTCACCCCCTCACCGGTGGCGACACTGGCTCGGCAGGCTGGTTTGCCCTTGATCGAGGCCCCGGACATCAACGGCGCTGAAGTGCAGACCGCACTCACGCACTCACGCGTCGCCACCTTGGTGGTCGCAGCCTTCGGACAGATGTTTCGGGCACCGATTCTCTCGTTGTTCGAATGCATCAACGTTCACCCGTCGCTTTTGCCGGCCTACCGGGGCGCGTCTCCGATCGTGAGAGCGCTCATGGCGGGAGAGGCTCAAACCGGGGTGTGCGTCATGCACATGACCGAGGGGCTGGACGAAGGGCCGGTCGCCGCCCGTTCCACCCTGTCGGTGGGGACGTGGGACGACCGGGGTACGCTGGAGAGTGCCCTGGCGCTTTTGGGCGCGCACGCGACGGCGCACGTGCTCGACGCCATGGCCGGCGGGTTCGTCCATTGGGATCCGCAAGAGGGCCCACATTCCTACGCTGCGAAGATCGGGCCGTCCGACCGTTCCGTGGATGCCGGCCGCCCGGCCACGGAGGTCCACAACCACGTGCGCGCGATGAGTCCTCGCCCGGGCGCGACCCTGCGCATGGGCGACCTCGAGGTGAGGCTCATGCGCACCTGGCCTCACGTCGGGGAAGAAACCCAAGGCGGACTGTCCGTCGACGGCAAACCGGGCGTGCCGGCGGCCGAAGGAAGCCGGCTGTTTCTCGGGTGCGGCCGCGGCCGTTTGGAGATCCTAGCAGTGCAGCCCAGCGGTAAGAGAGTCATGACCGCGGCTGAGTTCCTGCGTGGGTATGGCTCCAGGCTCCAGTCGGTTCACTCGGATTTGTAGACACGGAGGGAAGGACGCACAGATGGGCATCCCAGTCGACATCTTCCGGAGCAGACTTCTGGTGCCGTCGGTGCTTTCGGCCGACTTCGCCCGTCTTGGAGAACAGGTCGAGGCGGTTCTCGACGCAGGGGTGCGACTGGTGCACTTCGACGTGATGGATGGACATTTCGTGCCCAACTTGACCATCGGACCCGCGATCGTCGCCGCACTGGCCCCGCGCGTGCACCTGGCCGGGGCTTTCGTGGACGTCCACCTGATGGTCGAGCAGCCCGACGCGTTCCTCGATGACTTCGTAGCAGCGGGCGCGGATGCGTTGAGTGTCCACGTGGAGACCACTCCCAACCTGCACCGCACGCTCGCGCGGATACGGGAGCTCGGAGCCGCCGCCGGAGTGGTACTGAATCCAGCCACCCCTGTGGTGGCTGTGGAAGAGGCGGCCTTGACGGCGGACTACATCTTGGTCATGAGCGTGAATCCCGGATTCGGAGGACAGGAGT
>JBBRDB010000096.1:0-9473 GCA_038204345.1 Thermoleophilia bacterium | reverse complement strand
GCCGCGGACCTGCTCGAGGCATGGAGCCGCCCGCACCTGCGGCGCGTGCTCAACGCCACGGGTGTCATCGTTCACACTAACCTGGGGCGTTCCACCCTGGCGCCGAGCGCGCTCGAGCGCGTGATCGAGGTGGCCCGCAACTACAGCAACCTCGAATACGACCTCGACACCGGTGTGCGCGGATCCCGTCATGATCACGTGTCGGAGCTTCTCGTGCGTCTCACTGGAGCTGAGGCCGCGATGGTCGTGAACAACAACGCCGCGGCCACCCTACTCATGCTGGCCGGCCTGGCCGAGGGCGGGGAAGTGGTGGTGTCACGGGGGCAGCTCGTCGAGATCGGAGGATCGTTCCGGATCCCCGACATCATGCGTTTGAGTGGAGCCCGCCTGGTAGAGGTGGGCACCACCAACAAGACCCGGGTGAGTGATTACCGGGCGGCCATCACCTCGGACACCGCCCTGCTGTTGCGCGTGCACACGTCGAATTTCAAGATCATGGGGTTCGCTGAAGAGACGCCGGTCGCGGAGTTGGTGGCGGTGGGCCGGGAGTGGGGCATCCCCGTGGCGGACGACCTGGGGAGCGGCGCTTTGGCGCCGCTCGAGGTGTTCCGAGACGAGCCTTCTGTCAGCGCGTCGCTGCGGGCGGGGGTAGACGTGGTGTCGTTCAGCGGAGACAAACTCCTGGGTGGGCCCCAAGCAGGTATCCTCCTTGGCAGCGGGGACGTCATCGCCCGCCTGAGGTCGCATCCCTTGGCGCGGGCCGTCCGGGTGGACAAGATGACCTTGGCGGCCCTGGAAGGCACGCTTCAACTCTACCGCGACCCCGAGCGGGCTGTGTCCGCTATCCCCACCCTCCGGTTCCTCGAGCGCACGGCCGAGGACACCCGGAGTCTAGCCACCCGTCTGCTGGAGGAGCTGGGCACCCGCCTGGCGGCCTCGGGCCCCGCGGCCGACATCTCGGTGGAGCCGAGCACGGCGCGCGCCGGCGGCGGCGCGTTGCCGCTCCTGGAGCTGCCGTCGCACGCGGTGGTCGTGCGGCCACGTGCCACCTCAGTCGTGCAGTTGGAGGCGGCGCTGCGCGAAGCACCGCTGCCGGTGGTCGCACGAGTGGCCCAGGACTCGCTGCACCTCGATGTGCTGGCTCTAGAGTCGGAGGAACTGCCCCTGGTGGCCGAGAGCGTCGTCTGGGCTCTCGCCCACGCGGCCGACCGTGCTGTCGCCGGTGCGTCCGGCGGCGCGTCTAGCGGAGGCGGCGCGGCTGATATCGGCGCCGCCGCGGCGTCCGCGCCCGCCTCAGCAGGCGGGGCGTCAGACGGCGCCTCCGCCCCCGCCGAGTCGGCCGCCGCCGCGACCGATCCGGCGCGCGACGCCGCCCCGGACGCGCGCTGATGCCGGAACGCGGCCTCACGCTCGGCACCGCCGGGCACATCGACCACGGTAAGACCACGCTGATCAAGGCGCTCACCGGCAAGGACACCGACCGCCTCCAGGAGGAGAAGGACCGCGGCATCAGCATCGAGTTGGGCTACGCGGAACTGACCTTGCCCGGAGGCCGACACCTGAGCGTGGTCGACGTCCCCGGTCACGAACGCTTCGTCAAGAACATGGTGGCCGGCGCCACCGGCATCGACATCTTCCTGCTGGTGGTGGCAGCCGACGACGGCGTCATGCCGCAGACGCGCGAGCACCTACGCATCATCGAACTTCTCGGCATCCCCTTGGGCGCCGTGGCCCTCACCAAGATCGACATGGTCGACGAAGAGATGGTGGAGCTGGCCGCCGCCGACGTGGAGGACTTCCTGGCCACCTCCAGCTACGCGGGCGCCTCGATCGTCCCGGTGAGCGGTATCACCGGCGCCGGACTGGAGGAGTTGCTGCAGGCGCTCGACGAACTGGCCGCCAAAGCGCCCAAACGCGGTGCCTATCCCGCCACACGCATGCCCATAGACCGCGTCTTCTCCCTCAAGGGCATCGGCACGGTGGTCACGGGCACGCTCTGGTCGGGCGAGTTGCGCGCGGAGGAGACGGTGTCCATCCTTCCGCGTATGGGCGCCGCCACGCTCGACGAGGTGCGGGTGCGGAGCCTCCAGGTGCACGATCATCCTGTGGAAGCCGCGGAAGAGGGACAGCGGGTGGCCCTCAACCTCACCGGGGTGGACCGCCAGCAGCTGCAGCGGGGGCAGTGGGTGATCAAGGATCCGGTGATCGAGCCCACCTATCTTGCCGACGTCTCGCTGGTGCTCCTCGACGACGCTCCGGAGCCTCTCACGAGGGTCTCGCGTGTACGCGTGGATCACGGCACCCAGGAGGTACTGGCCAAGATCGTCCTAGCCGATCGGGAGCAGCTTCTCCCCGGCGAGACCTGTTACGCGCAGATCCGCTTCGAGGACCGGGCCGTCGTCTATCCGGGCGACCACTTCATCTTGCGGGCGCTGACGCCTGTGACTACCATCGGGGGCGGCAGGGTCTTCGACCCCGATCCACGCAAGCACGGCACCGACCCCAAGTGGCGCGAGCGCCTGAGCGTGTTGGAGGAGGGTCCGGCCGAGTCCATCGTCGAGCTGCTCCTGACCGAAGCCTTTCCCAAGGGCATCCTCCGCCGCCACCTTGAATCGAGTCCCTACCTCTGGCGCTTCGACGCCCCACCCGCGGTGGCCGCTCTGCTGCGCGACGGCCGGGCTCTCGAGGGCCCGCAGCAACGACTGTTCCACGGGCAGAGCCTCGAGACGCTGGAAAGGACCGTGGTGGACACCCTGCGTCGGCGATCGGAGGCCGACGTGCTCAACCCCTATCTGTCTGTGGGTGAGCTGCGCCGGGCGGTCTCCGAAGGCAAGGATCAGCCGGCCCTGGACGCGGCCCTCGAACGTCTGCAGTCGTCGGGCGAGGTCGTGCGCACCGAGCACGGGCTGCGCTGGGGCGAGGCTGCCGGGGCCCTTGAAGGCGACGACGCCGAGCGGGCGGAGGGTCTGCTGACCCTCTACGAGCGGATAGGTCTGGAAGCGCCGAGCGTGGCCGCCGCCGCCGCCGAACTGGGCATGTCCGAGAGCGAGGCCCGGCGTCTGGTGCAGGCGCTGGCGCGGCAGGGTCGCATGGCCAAAGTGGGGGAGGACCTCTACTGGGCCACTTCCACACTCGCCGAGGTCATGGCCAAGATCGCCGCCGAGATGGAGTCGCGAGGCCAGATAACCCTGGCCGAGGTGCGCGATCTGTTCGGCACCTCGCGCCGGTACGCTCAGGCCCTGCTGGAGCACATGGATTCGGAGGGGATGACCCTGCGCGTGGGCGACGCGCGCCGCCTGAGGAGGCGTCGCCGCACCTGACGGTAGCGACCGGAGACGGTGAGCTCCGTCCGCTCTCGCGAGCTTGAGTGCTTCCTCACAAGCTCATTCGGGAAGTGTGGTACGGTTAGTTCCGATGTGGGTACTAACTTTCCATGCAGCTGAACAAATCACGACCGGAGGTGCGAAAGTGAATCGTGCGGCACTCAGAAGATCGCTGGTAGCAGCCGGGGTCGTATCGGCCTTGCTCATCATTGCTCTCGCCGTCGTGGGCTGCGGTGGAGGGGACACGACCACCACCGGCGCGACGACCGAAACGACGGCTGGGGGTGACACGGGCACCACGGTTGCCCCGGCCGAGACCAAGACCGCCGTGATCGGCTACACGGCCTCCAACACCGGCAAGCTGAACGTTGAATCGATGCGCCAAACCAACGGCCTCAATCTGTGGATCGAAGAGGTCAACGGGATGGGAGGCCTCACTCTGGCCGATGGGTCCAAGGTGATGTTCGAGACGAAGTCATATGACGATGAGTCCAATAAGGACCGCGTGCAGCAGCTCTATACGCGTCTCGCTACCGACGACAAGGCGGACTTCCTCATCAGCCCCTACTCCAGTGGGCTCACCGACGCTGCGTCGGTCATCGCAGAGCAGAACGGCCGCGTCATGATCACGACTGGGGCGGCAAGTGACAGCACCTACCAGAAGGGCTACTCGCTTGTGTACCAGCTGTACACTCCGGCCACCCGCTACCTCACCGGCGCCATCGACATGTTGATGAAGACGCAGCCGGAATCCAAGAAGGTGGCGTTCGTGTACGAGAACGACAAGTTCTCTACGAGCGTGGTCGAGGCGGCCCGCGCCTACGCCAAGGAAAAGGGATTGGAGGAAGTGCTGTACGAGGGCTACCAGTCGGGCACAACCGACTTCGGCCCGTTCATCAACAAGATCCAGGGTGCGAGCCCCGATGCGATCCTCGGAGGCGGGCATTTCCAGGACGGTAGCACGTTGGCCCGTCAGCTCAAGGAGAAGGGGATCAAGGTCAACTACGTCGCCCTGCTCGTGGCGCCCCCGGAGCCTGCGTTCTCCGAACTCGGTGACGCGGCCATCGGGATCATCGGTCCCAGCCAGTGGGAGCCGGATGCCGCCTACAGCGTGGAAGCAGCAGCAACCGAGGGCGTCGAGTATGTAGGTATATCGAATGCCGATTTCGTCACGAAGTACAAGGCGGCCTACGGAGAAGACCCCTCCTACCATAGCGCCGGTGGATACGCCGCCGGCCTCGTCCTGCAGACGGCCATCGAGTCAGCCGGGTCGCTTGACACCGCAGCGGTGAAAGACGCGCTCGACGCCATGGACGTCATGACCTTCTACGGTTCGGTCAAGTTCGACACCACCGCCGAATCCCACGGCCTTCAGGCCGCTCACAGCATGGTCTACGTGCAGTGGCAGAAAGACGGCGAGCTCAAGAAGGCCATCGTCTGGCCGGAAGCCGCGGCTACGGCGGATCCGATCGCCTACGGCGGGTAGTGGATAGCCGGATCGATGCGGGAACGGCGGCGCCGCCGTCGTTCCCGCGGTTCGTCCGACTCTCTCTGGAGGTGACCTCTTGATCAGCCAGCTACTGGCGTCCACCGTCGACGGTCTGGTGATCGGCATCGTCTATGGCGTGGCCGCGATGGGTCTCACCCTCATCTTCGGTGTCATGAACGTGGTCAACCTGGCCCACGGCCCGATCATCACCTTGGGCATGTTCGGCGTGTACCTGCTCTTTCAAAATGTGGGCATGAACCCGTTCCTGGCCCTCATCGCGGTGGCAGTCGCCGGTCTGGTTCTGGGGGTGATCATGTACGTGATTGCCGTGCATCGGGTCATCGACGCGCCGCACCTCTCCAGTCTGCTCGCGACCTTCTCAGTGAACATGATGATCATCGGAGTAGCCACGACGATCTTCTCCACCAGCCCCCGCAACGTGGACTACTCTCTGGGGACCTTCTCGCTGGGTCCGGTGAGTCTCACGAACACGCGCCTGGCGTCCGCTGGGCTCGCGGTGCTGATCACCGCCGGGCTCTACTTCTTCCTCTACCGGACACGCCAGGGACGCTATGTCCGGGCCGTGGCCAACAACCGTCAGGCTGCTGAGTTGATGGGTATCCCCTCTGCCCGCGTGTTGGGCTTCTCTTTCGGCCTCGGCACCATGCTCGCGGCGGTGGCGGGAGGACTCATCGCCACCTTCCTTCCGTTCACAGTCCTCGCGGGCGGCACTTACGAGCTGAAGAGCTTCGTGATCGTCGTGCTCGGCGGCCTTGGGAATCCGCTGGGCGCCCTCATAGGCGGCGTCCTGCTCGGTGCGATGGAAGGTGTCATCCCGGTGTTCCTGGAAGTGACCTGGGTGGCGGTTCTCGAGTTCGTCCTGTTCGTGCTCATACTCGTGGTTAAGCCGACCGGGTTGCTTGGCAGGCGTTCACGATGAGCCGGGTGTGGGGGATCGGACTGTGGCTGCCTCTGGTTGTGGTGGTTGGCCTGGGCGTGGCTCCCGGTATCACGGGAAGCACCAGTCTCAGGGAATCGATGTTCGTGATGCTGATGTCGGTAGGGTTGGCCTCGAGCCTTAACATCCTGCTCGGCTACACCGGCTACGTGAGTTTCGGCCACATCGTCTTCTTCGGGCTTGGTGGCTACGTCGGCTTCTACACCATGTCTGCGCACGGCTGGCCGCTTCCGGCCGCCGCCTTGGCGGGCGGCGTCAGCGCCGGCATCCTGGCCTTCATCTTGGGTCGGCTCCTGCTCAGGCTTCGCGGGGCCTACTTCGCTTTGGCCACTCTCGGCATAAACGAAGCTATGCGCGCATTCGTGGTCAACTTCGATCCTTTCGGCGGACCCATCGGGCTCGACTTGAACTTCTCCGTATACCAGAGTTATGGCGGGGCGGGTCGAGCGCTCTGGATCACCTACTGGGCGTTGCTGGCCGTCGTCGCGGTGGTGGTGGTGTTGAGCTACTTGGTCAAGCGCTCCAAGTTCGGCCTTGGTCTCATGGCTATCCGGGAAGACGAGGATGCGGCCGAGATCATGGGAGTTGTGGCCCCCTCGGCCAAGACGTGGGCCTACGTTCTTTCAGCCGTCGTGCCCGGTATCATCGGCGTCCTCTTCTTCTTCAAGAACGGAAGCATCGAGCCCCCCGAGGCCTTCCGACTGCATCTGTCGATCGAACTGATCGTGATGGTGATGCTCGGCGGCCAGGGTACGGTCTTGGGCCCTGTTCTCGGCGCCTTCGGCTACCAGCGCCTCCGTGGCTATCTGCTTACGAGCGAACTTTTCAGCAACATCCAGCTGACCGTCGCCGGAGTGCTGCTTCTCATTATCATCCTCTTCATCCCGGCGGGCGCGGTAGGGTGGATACGGAGGAGGGTACCCGGTCTGCGGGAGGTGCTGGAATGATCCTGCAGGTGGAGGGAGTCAGCCTCGCGTTCGGGGGTCTTCAGGCCCTGGACGACGTGACGTTTCATCTCGAAGAGGGCGAGATCCTCGGCTTGATCGGCCCTAATGGGGCCGGAAAGACCACGTTGTTCAACGTCCTGAACGTAGTCTA
The DNA here is from genome assembly GCA_038204345.1 of Thermoleophilia bacterium. Classification (GTDB taxonomy): domain Bacteria; phylum Actinomycetota; class Thermoleophilia; order RBG-16-64-13; family RBG-16-64-13; genus JAHJSA01. The sequence goes on along the minus strand of JBBRDB010000096.1, from coordinate 2,605 downwards.
CCAGCCCAATCTCGGACGGGTGCTGTTCCGGGGTGACGACATCGCCGGGAAACGCACCTACGACGTCGCGCGCATGGGGTTGGCGCGTACCCACCAGGTGGTTCGGCCACTGAGCGATCTCACCGTGCGCAACAACACCATTGTGGGGGCCTGCTTCGGCAGGCACCGTCAGAACCTGAAAGAGGCGGGCGTGGTGGCCGACCGGGTACTCCAGACCGTAGGTCTCGACCACCTGAGCGGTAATCTGGCCGCCAGCCTAAATGTGGCTCAGAAGAAGCGCTTGGAGCTGGCCCGCGCGCTGGCCGCCCAACCGTATCTGCTGCTGCTCGACGAGGTGCTGGCCGGTCTGAACCCGACAGAGATGAGCAGCATGCTACAGACGATCGAGTCCATCCGCACTGAAGGCACGAGCATCATCATGATCGAGCACGTCATGAAAGCGGTGATGTCGGTCTCGGACCGCGTGATCGTGCTCGACTACGGACGTCTGATCGCTTCCGGCACCCCGGCCGAGGTGCAGGCTAACGAGCAGGTCATCGAGGCGTACTTGGGGGACCCCGCCGTCGCCGAGAAGATCCGGGAGGGGCTGTAAAGTGGGCATTCTCGAAATAGAGGGCCTCACCTCCGGATACGGGGGGCTTCAGATACTCTGGGGCGTCGACATGACCCTGGAGGAAGGCATCTTGACCTCGCTCGTGGGTAGCAACGGTGTGGGTAAGACGACGCTCCTGCGTACCGTCATGGCGCAGATCAAGCCGTGGGAGGGGAGTGTCCGCTTCCGAGGAGAGGACATCACGAAGCTGTCCCCCCACGCCAAGGCGGAGCGAGGGTTGATCCTCGTTCCCGAAGGCCGCCAGCTGTTCACCGACATGAGCGTTCGCGAGAACCTGGATCTCGGCGCCACCCCGGAGCGCGCTCGTGCCAAAGCGGCGGAGAACCTGGAACGTGTGTTCGAGATCTTCCCGCGGCTTGAGGAGCGTCAGAAGCAGCGGGCGGGCACGCTTTCCGGTGGCGAGCAGCAGATGGTGGCCGTCGCGCGCGGCATCATGGCCGACCCGGGGCTGCTCATGATCGACGAACTCTCGCTCGGCCTGTCGCCCGTGCTCACCGTCGCGCTGTTCAGAGCGCTGCGCAAGCTGGCGAACGAAGGCTACAGCGTCCTCTTGGTGGAACAGAACGTGCAGATGGCCCTGAAGATCAGCGACTACGCCTTTGTCATGACCGAAGGCAAGGTGGACCTGGAAGGCCCCGCCGCCGACATCGAGAGCAACGACGAGGTGCGCAAGGCTTATCTAGGTATATGACGTAGAGACATGACGGGGGGCGGAGGCGGTGGTGGGTAGCGTGCTGGTGCACTGGGATGACGTGGCCGTCCGAGAGGTCGACCAAGGGCCTTTCGGTGTCCGCTGGACCAACCTAGGCGAGGCGGCCGGAACCCGCAGCACCGGAGTCCGCCGCATGGAGATCCAACCGGGCAGACGCTCCACACCCGCGCACGCCCACACGGCGGAGGAGGAGATCTTCTTCATCTTGGGCGGGAGCGGACTCAGTTGGCAGGACGGCCAGACCTTCGAGGTCTCCACTGGAGATTGTCTGGTCCATCTGCCGCGAGCTGAGGCGCACACCCTGGTGGCGGGCCGCCACGGCTTGGATGCCTTGGTATTCAGCACACGCAGACCCGTCGAAGCATGCCGTCTGCCCCGAGCAGGAGTGTCATGGCTCGGACCTACCTGGGTCACGAGCGGGGAAGCGCCGAATCCCTGGGCTCGGGAGGCGGCCGCGGGCGAACTCGAGTGTCCCCTGCCGAGCGAGCGTCCGCCGCGGATCGTCGCGCTGGCGGACGTGTCGGCGCGGACCGGCGGTCGCGGCGATTACGAGCGGACCCAGCGACCGATCAGCCGAGCGGCGGGTGCCCGCGACCTCGGACTAAATTACGTGAACGTGCCCGAAGGCAAGTCGTCCTACCCGCTGCACTGCCACTCCACTGAGGAGGAGGTCTTCGTGGTACTGGAGGGGCAAGGCACGTTCCTGCTCGGCGACGACGAGCACCAGTTGGTGCCGGGCTCCGTCGTCGCCCGGCCCGCCGGCACCGGCGTGGCCCACGCGCTGAGGGGCGGCGTGGGAGGCATCACCTACCTGGCCTTCGGCGAGCACAACAATGCCGACATGACCTGGTATCCCACCTCGAAGAAGGTGTCGTTCAAGGGGCTGGGAGTCATCGGACGGCTGGAGCCTCTCGAGTATTACGACGGCGAGGTGTAGAACAGAGGCCTTCCGACCTACTGTCGCCGAAGGCGTCCCTCAGGTTGCGCTATTCAACGTCGATACGGCGGATTCGTAATCGATCCTCCTGCAATACCCATATCTCACCAACTGGGTCTCGATTGCTGAGCAGTGCCGCCAGCCGCGTCGCAGCCCTCAGTTGACTGTCTACGTCCGCAGCGGCGTCAGCCACCCGTTCGTCTGTAGCGCCGGCGAGGCCCTCTTCTCGCACGGTTGTGACGTCGAGTCCGCTCGATCGGAGAAGCCGTATCGTCTCTGCCGCGAGGTTCTCGTCGGCCTTGAGTTGCATCAGGTCTGGAGGATGAGAACCTGTTCGCGTGCG
>JBBRDB010000095.1:0-9477 GCA_038204345.1 Thermoleophilia bacterium | reverse complement strand
TGGGCCAGACCGCCACCGTTGACACCCACCGACCCCGTGAGCATCAGGGAGACGATGGCCGCCCGGTAGATGAGGTTGCTGTGATACCAGTGATTCACTCCGGCCCCGATGATCACCATGTTCTTGCCCTTGGTCTTCTCGCCGTTCTCAGCCCACTCGCGGGCGAACTCGACGACGGCCCGGCGATCGATGCCGGTGTACTTCTCCTGCCAGGCGGGGGTGAAGGGCAGGTCGTCGTCGTAGGTCACCGGGTAGTCGCCGGGGAGTCCCCGGCCCACGCCGAACTGGGCCATGGTGAGGTCGAACACGGTAGCGACGGCCACGCGGCCGTCCGTGGTGTCGACGTAGCGCACGGGCACGGAGCGCGTGAGGGTGGTCCCCTCGGCGAAGGCCTCGAACTCCACCGGGAGCACGTCGTCGTGCCGATCGAGGAAGGAGAGTTCGGGTCGGAGTTCGGCGCCGGTGGGTCCATCCTCCATCTTGAGATTCCACTTTCCTTTGTCCGCGCCCGATGCCCAGCGATAGCCGATGGTGCCTTTCGGGGGCCGCGGGCTTCCCGTGGTCTCGTCCCACACGAGGAGCTTCCAGTCGCCGTGCTCCAAGCTTCCGTTGCCGGGGAGCCGGCCGGCACGGAGGCAGCGGCCGGGGCGGAGGGGAGCAGATGTGTCGTCGGCGGCGCCACCGGTGGCGTCACCGGTGGCGGCCTCTGGGCTCCTCGCGCGTTTGGCGCCGGGGCCGTCCCCGGCTCCTTCTATTTCCACCAGGAAGGGCATGTCGGTGAAGCGCTGCAGGTAGTCGCGGAAAAAGGGCACCTGCCGCCGGGAGTGGAACTCGGTGAGGATCACGTGGTCCACAGCCATCCAGAAGGCGCCGTCTTGTCCCAGGTGCAGGGGCATCCACGTGTCGGCGTACTTGGCCACCGCCGAGAAGTCGGGAGAGAAGACCGTGACCTTGGTGCCGGCGTGCCGCGCCTCGGCCATGAAATGGGTGTCGGGCGTACGGGTCATGCTGAGGTTCGACCCCACGATGGCGATGTGTTTCGCGTTGAACCAGTCGGCCGACTCGTGCACGTCGGTCTGTTCTCCCCATATCTCGGGGCTCGCGTTGGGCAGGTCGCAATACCAGTCGTAGAAACTCATGACAACGCCGCCCAGCAGCGTTAGGAAGCGACTACCGGCCGCATAGCTCACCTGCGACATGGCGGGGATAGGGGAGAAGCCGACGACGCGGTCGGGGCCGTACTCTTTCACCGTGTGGAGGGTGGAGGCTGCGATCAGCTCCGTCACCTCGTCCCAAGACGCGCGCCGCAGCCCACCCTTGCCGCGCGCCTGCTGATACCGGCTGCGTTTCTCCGGATCGCTCATGAGAGAGCGCCAGGCGTCCACCGGGTTGGAGTACTCGCTGCGGGCCTGACGCCACAGGTCGAGAAGCACGCTGCGGATGTAGGGGTGCTTGACGCGGAGCGGGCTATACAGATACCAAGAGAAGCTGCAGCCGCGCTGGCAGCCCCGGGGCTCGTACGGCGGTAACGAATCCTCGAGCTTGGGGTAGTCGGTAGCCTGCAGTTCCCAGCTCACGATGCCGTCCTTGACGAACACCTCCCACGAACAGCTGCCCGTGCAGTTCGCGCCGTGGGTGGTGCGCACCCGCTTGTCGTGCTGGAAGCGATTGCGGTAGAGCTCCTCCCACCGCCGTTCCGATGCCGACTCCGTCTCCTTCGTCCACTTCATCGCGCTCCTCCCCGAAGACGTTCAGCAGCGGTGACCCGTTGGCGTGGCCACAACAGACCCATGAGCGCGAACAGGACCGCGCCTCCCGCGAGGCCCGCTATCCAGAGCCTCCCTGCGAGCAGCGGATCGGATGGTGCCCCGTCCGCGGCCAACTGCTCGAAGTAGGCGCCCAGGTGCGCGCGCTCCTGTTCCGTCAGGGGATGTTCCTCGTAGGCGGCCAGCATCACAGGGAAGGCGGGTGCCGCCAGCATGCCGGCTACTCCCACTGACCCTCCGGCGCGCGCGGCGAGGTCGGTGAGATCGGTGCCGAGGGTGCGACCTCGCCCGACGCGCCCTTCGTTCCCGGCCACGTGGCATGACAGGCAGGGCGGGGCGCCGCTCTCGAAAGCGGCGGAGCCTGCGAAGAGAGAGGCCCCTACGGCTGCGTCTCCCGGTGGTAGCGTCTCGGTGCCGGCACCGTCCCCGCCGGCGCCGCCCGTCGTGCCGGTGGTGCCTCCGCCGGACCCGTCGGTGGATGATCCCGGGCCGCCGCCGTCATTGGGCGGACCCCAGGTGGCGCGCACGTAATCCGAGAGTGCGGTGACCTCCTCGTCGCTCAGCTGAGCGAAGGCGGGCATGACACCCTTGCCAGATCTGATGACCGCCTGGACTTGGGCTTCGTCGCCTGCCACCGGGTTCTCCGCGAGTGCCGGGAAGGATCCGCGGCCTTCGCCCTGGGGGCCGTGACACGCGGCGCATAAGGAGGAGTACACCGCCCCCCCGTCGGCGGCCGATGCGGGCGCGACCGCCGGTAGTAGGAAGGTCACGCTCAGGAACACCACCACGAAGGGACCGGCCCACTTTCGCCTTCGACACCCGCCCACGTCATCCGCCTCCCTGACCCTCGACTGTTAAGTGGTTACGGACGCACGAATCAACCATATAGCTGTACCGAGTTCCGTTCGCCGGTCGCCATGATCGTCGGATCGAGGCCCTCCCGTGCCCAACTAACCCATTGCCACTCAAGTCTAATAGCAAAATATTTGCTTGTAAAGTCATATTTGCATGTATTTTCACGAATTCTTGAGATCGACGTGCGGAAGGGGCGGTTTTGTTAGTAGGCATCCTCAATAAAGAGTGTTTGAACAATCCAAACTGGTTGCGAGGTGCCGGCTCGCAGGCTCCGTCTCAGCCTCCTTCTCTCTAACCGAATACTTCGGATGCGGTGACGACGTGGTCTGCCCTGGTCCGTATAGATACAATGTGCGGGCGTCTACGAGGAGGTGCGGTCAAGGGGCCGGCCCTCAGGCAAGATAGGAGTGAGGATGCGCTACGACATCGCGGTGCTGCCCGGCGACGGGACGGGCCCGGAGGTGGTGCGGGAGGGTCTGAAAGTCCTGCGCGCGGCGGGCGAGCGGGCTGGGTTCTCCTGCGATCTGCACGAGTACGACTTCGGCGCGGAACGGTATCTGCGCACCGGTGAGACTCTTCCCGACTCAGGCGTGGAGGAGTTGGCGGGCAACGACGCCATATTCCTTGGCGCCATCGGTCATCCGGATGTGAAGCCGGGCATCCTGGAACAAGGCATATTGCTCAAAGCACGCTTCGCTCTCGATCTCTACATCAACCTGAGGCCGGTAAAACTGTATCCAGGTGTAGAGACGCCGCTCAAAGACAAGGGTCCCGCCGACATCGACTTCGTCGTGGTCCGCGAGAACACCGAGGGCCTTTACGCGTCCACAGGAGGCTTTCTCAAGAAGGGCACTCCCGACGAGATCGCGGTGCAGGAGAGCGTGAACACGCGTAAGGGGGCTGAACGCTGCATCCGGTACGCATACGAGTACGCCGGCCGACCTGATCGTCGGGGCAAGCTCACCCTCTGCGGCAAGACGAATGTGCTCACGTACGCGTGGGATCTCTGGTGGAGAGCGTTCAACGAGGTCGGTGAAGCCGACTACCCCGGCGTCACCCGCGACTACGCGCACGTGGACGCTATCGTCATGTGGTTCGTGAAGAACCCGGAGTGGTTCGACGTGATCGTGACCGACAACATGTTCGGTGACATCATCACCGACCTGGCCGCCATGATCCAAGGTGGCCTGGGCATCGCCGCGGGAGGCAACATCAACCCCGAGGGCACCGCCATGTTCGAGCCCATGGGCGGATCCGCCCCCAAATACGCCGGCCAGAACGTTATCAACCCGCTGGCCGCCATCTCTGCTTTACAGATGATGCTCGATCACCTGGGTCAAAAAGAGGCGGCCCGCTGGGTGGAGGCGGGTATCATCCACGCCATAAGCCGCATGGACTCGCTGGCCGCGGGCAAGATGGGCATGACCACCAGCGAAGTCGGCGATGTGGTTGCCCGTCACGTAGCCGAGACTGAGTTCGAGGAGTAGACAGCCCGATGAATCGGTCTTCGGACATAGTCCTCTACGACACTACTCTGCGCGACGGCATGCAGCGCGAGGGCATGAGCGTGTCGGTGGACGAGAAGATCCGTATCGCCCAGCGTCTGGCGGCCATCGGCATCCACGTCATCGAGGGCGGCTTCCCGGGTTCCAATCCCAAGGACGCCGAGTTCTTTGCGCGCATGGCCGATGTGGATCTGGGCGGCACGAGAGTGAGTGCCTTCGGCATGACGCGGGCCCGGGGCGTCTCCGCCGCCGACGACCCGGTGGTGCGCACCCTCGCTGAGAGCTGGGCGCCCATATCGTGCGTGGTGGGGAAGACATGGGCCTTGCACGTGGAGAAGGTGCTCAAGGTCACCCGCGACGAGAACCTGCGCATGATCGAGGAGTCGATCCGCTTCCTGCGCGCTGAGGGTAAAGAGGTGGTCTACGACGCTGAGCATTTCTTCGATGCCTATGCCGAGCATCCCGACTATGCCCTCCAGTGCGTCCGCGCCGCGGCGGATGCCGGGGCAGGCACCGTAGTCCTGTGTGACACCAACGGGGCCACTCTGCCGGTCGCCCTGGGGGAGGTGGTCGCCGAGGTGAGACTCCTCATCGGAGACACGGTCGGTCTGGGCATACACTCGCACAACGACAGCGCGTGCGCGGTGGCGAACTCCCTGGTGGCGGTGGAGAAGGGTGCGACCCACGTGCAGGGCACCATGAACGGCTACGGAGAGCGCTGCGGCAACGCCGATCTCTGCGCGATCATCCCCTCCTTGAAGCTGAAGATGGGCCGGGACTGCATGACCGACGAGAATCTGGCCAGGCTCACCGATACGGCGCATTTCGTCGCCGAACTCTGCAACGTGTCGCCGGATCCCCATCAAGCCTACGTGGGCAGGAACGCTTTCGCGCACAAGGGGGGATTGCACGTCTCGGGCATCTCGGTCGATCCGCGCACCTTCGAGCACGTGCCACCCAGCGCTGTGGGGAACGTACCGCACATCCTGGTGTCGGAGTTGTCGGGAAAGGGGACCGTACGCCGGCGACTCGAGGACCTGGGCGTGCAGGTGGAGTCGGGCGACCAGGTGGTGGAGCGGCTGCTTCAGCGGCTCAAGCAGAAAGAGCACGAGGGCTACCATTACGAGGCGGCTGATGCCTCTTTCGAGCTACTCCTGCTGGCCGAGTTGGGGCAGCGCATCGAGTATTTCCGGCTGGAGAGTTTCCGCATCATCGTAGAGAAACGTGCCGACGGCGCGGTGATGACCGAAGCGACCATCAAGGTGCACGTCGACGGCGACCGGGTGATCCAGACAGCCGAAGGGAACGGTCCTGTGAACGCCCTCGACAAGGCGCTCCGCCTGGCCATCGAGAGCAAGTATCCGCATCTCGGCGAGATCCACCTAGTCAACTTCAAGGTGCGCATCCTTGACGAGAACAAAGGCACCGGCGCCGTGACTCGGGTGCTCATCGATTCCTCCGACGGTCGCGATTCGTGGGGGAGCGTCGGAGTGAGCGAGAACCTCGTGGAAGCCTCGTGGCAGGCCTTGGTGGACTCGCTGAACTACGGTCTCCATCGCCCGCGGACGACCGACTGATCCTCTCGTTCTCTGCGCCTTCCGGGACTCTTGACAGAGCCGCGCGCGAAGCGTAGACTTCCGCCTGTAATTAGGGTATCCTAAGAACTGGTTATTGGAGACCCTCCTGGGGCTCGGAGGCATTCAGGTATGACGCTTCTTCAGGCAAAGAAAGGTTGTCCGGTGCGGATCATCGAGATCCCCGACGATCGGGCCCGCGCGCAGTGTGTCCGCTTCGGCATCGGCGAGGGCACGCTCGTGGATTCGGCTGAGACCATGATGGCCGGCCCGGTGCTCGTGCGTCACTGCAACCAAGAGATCTGTGTGGGCCGCAAACTGGCTTCGAGTATCCTGGTGGAAGCCGACACGAAGGATGCGGCCGCGAAGGATACGTCATCACGTGAGACGGCCGGCAAGCACGTAGAAACCGTCGCACGGGGACGCCGCCGCCGCGGCCTGCGGGGCCGCCGGGCATGACCCCGGAGGTCGCGTCGCACCACGCCTGCCACGGAGCACCGGTGGTCCAGGCTCCGGAAGGTGCGCGCAAGATCGTCCTCGCCGGCAACCCCAACGTCGGCAAGTCGCTGTTCTTCAACGCTTTCACCGGGCTCTACGTTGACGTGTCGAACTTTCCCGGCACGACCGTGGCGGTTTCGAGCGGCGTCATGGGCGACGACGTGGTCCTCGATACGCCCGGCGTCTACGGGGTCTCCTCCTTCAATGATGAGGAGACGGTGGCCCGCGACATCATCACCGAGGCCGACGTGGTGCTCAACGTCGCGGATGCGGTGCACTTGGAGCGCGACCTTTTTCTCACCGTGCAGCTCATCGATATGGGTCTTCCCGTAGTGGTGGCCCTCAACATGATGGACGAGGCCGAGCAGCACGGCATGAGCATCGACGTGGAGGCTCTTGCCGCACGCCTGGGGGTGGATGTGATCCCTACGGTGGCCACGTCGCGGAAGGGCTTCGATGAGGCGAAAGAGGCTCTCTCCCGGGCTCATCCGGGCACCTTGGACCCGGTGCTGCAGGACCGTGTCCTCGGCCTGCTTGATCGCGTAGGCACAACTGCGGAGGCGCTGCTGGTGCTGGAGGGCGATCCGTTCGTGGCCGAGCGCCACGGGATCGAGCCTCTGGGAGCGCGAGACGAGATCTACATGGATAGGCGGCGTCGGGTCAACGACATCGTCGCTGCGGTGGTGCGCCAACGAGACCGCAGTCTCGACCTGCGTACGCGGTTGGGTCACGCCTTGATGCGCCCGCTCACGGGGGTGCCCGTGTTGGCCGTCGTTCTGTGGCTGATGTACGAGGCGATCGGTGTGGTGGTGGCTCAGACCGTTGTGGGCTTCACCGAAGGGACGGTCATGCAGGGCTACGTTGAACCCGCGATCCGATCGGCCATCGAGAGCGTGGCGGGCACCGGTGTGGCCTATCAACTGCTGGCCGGAGAGTTCGGGGTGGTCACCCTGACGCTCACCTACATACTCGGTCTGCTGCTGCCGTTGGTCATCGGGTTCTACCTGTTGCTCTCGGTGCTCGAGGACTCCGGCTACCTGCCGCGAATCGCCGCTTTGACCGACCGGATGATGACCGCCATCGGTCTGAACGGTCGTGCGATCATCCCCATCATCCTCGGTTTCGGCTGCATCACCATGGCCACCATCACCACGCGCATCCTGGGCAACGAGCGGGAGAGGAAGATCGCGACGGCCCTGATGGCCTTCGCCATCCCCTGCTCGGCTCAACTCGGTGTGATCGTGGCCTTGCTGGCCGCGGCGGGCGGGCTGGGCATCACCATCGCCTATGGGGCTATCATGTTCCTCGTCTTCGGCCTTGTTGGACTGGGGCTCGCCCGCTACCTGCCCGGTACGTCGACCGATCTGCTGATAGACCTGCCGCCTCTGCGTCTACCGCGGCCTATGAACGTTCTCCAGAAGACCTACCACAAGACCGTGATGTTCGTGCGCGAGGTGTGGCTCTACTTCGCCGCCGGGGCCCTGCTGCTTGGGATCCTGCAGGTGACGGGGATACTGGAGGCTGCTCAGGGCGTGCTTGCGCCTCTCACCGAGAATTGGCTCCACCTTCCCCGTGAGGCCGCTACTGCCTTCATCATGGGCTTCGTGCGCCGGGACTTCGGCGCGGCCGGGCTCTACGACCTCGGGCTGAGCGGCGGAGGTATCCTCGTCGCCTTGGTGACCATCACTCTGTTCGTCCCCTGCATCGCGTCGGTGCTTGTGATCATGAAGGAACGGGGCCGGGCCTTCACGGTGTTCACGTGGTTGGGGAGCGTGGTGTTGGCGTTCACCGTGGGTGGGCTCATCGCCCAGGCTATCGCGTGGCTGGGGGTGGCGTGACATGGCGCCCTCTCGGACGAAAACCGGTTCTTCGAATCTCGGGTCATCGAACCCGCGCTCAGCGGATCCGTCGTCCTGTTCCGTTCACATAACCTGCCCGCGGTGCGGGCTCCAGATGGGAGTCATCGCACTCGTGTGTCCGCGCTGTCGCGAGCCGCTCTCCCTGGGATGCGACGGGGATTGCTCCGTGTGTCACAGCAAAGGTGTGCCTGCCGACACCTGCCTTTCTGAGGACGCTTCGACTCCGTAGCCTTCCTCGCGACGCGCCTGACGCGGCCCGTCAAGGTGTCGCTGAGAGCGGACAGAGCACCGCTGGTGGTCGTCTTCACGCTTGAGGTCCTCGAGGGATACGGGTAGAATCGTAACGTCGCTGCGTGGCCCGGCACGTTCCGACTGAGTCGCCTTCGGTACCAATGGCAGGCGCCTCGCATCAGCCTTCGACGAGAGGACCCGAACAGTCTGTGGAATCGAGCAAGGCGACCAGCGAGCCGGCGGGTAGAGCCTCTTTCTGCCACCTGCACGTTCACTCCGATTTTTCGGCGCTCGACGGCGCCTGCAAGATAGAAGACCTGGTGGCTCAGGCGGTGCGGAACGGCATGCCCGCCGTGGCGGTAACCGACCACGGGGTTCTGAGCGGGGCCGTCCAGCTCTACCAGAAGGCCAAAGCAGCGGGAGTGAAGCCGGTCATAGGGCTGGAAGCCTACGTGGTCGAAGATCGCTTTCGCAAGGAGACCGGCCATAGGGAAGAACGCTGGCACCTGACTCTGCTGGCTCGTGACGACCGCGGGTACCGCAATCTGCTCGGACTATCGAGCAAGGCCTTCCTCGAAGGCTACTACGGCAAGCCGCGGGCGGACTATGATCTGCTCCGTGAGCACGCCGAAGGTCTGATCTGCCTCTCGGGTTGTCCTACGGGCCGCCTCTCGAAGGCCCTCGAACAGGGACGCGACCGCGACGCCGACGCGGAGATCGCGCGGCTCGTGGACATCTTCGGCCGAGAGAACGTGTATATCGAGATCCAGATCACCGGCATCGACGAACTCGCGCACGTGCCCGCGCGGCTGGCGGAACTGGCCGCCCGGGTCGACTTGCCCCTGGTCGCCACCAACGACATCCACTACCTGGGGGCCTCCGACGCGGCGGCCCACGATGCGCTCCTGTGCGTGCAGACGGGGGCCCGCCTCGGGGAAGAGAAGCGCATGCGCTTCTCCTCCCAGGAGTTCTACTTCAAGACCGAGGCCGAGATGCTCGAGGCCTTCCGTGACTACCCCGAAGCCGTCAGCAACACGGTTCTGGTAGCGGAGCGCTGCAACGTGTCCATGGACTTCGACCGCATCCTGCTGCCGCAGTACACGGTGCCCGAGGGCTTCGACGGCGAGCCGGCCTACCTGCGGCACCTGTGCGAGGAGGGGCTCACCCGGCGCTATCGGGGCACGCCGTC
>JBBRDB010000094.1:0-9482 GCA_038204345.1 Thermoleophilia bacterium | reverse complement strand
AGTTCCGCTTCCTTCGTGCTGATGGTCCGCTGTCTGAACTCTTCCAACATCTCCACCGGACCTTTGGGCGGATTACGCTTCCCGAACTCCGTGGGGCACTGGGTGACGGCCTCGATGAACGAGAATCCCTTGTGTTTGATGCCGTCGCGGATCAGACGCTCGAGCCGCCGCACCCCGAAGGAGGTCTCCCGCGCCACGTACGTGGCTCCGGCCGCCTGCACCAGACGACAGAGGTCGAAGGCCGGCTCCGCGACACCGAACGGCGCCGTGGTGGCCTGGTGACCCGGACCTGTCTGAGGCGACGCCTGCCCGCCGGTCATGCCGTAGATCTGGTTGTTGAACAAGATGGTGGTGATGTCGATGTTTCGCCGCGCCGCGTGAATGAGGTGGTTGCCCCCGATGGCCGCCCCGTCGCCGTCGCCGGTGAGCACGATAACGGTGAATTCCGGATGAGACATCTTGATGCCGGTGGCGAAGGCGAGAGCGCGCCCGTGGATGGAGTGCACGGTGCCGAAGTCGAGGTAGCCCACGGCACGGCTCGAGCAGCCGATGCCGCCCACCACCACTGTGCGGTCCTTGCGCAGGCCGAGCGACAGAGCGGCGCGCAGGAAGGCGGCTGTGACGGTGCCGAGGCCGCAGCCCGGGCACCAAATATGGGGGAAGCGATCGGCATGCAGGTACTGCTCGATACTCTGCGAATCGGGCGGGGAACCGACTCCAGAGGGAGGATCGGCGGTCGGCGACGCCGGAGGTCCGCTCGCGCGCGGTCCGGTCACGAGAGGTCCCTTCATGTCTGTCACAGTGTCGGCCCTCCCCTACGCGCTCTCATATTTACCCACCAGTTCAGCCGCACGGTCCACGATCTCGCGGGGAGTGATCAGGTTGCCGTCGATGCGGCCCATGGAGACCACCGTGGTCCAGTTCTCGGCCATACGTCGCACTTCCCGTGCGTACTGCCCCAGGTTGAGTTCGGGGATGAGGATGAATTCCACGCGGCGGGCGAGTTCTTGCACGATCTCCACCGGCAAAGGGAAGAGCGTATAGAGGTGCAGCACCTCAAGGGGAACGCCTTCTGCCTCCGCCAACTTCAGAGCCGCGCGGGCGCTGCGCGCGCACGAGCCGTAGGCCACAACCGCCACCCGACCCCGACCTTCGTTCTTCACGTCGTAGAGGCAGAGCTCGTCGCGATGGTGCACCACCTTGTCGTGGAGTTCGCGAAGGAACTTGGCACTCTTGTCAGGATCGTTCGTGGGGAAGCCGGTCTCGTCGTGAATGAGCCCCGTGACGTGCGGGTGAATGAGCGTGCCGAGCTGATGGGGGGAATGCACTTCCCGCACTCGCTCCGGGTGGATGTAGGTCTCGGTGAAGTCGAAATCCCCCGAAGTGAGACGGTAGCGTCCGGCAAGTTCCGGCGAGAAGCTCTCGCGCATGTGCCCAACGATCTCGTCGGCCAGAAGGATCACCGGCATGCCGAAACGCTGGGCAAAACGCACGGCGGCCATGGTGAGCCGATACATATCGGCCACGTTGGAAGCGGCAAGAACGATGGCGGGGTGGTCTCCGTGAGTGCCCCAGCGGGCCTGCATCACGTCGCCTTGCGAGGGCGCGGTAGGCCGCCCCGTGGAGGGGCCCATACGCATAACGTCCACCACCACCAACGGGGCCTCGGCCATGATGGCGTATCCGATCCCCTCCTGCATGAGTGAGAAGCCGGGCCCGGAGGTGGCCGTCATGGCCGTCTGCCCGGTGAGGGAGGCTCCGATACAGGCGCAGATGGAGGCGATCTCGTCTTCCATCTGTAGGAAGACACCGCCCACCAGCGGCAGCTCCCGAGCCATGACCTCCATGACCTCGGAGGACGGAGTTATGGGGTATCCGGCGAAGAAGCGGACGCCCGCGTCCAGCGCCCCCAGGGCGCAGGCTCGGTTGCCCTGGACCAGCAGACTGTCTTGGTCGATGGTCTCGCGGAGGAGGTGAGTGTGCCAGAGTTCCATCTAGACAGTGGCCCCCACCATGGTCACGGCAAAATCCGGGCAGATGAACTCGCAGTTGCGGCAGCCGGAGCAGCCTTCAGGCGAGGGCAAGATCGGCTCGGAATCAGGGGGAAGCTCAAGGATCCCGGTGGGACAGACGTAGCTACACAGCCCGCACCGTTTGCAGCGGTGGGCGTCGAATACGGGAGTCCTCGTAGAAACCCGCACCGATCCGCTTGCCCGCGTCACCACGGCGGCTCCGCTCACCCTGCCTTCTCCACCAACGCTTCCACTACGCCCTCCTCCACCAGGTGCGGCATGGTAATGTGACCGCGGTCGCGATTCCCATCGTTCCAGGCGGCCACGGTCTCCATGGCGGGAGCGTTGCGCGCCCAACTCCGCCGCGCCAATCCGCCCATGACATCCCACTCCAGAGCACTCCGAACGATCCCGTCTACGCGCTCCGAGCCGTCCAAGACCAAGCCGAACCCGCCGTTGACCGCCTTGCCCACTCCGGTGCCGCCTCCGTTGGAGAGTACCACCAAGGTCATGCCGCGCACCGCGTCACCCACCCACGAATGATGCGCCATCTCCGCCATCATACGCGACCCGTCGTAGATATTGGCCGTCTCACGATAGGGCGAGTCCGTCGCCGAGACATCATGGTGATCGCGGCCGATCATGATCGGCCCGATCTCACCCCCCCGCACCATCTCGTTGAAGCGCAGAGCGATGCGTACCCGGCCCTCGGCGTCGGAGTAGAGGATGCGCGCCTGGCTGCCCACGACCAAGCGGTTCCTCTCCGCGTCGCGGATCCAGATGTAGTTGTCGCGGTCTTGACCACGGCGGTTCGGGTCGATGCATCCCATCGCGGCCCGGTCGGTCTTCCGCAGATCCGCGGGATCGCCGCTGGTGCACACCCAGCGGAACGGTCCGTAGCCCAGGTCGAAGCAGAGAGGACCCATAATGTGCTCGACGTATGAAGGGAAGACGAAGCCGTCTCGAGTATCCCGGCCGTTGGCGGCCACGCTCACGACTCCGGCGTCGAACACCGCCTTGAGAAACGCGTTTCCGTAGTCCCAGAAGTGGGTGCCCCGCGCCGCCATGGTGCTGATCAGTTCGAATTGACGGCCAAGCGACACGTCCACCCGCCGCCCGAACTCCACGGGATCGCGGGCAAGCAGTTCTCGGGATTCCTCGAAACTCACGCCTTGGGGTACGTAGCCGCCGTCGTAGGGGGCGTGGCACGAAGTCTGATCGCTCGCGAGTTCCACCGCGACGTCGTTGCGCACCACGAACTCCCAGAGATCGAGCACGTTGCCGTGGTAGGCGATCGAGAGGGGCGTGCGAGAGTCGCGGGCTTCGTCCACCCAGGTGAAGATCTCGTCCAGGTCGGGGGACCACCGTTGCACCCAGCCCTGCTCGAGACGCGTCTCTATGCGCGACAGGTCCACCTCGGCGGTGACGCTCACCGCACCGGCAATGTCCGCCGCCTTAGGCTGAGCGCCGCTCATGCCGCCTAATCCGGAGGTGATGAAGAGGCGCCCTGCCAGGTCACCATCGTCGGAGATCCCGAGATACAGACGCCCGGCGTTGAGCAGCGTCAGATACGTACCGTGCACGATGCCCTGCGGGCCTATGTACATCCACCCGCCCGCGGTCATCTGACCGTAGTTGGCCGCACCCATCTGAGTGACGTAATGAAAGTCGCGGGGGTTGTCGAACTCGCCCACCATCAGCCCGTTGGTGTTGATCACCCGCGGAGCGTTCCGATGCGTGGGGAAGAGGCCGACCGGATGCCCTGAGGCGATCACGAGGGTCTGCTCCTCGGTCATGACCTCAAGGTAGCGCTTTACCAGCCGATACTGGAGCCAATTCTGGAACACCTGCCCCGTCTCCCCATAGGTGACCAACTCATAGGGATAGAGCGCGACGGCGAAGTCCAAGTTGTTGTCGATATTCAGCTGTAGCGCCCGGGCTTCCAAGATGCCTTCATACTGGTCGGCGGGCTTGGCGACGATGTCACCTTCGGGACGGTATCGGTAGGCGTAGATGCGTCCGTATGTGCGCAACTCCTCCAGGAACTCCGGCGCAAGGACTTCGTGCAGCCCTTGAGGCACGTACCGGAGGGCATTCTTGACGGCAATGACGGTATCGCTCGGAGAAAGGGTGTAGCCGCGCGCGGGTGCCCGGCGGATGCCTTCGCGGAACCCCTTGGCAGCCGGGAGCTCCTCAGGGAGACCGACAGTCTGTAGGCTCGGGGCGAAGGTGCTCATCGGTTCCTCTTCTTCTAGTTTGCTTCCTTGGAGTGTCCCGCAGAACCCGGCGCACAGTCAACCATGGGCGCCCCCAGTCTCACATGCAAGACCAAAAAGAGGCATATTGAACCGCTCCCTGCTATATTTTGGCTGGAATACCGAGGTAGTCCTGCAATCTCCATCCAGAATACGGGACTCGAGGAGCGCCGTACGTCTTCCGAAGACAACAACCACGACACCTCAGCAGATAGGACGATGCAGATCCTGGAGTTCCTCGCGGGGCGAACCTACCCGGCCCCAACCATGGTCATCGCCGCGGAGTGCAAGATACCCAAGTCGAGTCTGCACAACCTGCTGAATCGGATGCGGGCGCGGCGCTTCGTCGTCTACCGGAGCGAGCAGCGGGCGTGGAGTCTCGGACCACGACTCATGGAGATCAGCGGTGACGCGCCGCTTCTTGCCCACGCGCTGGCGGTGCTCAGAACGTTCGGTCAGACCTCGGCTCCCATGGACATACGCGAGGTGGTCAGGCACAGCGAGTTGCCTCTCAAGGTGGTGTCACGCATACTTCCCGAACTGGAAGACGCCGGCCTCCTCTCGCTGGCGCCGGACGGACGGTACCGACCTGGGCTCCAACTGGTGGCCCTGGCTTCCCGCGTTGGCAACCTCGACCGGCTGAGGCTCGCCGCAAGGACGATCCTTACACGACTGCGAGACGCCACCGGCGAGACCGCGAACCTAGTGGTCCTCGAAAGCGAACACGCCCTCTATATAGACCAGGTGGAGAGTCGGCACGCCCTGCGACACACCGGGTGGGTGGGGCACCAGATCCCCCTCGGCTCCACAGCCACCGGAGCGGCCTTGGGTGGAGCCGGCGGCGCCCAGGTAGCGCGCGACGCGGTCGAGATGGGAGTCACCGCCGTCGCGTGCGCAATACCCGGCTTCTCCGACCCCCCGGCGGTCGTGAGCATCATCGGGCCGAGCTTCCGGCTCGAAGGCACCGACCTGACCCGCGCCTGCACGGTGGTCGAAGCAGCCGCCGCAGCCGTGGGCGGCTCACTGGAGAAGGATTCCCGTTTCGCGGAGACGCTTGTAGCCAAGCGGCTTACTTAGCGAGAGGCACCGGTAAAGCCGGAGCACGGAGGACTCGACCGCGGGTGAAGAGTGCCGAGGCCATTGCACCAGGCGACGACAACCCTGCGTAAGATTCAGGACGCTGTTTCCTGCTTCTTCGGCCGGCGGATCATCCTTGCCTCCTCGCGGCCCGGAAAGGCACCAGGCTCCAGCCGATGGCGAACAAGACAGACCCTGCCGCGAACAAGAGGGTGAAGCTGACGCCGATAGTCCCCAGGATCCCATCCTCGCCGGGAACAGGCCGCACTGCGCAGAAGAGACAGGCGCAAAGGTGTGCCGAGCGTCCGTGGTAGCACTTCCGTGCTACTATTATCATGACTTCGATTTCGGTACTTGGAGGACAGATGACTCGCGAACTGAAACTGCGACAAGCCGGAGGATCGATTAGCGCCACGCTCCCAAAAGACATGGCCGAGCGGCTCCATCTGACTGCAGGCGACACCGTTTTCGCCGTCGAGACGGACCGCGGCATCCTCCTCACTCCGTATGACCCGCAGACAGCAGAAGCGATCGCGATCGCGTCTAAGGTTGCAGGGAAATATCGCAACGCTCTGCGCGAACTGGCCAAGTGGTCGTGACCTTAGGCTTACGCGAACCTCGATGGGTCGATAGGCTCGTCGTCGATGCGATCCACTTCGACCTGCTGCGCGCGCACGGTGGCATGCCGGGGCTCCGGGACGAGGGCGCGCTCGAATCGGCCCTGGCGAGACCACGTCAGCGGTTCGCCCATGAGTCGTCATGCGATGGGGCCACCCTGGCTGCGGCCTACGGATTCGGATTGGCGCGCAACCATCCATTCAACGACGGCAATAAGCGCATCGCATTCGTCGTCATGGGGGTGTTTCTGGGACTCAACGGGTTCGAGATCCAATCGCCTGAAGCTGAGGTCGTCACCGTGATGTTGGATCTTGCTGCCGGCTCGCTCACCGAGGAGCAGCTCGCGGAGCGGCTCCGCTCGCGCGTCGTCGCGAGTCCGGACGGAACGTCCGGCTAGCGGGTCTGGGCGTAACCCGCGGCGGCCTATGGGGTGGCGGGTACTGCGGCCCTTGTCGAGTGAAGGTCCTAGATGATCGATTCCACGGATCTCGACACTTTCTGCACCTACGTTTATTTCACAGCCGATGATCTTCTTGAGCTTCTTAGGCGCTGCCGGCGCCGGGACGGGGAGATCCTGCTCGGGGATAAAGGCTACGCCGGGCGGGAGTTCGCGCGGGGAGTGGCGCAGCTCGAGGCTAACTTGGTGCGGCCCAAGCGGAGAGACGAAGTCGGGCAGGGCGCACCTCGGAGGGGATCCGGGCTCTACTCGTCGGGGCGCGCAGATCCCATGGCCGTGAGCAACTCAGGAACGTCGCGGGAGGCGGTTCTCCAGACCTCAATGAGATCAACGTCGTCGTACTCATGGATGAGCTTGTCACGCATGCCCGCGATGTTCCGCCACGGAACACCAGGGTGCAGGTCTCTGAACTCGGGCGAGAGACGTTTGGCGGCCTCGCCAATCATCAGCAGCTAGTGGAGAACGGCCGACTGAGTCTTCAGATCGCCCAGGAAGCGTTGCTCGTCCAACCCAGACACGAACTCGCCGATCAACCGACCGGCGTGCACCACATCGAGCAAGGACGCTTCATCGCGCGACATAATACGGCCGCGCGGACGAGAGGATGGCCTGCCGCCTGATTCGGTTGGGACTAGCCTCGACGGCGCGAGAGTTCGGCGAGACACCTCGCTCCACTCCCTCCAGGACTTTGCGCTCATGTGCCGCGGTAGGCGCCCCCACGCCCACGTCGCCGCCGAGACCACCCGGCAGTTGGCGTCGAGCGCCGGCTCCAGCCGAAGGATGGCGGCGATTCGTCGGGCCATGTTCATGACCTCGCGGGATCCTTCGCGGCCGAGACTACCCTCTCAAGGGCAAGACGCGGACTCTAGCCTGATCGGTATCCAGCGACACTAACGCCCCTTCCAAGAGTTCCTGCTCGAGACCGGAGATAACCATAGCTACCCGCTCGGCAATCACTTCAGGCAACACGTCCTTGCCGAGAATCTGGATCACGCTTGGCCCCGAAGCGCCCGTAGCCGCCAGAATTGCTCCGAAATCGAGGTCGCATGAGAGAAGCACGCCCGCGTTGTCGCTCACCCATTCGAGGATGGTCACATCCTCGGCGTCCAACTTCCCAACCTGCGACCAATGGATCGCCTCGTGCCCGCGTTGCGCGAGGGCACCGACCCAGCGCGGCGACAGGTTCACGTCTATGACGATCTTCACGCGTTGAGGAGTGAGAACTCCCGTTCCTCCGAACGCCATGCAGCATACGTGAGCGCCTCCAGCACGTCGTCGCGCACGAGATACGGGTAGGCCTCGAGGACCTCCTCGATGGTTCGGCCAGCGGCAACTAGACCTACGACGGTCCCAACGGTGACACGCGTCCCTTTGATGCAGGGCTTTCCGCCCATGACCTTGGGATTCAGCGTGATGCGATCAAGTTCAACCATGGCGTCTCGACTCCCCTTTCGTCCGCTCTGGCCAAGTATAGCCGACCGTTCCGTCCGAGGGACCATGCGCATTTGGTCCTAGACCGAGGCTACACCCATATGGTGCAGGTCGGTGCCTACCCATGCAAACGACGCGACTTGCTCCCCATTTCCACGTCGCCGCCGTGACCGCCCGATAGTTGGCGTCAAGGGCCGACTCCAGCAGCAGGAGAGCGGCAACGCGCCGGGCCATGTTCATGACCTAGCTAGCGGGCTTCGTCCTTAGAGAGATCGCGCCCGAGCAGGCTTCGCTCCCGGTAGCCGCCGGCGTAGCCGGTCGGTTGCGGCAGCCTGTTAGGCGACGCGGAGCGGGATGATGTGCCGCACGTCGTCCTCGATCGAAGCCTGTGCGTCCCACAGGTCGACCGAGCGCTGCAGGTTCAACCAGAACTCCGGCGAGTTGCCGAACAACTTGGCGAGACGAAGCGCCATCTCCGGGCTCACCGCCCGACGCTCGCGAAGAAGCTCGTTGATGGACTGACGGGAGACGCCGACCGCGGAGGCCAGTCCACTCACGCTCAAGTCGTAGTCGGGCATGAAATCCTCACGCAGGACCTCGCCGGGGTGAATGGGACGACGCTGCAGCGGCCCGCTGTTTGGAATGTTCATGTCTCGTCACCTCGTCTCTAGTGATAGTCGCAACACTACACTGCGACGCGCGTGTGCACTTCCCGGTCCAGGCGCTCGCCGAGCGCATCCGACGCGACATCCAGGTCGTAGTCAGCCTGGAGCCCGAGCCAGAACTGCGGCGTGGTGTCGAAGTAGCGCGCAAGCCGGAGAGCCGTCTCAGCGGTGATGCGGCGCTTTGCCGGAAGAGCCGGCTCCCACGGCGGATCGAAAGTACCTCCGCAGCTTCACCCACACAATAGAACACCTGGTACGCCCCGAAGATCAGCTCACGAACCTCTCGCACCCCGAGTTCCGGAACGGTACGCCCGCTCTCGGGAAAGTCAGCCAGCCGCTCGACCGCGTCGAACAACTCGATCGCCCAACGAGTAGCGGCGTCGGGATCGTCGCGAGCTATGTACACCGCGATCTCATCGACGCGTTCCGGCGCAGGGTCGGCCAGACTACCTGCATTCATCAATCCGATTAAGGATGCGGGCCCTGGCCTCGTCGTGAGGGATGCCTTTGCCCGCGGCCAGTTGTACCTCGGCACGGGTGATGTCTTCCAGCAACGCCAATCTTTCTCGCATGGCCTCGAACTCGCGTATGTCGAGGACCACGGCCACACCTCGCCCGTGCTGCGTCAACACGAGTGGAGGACCCGTCTCATTGACCCGTTTGACGAACGACGCGACACCTGCACGGAACTCGGAGAGCGGGCGGATGTCTTCATCGAGCTTGAGCGGCTGCATACCGGCCTCCTCGTACTGTTTTCTGTACAACCAAGAGTACAGTACGGAAGAAGGGGTCGCAAGCCCTGACCCGACGTGAGGTCTGGCCGAACGCGATTCCCGATTGTCGAATAATGGAGCGGAGGGTTCCCATCCGGATCTCGACGTGGTCGGGAACGGGAACGGTGATCGTGCCGCCGGCCGTTCTCTTTTGCATGATCACGTGGCTGCCGCGCCGCCTAACTTCCACGAAT
>JBBRDB010000093.1:0-9529 GCA_038204345.1 Thermoleophilia bacterium | reverse complement strand
GCGGTCGGCTTCGGCCTGGGCCGTCGTGAGTACGTCGCGGAGTTGGGAGGAGAAACCGACCGAGGCCTCGCCGGTGATGGTGCTGAGGCGTGAGAGCTTGGCGTCGAGGTCGGCGCTCACGGCGTGGGGGTTCACCCCCACTCGTTCCAAGATCGGAACGGTGAGGCCGCCGTCTTGAGCCAGCATCGCGGCGAGCAGATGCTCGGTCTCCACTTGGGCGTGGCCGCGCGAACGGGCTAACTCTTGGGCGGCGGCCAGTGCCTCCTGGGCTTTGAGCGTGAACTTGTCGAATTGCATGATTTCCTCCGAGAATGCGCTATACGAGTACCGGCCGCCGAGTGATTCGCCGCGTTCAGTATGCCCGGCGCGGCTGCGCCCGCAAACGGTGGCGGCGGCTACCCTAGCCCGATCTCGAAAACTCCAGCGGCGCCCGCAGGCAACGCATCAGACCGGAGGTGTGTCAACCGGTCGGCGGGGGACTCGTGGTGACAGTAGTCGGTGGGGCGGTGGTGGCGGTCGTGGCAGTCGTAGGCGCCGTTGGAGGAGTGGTGCCCGTTGTGACTGTGGTGGGGAAGATGATCGTCACGCCGGTGGTGGTCGTGCTTTCTGTGGTGGTAGTGGGTTCCACGGCGAACTGACTCTTGAACTCGTGGTCGTACTCCACCTGGACCTCGGGAGTCTTGAACCGTTTGTCGGGGTAGTCGGCTTGGACGCCCTTCATGAACTTCGCCCAGATCATGGCCGGAAAACTGCCGCCCGTGACGCGGACGCCGTGAACGTTCCGCATTTGTATCTGCGCCTCCGGATGACCCATCCACACGGCGGTCGAGAGCTCGGGGATGAATCCGCAGAACCATGCGTCCTGATAGTTCTGCGCGGTGCCGGTCTTCCCCGCGGCCGGTCGGTCGAGACGGGCTCGTGTGCCTGTGCCGCTACGTATGTTCTGCTCCAAGATCTCGGTGACAGCGTAGGCGACTCCAGAGGAGATGGCCTGAGTCTCCTTCGGCTCGGCCCTCCAGATGACCTCCCCATTCGAGTCGGTGACCTTGAGTATCATCGTGGACTGACGGTGCCTGCCTTCATTGGCCAGCGTGGCGTAGGCCGAGGCCATCTCCAGCGGAGAGACCCCGTGTGTGAGGCCGCCCAGGGCGATGGCCGGGTTGGGATTCAGCTTACTCGTGATACCCATGCGATGCGCTACATCCACGATGTTCTCGGCGCCCACGTCGAGGGCCAGCTGAGCGAAGACCGTGTTGTCACTGCGCAGGGTGGCCTGATAGACGTTGGTGCTGCCGTAGTAGGTGTTGCCGAAGGTCTTGACCTTCCAGGGCTCGGTGCTCCCGGGGATGTCGAGCTCGAGCGGCATCGACTCATAGTACGTCGTGTACGGGTCGATGCCGCGTTCCACCGCCGCTGTCAGCGCGAAGGTCTTGAAAGCCGACCCCGGCTGGCGGCGCCCTTGAGAGGCCAGGTTGAACTTCGAGACGTCGTAATCAGAGCCGCCCACCATCGCACGGATGTAGCCTGTGCGGGACTCGATAGACACCAACGCCGCGGATGGGTCGCCTTCGCGGTTGAGAGTTGAGGCGATGGCTTCCTGGCCCAACTGCTGGTAGCGTGGGATGATCGTGGTCTCCACGGTGAGTCCACCCTTGAAGACCTTGTCCTCCCCGAACATGTCGATGAGTTGTTTGCGCACGTACGCCACCACATACGGCTCTTGGACCTTGGCGTAGGGAGAAACGGGTGCCAGGTGGAGTTTCTCGGCGGTGGCCCCCCTGTACTGATCGTAGGTTATGAACCCGTTGGTGTACATGCGGGCGAGCACGACATTCCGCCGGTCGAGGGCGGCCTTGGGGTGGATGCGTGGGGAATAGGCGGTGGGTGCCTGCGGGAGGCCGGCAAGGAGGGCCGCTTCTGTCAGTGTCAAGTCCTTGGGGTCCTTGTCGAAGTAGGTGCGTGCCGCCGCTTGGATGCCATAGGCGTTCGCGCCGAAGAAGATGGTATTGAGATACTGATCGAGGATCTCGTCCTTCGACATGATGGTCTCGAGCTGCCAGGCGAGGGTCATCTCCCGGAACTTGCGGGTGAGCGAGATGTCAAGACGGTCGAGGTACAGATTGCCCACCAGCTGCATCGTGATGGTGGAGAACCCCTCCTCGATCCGGCCGGACTCCAAGTTCACCAGCGAGGCCCGCGCGACTGCTTCCAGGTCGACACCGTTGTGCTTGTAGAAACGCTCGTCTTCGATCGCCACCACGGCATCCTTCACCAGCTCGGGGATGCGCTCTCCGCCGATCAGCGTGCGGTTCTCCACGCCGTGAAGATAGGCGAGTAGCGTGCCGTCGGCCGCGTAGATGCGGGATGTCTGAGCGAGCACGACCTGCTTCTGATCTTCGATTCGCGGCACGTCTTCGCCCACGGCGACGGCAGTGCGGAGTCCAAGGGTGAAGGTGCCGAGCCCGAGGATGAGCACCAGGAACGGGGTAAGGACCAGAGCCACAGTCAAGGCCTGCCCCAGACCGCGGCCCTGGGATAGCCTTCTGCGCCGGTTGTCGCGGGAACGCCGGGTGGTGTTGCGATGAGACATAGCTTTCACATTGTAGCCGAATGTCGCTGAATAACGTGGGCGTGGGGTGTGGTGCTGTTTTGGACAGGCCAATCGGGGGGCATGAGCTGAATGGATAGCTCATACGACGAGCGACAAGAGACACCTGTCGCCCGTGGACGACGAGCCGGCTGGGCTCTCGGTCGAATCTCTTGCGGAGGGGAGAACGATTGGTGGAGCATCTGAAGACTGCATACGAGCTTCTCAAGGATACAATCACGGCTTGGCGCGAGGATAAGGTCTCCCGTCTGGCTGCCGCACTGTCCTTCTTCACCATCCTGAGCCTCGTGCCGCTGCTCCTCGTTATCGTGTCCATGGTGGGACTCTTCATCGGTGAAGGCCGCACGGAGGAGGCGATCGTCGAGCGAGCGGGCTCACTCGTGGGAGAGAGCGGCCGGGAACTCGTTCGAATAGTCCTTTCGAATGCCGATAGGTCTACGGGCGGGGTACTCAGCGCGGTTGCCGGTTTCGCCATCCTCGCCTTCGGGGCCACCGGAGTCATGGCCCAGTTACAGGAGGCTCTCAACGTGGTTTGGGGCGTCGAGCCTGCCGAGGGCGGTGTCAAGGGTTTCATCCGGAAGCGGGTGCTGTCGTTCGGTGTAGTGTTGGGTGTGGGCTTTCTTCTGCTTGTCTCACTCGGCTTTGGGGCTACGGTTTCTTTTATCGCCGGTTTGATCGGCGACTCGCTCGGACATGCGGGGTTGGTGCTGCGCCTCATGGATATGGGGTCATCCCTCGTGCTGTTCACCGGGCTTTTCGCGTTCATGTTCAAGTTCCTGCCTGATGCCGTGATCGCCTGGCGAGACGTAGGCGTGGGGGCACTGGTGACCGCCGTGCTCTTGGTGATCGGCAAGCTCCTCATAGGTATCTACCTCGGCGCGAGCAGCACAGCCTCGACCTATGGGGCTTTCGGGACGTTGGTGGTCGTCCTCATATGGATCTACTACTCGGCGCAGATCATGTTCTTGGGGGCGGAGTTCACGCAGGTATACGCTCGTCTGCAAGGCTCGAGGGTCGTCCCCGAGGAGCATGCCCGATGGTGCCCGAGAAAGAAAGTCGGGGAAGATGAGGATACTGTCTGAACCAGTCCCGGCGCTCCCTGCTGCACGTGGGCTTCGCCGTCGGTTGCGGCTTCAAAATCTGCCTTGACAATGAGAGACTCATATTTTATAATGCTTACATACTCTATACGTGCGCGAGCATGCGCCGACAATTTCGGAGGGTTTCGATGGGTAAGATAATCGGCATCGACCTTGGCACTACCAACTCTGCCATGGCTGTGCTGGAGGGCGGGGAACCGACGATCATCCCCAATGCAGAAGGAGGCCGCACGACGCCCTCGGTCGTCGCGTTCGCCAAGAGTGGGGAGCGGTTGGTGGGCACCGTAGCCAAACGCCAGGCAGTCACCAACCCAGAGAACACCATCTTCTCGATCAAGCGCTTCATGGGACGTAAGTTCAAGGACGTCTCCGAGGAGATGAAGATCGTCCCCTACGCGGTAGTGGAGGGTCCAAACAGCGACGTACGCGTGAATGTTAAAGGTGAGCAGTACAGCCCGCCTGAGATCTCGGCGATGATCCTGCAGAAACTCAAGCGAGACGCCGAGGCCTTCTTGGGCACCGAGGTCACGGAAGCGGTCGTGACCGTGCCCGCGTATTTCGACGACGCCCAGCGGCAGGCCACTAAGGACGCCGGCAAGATCTCCGGTCTCAACGTACGCCGTATCATCAACGAACCAACGGCCGCTTCGCTGGCCTACGGTCTAGACAAAGAGCAGGACCACACCATCCTGGTGTTCGACCTGGGTGGCGGCACGTTCGACGTCTCCGTCCTGGAACTCGGTGAAGGCGTGTTCGAAGTGAAGTCCACCAACGGGGACACCCACCTGGGCGGCGACAACTTCGACAAGGCCATCGTCGACTGGATCGTGGCCGAGTTCAAGCGCGAGAAGGGCGTCGATCTCTCGAAAGACCGATCCGCGCTCCAGCGTCTCTATGAAGCGGCGGAGAAGGCCAAGGTGGAACTCTCCTCCATGGTGGAGACCACCATCAACCAACCTTTCATAACCATGGATGAGAGTGGTCCGCTCCATCTCGAACTTGCGATGACCCGGGCCAAGCTGGAAGAGCTCACCAGCGATCTTCTCGACCGCGTAGTGGCTCCTACCAAGCAGGCTATGAAAGATGCCGGCCTCACGATGGGCGACATCAACCAGGTGGTAATGGTAGGCGGGATGACGCGCATGCCCGCCGTCATGGAGAAGGTGCGCGAACTCACGGGTAGGGAACCCCACAAGGGCATCAACCCCGACGAAGTGGTGGCGCTGGGCGCAGCCATACAGGGCGGCGTGCTGGCAGGCGACGTGAAAGACGTGCTCCTGCTCGACGTGACCCCTCTGTCGCTGGGCATCGAGACCAAGGGCGGCGTGTTCACACGTCTCATCGAGCGGAACACGACCATCCCCACCCGGAAGAGCGAGATCTTCTCCACGGCCGACGACAACCAGACCTCGGTCGAGATCAACGTCTTGCAGGGCGAGCGAGACCTTGCCATGTACAACAAGACGCTGGGTAAGTTCCAGCTGATGGGCATCCCACCGGCGCCGCGTGGTATGCCGCAGATCGAGGTGGCGTTCGACATCGACGCCAACGGTATCGTGCACGTGTCGGCCAAGGATATGGCCACCGGCAACGAACAGAAGATCGAGATCAAGAGTTCGAGCGGTCTCACCGAGGACGAGATCCAGAAGATGGTGAAAGACGCCGAATCGCATGCCGATGAGGACCGTGCGAAGAAGCAGTCGGTGGAGACCAAGAACCAGGCCGAGAACCTGGTGTACTCCACGCGCAAGTCGCTCAAGGAGATAGGCGACAAGGTGGATGGTGCCACGCGCAAGACCATCGAGGACGCCGCCTCCGATCTCGAGGAGGCTATCAAGGGCGACGACGTCGCCGCCATCGAGGCCAAGATGAACACCCTGCAGGAGGCCGCGTACAAGTTGTCCGAGGCCGCCTACCAGGCTGCTCAGGGCCAACCGGGCGCCGACGGCGGTCCGAGTGGCGACGGCTCTGCGGGTGCGACCGAGGACGAAGTCGTCGAGGACGCCGAGTTCGAGGTGATCGACGAGAACTAGTCCGCAGGAATCGATAAACGGGACCGGTCCGAAAAGGGCCGGTCCGAGGGAAGAAAAGGAGGACACAGCAATGGCAATCGTGAGATGGGATCCGTTCCGGGAGCTCACCACTCTCCAGAGCGAGGTAAACCGCCTGTTCTCCCGCGCGAGCGGTGGGGAAGGGGCCGAGCGTCAGTCGTGGATCCCGTCGGTGGACGTGGTGGAGAGCAAGGACGCCATCACGCTCAAGGCAGAACTGGCCGGCATGGACCCGACCGACATCTCGTTGGAGGTCGAGGACAACGTCCTGACAGTCAGCGGGGAGCGGCGTTTCCAAGAGGAGGTAGATGAAGAGAAGTACTATCGTATCGAGCGTCGGTATGGCTCCTTCAGCCGCAGTATCGCGTTGCCGCAGGGTGCCGATCCCGACAAGATAGACGCCCAGTACGAGAATGGCGTACTGGTCGTGACTGTGCCCAAGGTGGAAGCGGCCAAGCCCAAGCGCATCTCTGTAGGTGTGAAGGGAGCCGGGCCGGCAACCGTTGAAGGCTCGGTGTCCGAGTAGTCTGATGACGCACGAGAAGAGGAAGATCCCGATCCAAAATCATGACGCTGAGTCGCCAGACCCCGTTCCTCTTGAGACGATCACCGACCCGGGAGTCGGACCGGAGACGGCAACCGAGCAGTCGTCCGGCGACTCCCGGGAGGAATCGCCCACGGTGGAGTCGGTCGCCGCTGAGCGGGACGGATATGTCGACGCTCTCATGCGGCTGCAGGCGGAGTTCGAGAACTTCCGTCGCCGCTCCCAGCGCGAACTGAGCGAGGCCCGGAACAGGGCCCGTATGAGTCTGCTCGGGGAATTCCTCCCGGTGTTCGACAACCTCGCGCGGGCACTCGACGCTGCCGAGCACCACGAAGAAGGCAAAGTACTCGAGGGCGTGCGAATGACACACGCCCTCTTCGCCGACCTCCTGCGCCGGGAAGGCGTGAGCGAGATCTACCCCCTGGGTTCGCAGTTCGATCCGCATCTGCACGAAGCTATCGTCTCGTTGCCCTCCGAAGTAGAAGAGGGAGTCGTGGTCCAGGTGGTGGATAAGGGCTATACAGCCGGAGACCACGTATTGAGGCCGGCGCGCGTGGCCGTGTCCGGTGGATCGGCCGGTCTGGATTCGCCCGTGTCCGGCGCGGGCAAGGAGTAGGTCGTGGCCACGTCCCAACGAGACTTCTATGAGGTCCTCGGTGTCAAGAAGGCCGCGACCTCCGATGAGATCCGCAAGGCCTACCGCAAGCTTGCGCGTAAGTATCATCCTGATACGAATCCCAACGACCCTGCGGCCGAGGATCGTTTCAAGGAGATCTCGACCGCCTACGAGGTCCTCTCTGACACTGAGAAGCGCGCCCAGTACGACCAGGGGCCGTCGACGTTCTTCGGACGTCAGGGCTTCGATCCGCGCGCGGCCCAGGGTGGGCAGCCTTTCGGTGATTTTACCGACCTCTTCGGTAACCTTTTCGGCGGCGGCGGCGGCGGCCCGGGGCGGCAACGACAGCCGATGGCCCAGAGGGGCAGGGACCTGAGCGTGGCCGTCAATCTGTCGTTCGAGGACGCTCTCAAGGGTGTCAAGACCAAGATAAGCGTGCCGAAGCCGGTTCAGTGCCGCACCTGCGGAGGGTCCGGCGCCGCCCCCGGCACGCAACGGATCACGTGCCCTGAGTGTAAGGGCAGAGGCGTCACCAGCCTCAACCAAGGGTTCTTCGCGCTCTCTCAGCCCTGCCCCCGCTGCGGCGGCGACGGCACCGTGGTAGAGAAGCCGTGCCCCACTTGTTCCGGCAGCGGCGTCACCGAGGCCCTCAAGAAATACACCGTGCCGATCCCCTCCGGGGTGAAAGACGGCACGAAGATCCGGCTCAAGGGCAAGGGCGAGCCGGGAGTCCGGGGCGGTCCCCCGGGCGACCTCTACGTGATCACCCGCGTCGAGGAGAGCAAAGTCTTTCATCGAAGAGGTTGCGACTTCGTGATCGACGTGCCCATCACGATAGCTGAGGCGGCCCTCGGCGCGACCGTGCGGGTGCCCACTCCGGATGGTAGAGTGGCGCTCAAGGTGCCCGCGGGCGTGCGTGACGGTACTATGTTGCGCATCCCCGGCAAGGGTTCTCCCAAGCTTGGCGAAGAAGGCTGCGGCGACCTTTTGGCTCGGATCTCGTTGGTCACGCCCACGAATCTCACCGAAGAGGAGCGCGGGCTGCTCGAGAGCTATGCGAGTGTGCGGGGCGAGGATCCGCGGGCCGCTCTGCCGGGTTGGTGATGGGTCTCAGGGGGTTGAGTAATGGTCTACGATGACAAGAAACGCCCGCTCTTCATGATTTCTGTCGCCGCCGAGCTGGCCGAGATGCACCCGCAGACTCTGCGCATGTACGAGCGTCGCGGGCTCATCAGGCCGAACCGCTCCTCGAAGCGCACCCGACTTTACTCGATGGAAGACGTGGAGAGACTCCGGCGTATACAGGCCCTCACCACCATCGTAGGTCTCAACCTCGTGGGAGTCGAGAAGGTACTGGAACTCGAGAGTCAACTCGAGGAACTCCTCGGGCGCGTGGAGAAGCTCGAGTCTGAGCTCGAGGCGGCTTCTCGGGAAGCTCAACGTGAGGTCGAAGCAGTGCATCGGTCGTATCGCAAAGAACTCATGAGGGTGCCGTCCGGGGGAGTCGCAGTGCGCGCACATTTCCGTCAAACCGGATCGCGCTAGCCGCGGCATGGGGCTGCCGGTGAACGCAGGTGATCACGAGGAGAGTTCCGGGACTCCTACAGAGCTTGCTCCTCTCAGGTGCGCCAACCACCCCAAGCGGGAAACGTACGTGCGCTGCAGTTCGTGCGCTAAGCCCATCTGCACGGATTGCATGGTCTACTCCCCGGTGGGGATCAAGTGCAAAGAGTGCGC
The DNA here is from genome assembly GCA_038204345.1 of Thermoleophilia bacterium. Taxonomy (GTDB): domain Bacteria; phylum Actinomycetota; class Thermoleophilia; order RBG-16-64-13; family RBG-16-64-13; genus JAHJSA01. The sequence goes on along the minus strand of JBBRDB010000093.1, from coordinate 873 downwards.
CCGCCTGCCAAGGTCCGCCCGACTGATCTTCGGGCCCGATCGCTGGGTACGTTCCGTCGCTGCGGCCATCGTGGGGGGCGCCGTTGTCGGTTCTCTCTACTACTTCCTGCTCTCGGCCGTCGGATTCTTCTTCCTGGCCTTTCTGATCGGGGCCGGCATCGGGTATGTGATGGGGGAGCTGGTTCTCAGGGCCGGCAAGTACTACAGGGGGGTGGAGCCGGCGGCCATCGCCGTCGCCGGCACCGTGTGGGCCTTCTTCTTTCCCCCGATACTCTCGGCCGTGTTGCGTTTCGGTCTCAGCATAGACGTAGTCGTCTTCGGTTTCTCACGCGGGGCGGTGGTCAATTGGTTGGTGATGGCCGTGGCCGGGTATTTTGCGTGGAAGCGAGTTCGTTAGGGTGAGTCCGTCAGTGTGAGTCGTCGCGGTGAGGTGGACCTGATATGGAATGGGGCAAGATAAGGACCTTTCTCTGGGGGGGAGTCCTGGGCGGGCTGCTCGGCATGGTGCTCGCCCCTCGTGGCAGCCGCAAGGCCCTGACCCCTGCGTTCCTCCGTCCGGAGGAATCGCAACCGTTCTCCGGTGCTCCCTGCTATCGTGAGGACGACCAGTTCACCTAGTCGAACGACCAGCCGGGAGACGAGCGTCCCGGACGATCCAAGGCGCGCAAGGCACGGCCCGAGCGCGCGTCCCATGGAGGTGAGCATTAGATGGCAGGCGACCAGCTGTATCGCTGGGACGTGATCGTTCCGGCGCAGCGTTACGTGTTCGCGGTGGAAGACGGTTCGATGCTGGAGTTCAACCAACCCGGTGATCTTCCGCACGACCGTTTCGTGCGTTACCAGGAGATCAAGCCGAAGCACCCCGTGCACGGG
>JBBRDB010000092.1:0-9530 GCA_038204345.1 Thermoleophilia bacterium | reverse complement strand
GTGCCGGCGGCGGTTGCGTAGCTTGCGGAGGTTATCTTGCCGCCTGCGTTTAGGGTCACCTGGATCTGCTGGCCGTTAGCCGCCGTTATCGTGAGTAGGTTCGTGCCCCAGGTGTAGGTGACCGTGTTTCCGTTCCGATCGGCCTCACTTAGAAGCTTGCCGCTGTAGTCGAAGGTAAGGACGCCTTTATCCTTGAAGGTGAGTGTCCAGTTGGGCGCGGGGTTGGCCAGCGTAGCGACTGTGCCGTGGGGGGCCTGCCAGCTCGTCCCCACTTTGGCGAAGGAGCGGATCTCGCCGGCCGTATCAACGTAATCGATCTGGTCTCCGCTTACAAAGTTGAGCCGCCGCTCGAAGTTGAAGCGCCAGCCGAGAGCAAAATAGCCCGCGGTGGTTCGAGAAGACCAATAGGTGCGCTCGAGCTCGGACGGCGGGCCCCCGGAGGCAATATCCAGGTAGGTTACGTCCACGTCCAGGCGGGCCTTGTCCAGGGTGGCCTGCGCGGAGTGCTCGGCAAACTCGCCCAGGTCATAGCTGGTGTGCCTCACATCGTTGGCAAGGACGGCCACCTGCGTATTGTGGTTGGTCGGGCCCGAGGCCCAGGGCCAGGTGCTCACCGTGGGCCCCATGTAGATCTTTGTGTCATAGCTGTTGTTGTTCACCTGGCCGTACTCGTCTTTCAGTTTGAAGACGAAGGTCACCCGGTGATAGCCGGAGTAGGTGGCCTCGCTGGAGGCGGCCCAGTCAGGCTCCAGCATGGCGTTGTTATAGGCGGGGATCCTACAAAGGCCAAAACGGCCTTTTCCCTTGCTCATGGTTTGAGTAAGAGACTTATGGTGGAGGTAAGGGGACTCGAACCCCTGGCCTCAACGCTGCCAGCGTCGCGCTCTCCCAACTGAGCTATACCCCCACGTCACGCGGAGGTGGAGTATACCCACTGTCAGTGGGGCGTGCAACACGCCCCCGGTCGCCTTGGTCCACCGGCCTCCGGGGGCCGCGCCGAGCGCGTCCGGCCCGCGCAACGCGGCTCTACTCGATGATCTCCGTGGGCGCCTGCTTCCACAAGACGTCGAGTCGATAGAAGTCGTGAGCCTCGGGCGTGAAGACGTGGACGATGAAATCGAGGTAGTCCAGCAGGACCCACTCACCCGGGCGCTCGCCCTCCACGCTGGTGGGGATCAAGCCTAACTCCTTCTTCAACTTGAGAGCGATCTCCTCCGCGATCCTTCCCGTCTGCCGAGCCGAGCGGCCGGTGCAGATGAGCAAGAAGTCGGTGTAGCTCACCATCTCGTGGACATCGAGGATGCGGATGTCCTCGGCCTTCATGCCCGAGGCCGTGGCCGCCGCCAGCAACGTATGTCGGTGGATCAACTCCAACTTGTCGTCGGTGCTGCGCTCGCGCGGCTGGGTTCGCGCGGGGACGCCCAAGCCGGACTCGACCGCTTCGGTGCCCAGGTCGTCGATTGTGATGTCGGTCTCGGGTTCGGCGGCGACGGGCGCCGGCGGTTCCGCGGCCGTCTGCGCCTTCTCGGGGAACGCCTCGTCCGCGGCCCCTTTCGTATCGTTGGTCATCCTGCTCCTCACTCCCACTCGATGGTCGAGGGGGGTTTGCTCGAAACGTCCAGGGCCACCCGGTTCACTCCCGGCACCTCATTGATCACCCGGCTCGAGATACGCTCGAGCAGCTCGTAGGGCAGGCGCGCCCAATCGGCGGTCATGGCGTCTTCGGAGGTCACGGCCCTGATGACTATAGGGTATGCGTAGGTGCGCTCGTCGCCCATGACGCCAACGCTGCGGATAGCGGGGAGCACGGCGAAAGACTGCCACAGTTCTCGGTAGAGACCCGCTCGGCGCACCTCTTCCAACAGGATGGCGTCGGCTTCGCGAAGGATGTGCAGGCGTTCCTCGGTGACGTCGCCGATGATGCGTATGGCCAAACCCGGTCCGGGGAACGGCTGGCGCCACACCATGGAGTCCGGCAGACCGAGTTCCTCCCCAACCACGCGCACCTCGTCTTTGAAGAGCATGCGCAGCGGCTCCACGAGGTCGAAGTCCATGTGTTCGGGGAGGCCGCCCACGTTGTGATGCGACTTGATCTTCGCCGCGTCGCGCGTGCCCGATTCGATCACGTCGGAGTAGAGCGTCCCCTGCACCAGGAAGCGGACATCGCCCAGGTGCCGGGCTTCCTCTTCGAAGGTGCGGATGAACTCCTCCCCGATGATCTTGCGCTTCGTCTCGGGATCCTCGACACCGGCCAGCTTGGTGATGAAACGCTCCTGCGCACGCACATGCACGAGCGGCACATGGAAGTGGTGCCCAAAAGCGTTCTCCACCTCTTCGCCTTCGTCCTTGCGCATGAGTCCGTGGTCCACGAAGATGCAGGTGAGTTGATCCCCCACCGCCTTGTAGGTGAGGAGTGCCGCTACTGCCGAATCCACCCCACCCGACAGTCCGCAGATGATGCGGCCGTCGCCTACCTGCTCGCGGATGCGAGACACCGCGTCCTCGATGATCGACACCGGCGTCCAGGTGGGCGCGATGTCGCAGATGCTGTAGAGAAAGTTCTTCAGGAGGTCCTGCCCGTACTTGGTGTGACGCACCTCGGGGTGGAACTGCACGCCGTAGAGACGCCTGTCCGCGTCCTCCACTGCCGCGACCGGCAACGACCGGCTGCGGGCCGTGAGCGTGAACCCCGGAGGCGTTTCCAAAACCGCATCGCCGTGACTCATCCACGACGGTTGCTCACGCGGCAGATCCTCGAACAGAGGGCTGTCCGCCACCACCTCGATGTCCATGCCGCCGTACTCGGCCCGGTCGGTGCGGGCTACAACGCCTCCGCTCAAGCGGCTCAGCAGCTGCAGGCCGTAGCAGATACCCAACACGGGTACGCCAAGCTCGAGGACCCCCGGATCGGGCATGGGGGCCCCGGGGTCGTTGACGCTCCGTGGACCGCCGGAGAGGATGATGCCTGCCGGGTCGGCCTGTTTCAGCTCGGAGAGCGGCGTGTCGTACGGGAGCAGCTCCGAGTAGACTCTGCACTCGCGCACTCTGCGGGCGATGAGCTGGGCGTACTGACCGCCGAAGTCGAGCACCACGACCTTGCGGGGAGTCTCGTCGCGACCGGTCATACCGTGGTCACTTCCTCCATCTGCACGCCGGAAGTGAGCTGCTCGGCGTCCCGGGGATCGAGAACGCCGGCCCCGGGTCGCAGGGCGTTGGCCGCGGCACAGGCCAGCCCGAACCTGAGGCACTCCTCGGGGGGAGCCCCTTCGAGCAGTCGGCTCGCGTAGCCCCCCACGATAGAGTCTCCCGATCCCACGGTGGAGACAGCCTCGACCTTGGGAGCCTTGCCCATGAGCGTGTGCACATCGCCGTTGTACTTGATCTGCGCCACGCACCCCATCCTGGTCTTGATGACCGCCGACTGGGCGCCCAACTCCCGCAGTTGGGCAGCCGCTCGTATGAAATCCCCGTTGCTGCTGAACTCGTACCCCACTACCATTTCCGCCTCGACGCGATTCGGGAACACGACGCTCGGCCCCGCCTTGATGCCGAACCGGAGCGGCTCGCCCCACGTGTCGAACAGCACCGGGACGCCGCCGGCACGTACGCGGGGGATGAGGTCGTCATAGAACGACATCGGGAGCCCACGCGGAAGGCTTCCGGCGATCACCACAAGATCGGCGGCCTTCATCAGGTAGTCGATCTTCTCCAACATGAGTTCGAGTTCCCCGGCAGAGATCTCGGGCCCGTACTCATTGATCTCCGTGGTCTCGTTGGTAGTGGGATCGAGCACGGCGGTCGACGTGCGGGAGACGCCCTCGATGCGCACGAAGTCGGAAAGGATGCCCTCCCGGTTCAGATCGGCGATGATGCGGTCACCTGTGCGTCCTCCGGCGAAGCCGGTGGCGATGACCGGCTGACCGAGCGTCTTGACCACCCGGGCGATGTTGATGCCCTTGCCGCCCGGCAGGGTTATCGTCTCGGAAGCTCGGTGGCGAAAACCCACCTGGAAATTCGGCACCGCAAGTGTCCGATCGACGGCAGCGTTGAGAGTCACGGTGAGGATCATCTGAAGCTCACACAGCCTTCCCCAGCCAATTGATCATCCGGTCCCATATGTACTTCAACTTGACCTGTAGGGTGGGCTCGTCGATGGACCTGTCGGCCACGAGCTCGACCTCGCCGGCCACCGACCCCCCGGCCTCGAAGGTGACCCTGCCCAGCACCTGCCCTTCGTGCACGGGGAGCACGAGTCGTTCCTGGACCGCCACCGTCTTGGTGATAGCATCCGCGGCGTACAGGGTGCGCACGAGTTTGCGGTCGGTCTTCAGAACCACCTTCTCCCCGAAGTGGTAGGGCACGTCCATCTCGGCGACCGAGACTCCCTCGTCCATGAGCGGCACCTGCCGGAACTTTGCGAACCCGTAATCTAGGAGGCTCACGGTATCGTTGTTGACGGCATCCTTGGTGTCATCGCCCAGGATGACACTCACCAACGACACCCCGTCCCGCGCACCCGATCCGACCAAACAGTACCCGGCTTTGGCCGTGTAGCCCGACTTCACCCCGGTGATGAACGACACCGAACCCACCAGGGAGTTGCGGTTCTCGAGGACACGGTCGTAGGGTCGCCCCGGCCACGGGATCGTGACCTTCGGCGTGGCAACCAGCTTGCGGAACTCCTCGTTCTGCATGGCGTATCGAGCCATCGTGGCCAGATCGCGCGCGGAGGAGTAGTGCTCCTTGGCCTCGAGCCCGTGCGGATTAGCGAAATGCGTGTTGGTGAGTCCAAGTTCCGCGGCCTTGGCGTTCATAGCGTCGATGAAGGCCTCGAGACTTCCGGAGGCGGCCTCAGCCAAGTCTACGGCAGCATCGTTCGCGCTCCGTACAAGCAGCGCCTTCATGAGGTCCTCTACCGAGAGTTCCTCACCTGGTTCCAGCCAGATCTCGGATTCTCCCGCCTCGGTCGCCTTTACCGACGCCTTGACCATCTTGTCGAGAGGGAGCATTTCGAGCGCCAAGATGCCGGTCATGATCTTGGTGGTGGAGGCAATCGAGCGCCGCTCGTCGGCGTTGTTCTCATAGATGACACGGCCGTCGTCCATGTTGACCAGGATGACCGACTTGCCCCGTACCCCAGGCGCTTGGTCCGAAGCAGCTGACTGGTCTTGGCCCGCGGGCGGAGGCAGGACTTCCGTCGATACCTGCCGCTCCGCCGGCACCGCCGCGGGCGTGGCAGAGACGGCCTCGCCAGCCCCAAAGATCCCAGGGAATACGGACCCGCCTGCGAGGAGCCAGAAAAGCAGAAGTAGGACGGCTCCCACTCGGCGCATAGTTCTCCGATCCATGGCCCGGAGTATAGCATGGAGGCCCTTTCCCGCCCCGCAGCGCCGGGACCCCCGCGCCCGTCTGCGGGCTGCGATGAGACGCTGACCCCCGGTGCTATACTCGCGACCGCAGGCACCCAAAGAACAGCCACGGAGGTCGTGCGATCATTCAGGCCTTGCGCAGCGCGTGGGCACGACTCACGCACAAGCAACTGCTCTTCGTCTACCCCTTGGTGCTGGGGGTGGTCAACGCTGTCGCCTTCCTGGCGGTCTACGCATCTATCGGGGGACGCCTGGGCTTCTCAGAGTTCGCAGCGGCCAATTTCACCCGCTGGACGTTCCTGCAGGAGCACGTAAAGGACGTTACGAACAAGCCGGGCCACATCCTCGTGGCCCTCGTGGCGGCGGCCGCCGTCTGCCTTCTGGCGGCGGCCGTGCGGGCCCCCTACTTCCGGGCGATCGCCGGCCCCTCGTACCCGCGTTCGCCCGACACCCGCCGTGAACTCGCACGGCTCACAGGTTTCTACGCCATCACGTACGCCATCTTCTATCTGGTGCCGAGTTCGGTGGCGCAGGACTCGGCCGCCGGGCAGATCCTCGCCCTTCTGGTGCTGCCGATCGCGGTTCTCCTGGTTTTCGGGGACTACGCCCTCGTGTTCGAGAAACTCTCGCCTCTGGCGGCGGCCAAGCGCAGCGTGCAGTTGCTGCGCCGCGGCTGGATGGTCGTTATCCCTATCTACCTTGTCGCCCTCCTGCTCTGGTCGGGATCGTTCGCCCTGTTCGACCGCTACTACCAAGGGGCCGACGGGGTATTTCCCCTGTTCGTGATCAGCCAGTTGCTCATAGAAGCGCTCATCACACTTGCCTTGGATGTGGTGCTGATCTTCACCTACGATCACCTGCGAAGGAAGTGACGATGGCCCGAAGGCTCCCCGAACGCTACCGGGTCGACGAGATAGTCGTGCGCCAGCACGAGCGTGCGCTCACGGTCACGGCGGGCCGTCTCGGTGGCGCCGAGATCCGGCCCACCAGGGTCTTTCTGTGGCTGGGCACCCGCGCCCCGGGTGGCGAGTGGATCATTTCGATGGACGCGCAGCCCCGTCTGCTGCGCTCCGTCCGGCGACGCCACCTCGACCTCGGCGCGTGTCACGTGAGCTTTCTCGGCAACCCCGCGCTCACCCTGGGATTGTTCGCAGTCAAGGCCGTGAAGAAAGCTGCAGCCGCCCGAGCGGGGGAAGCTCCAGCCGAGTAGACGTCGTGGCTACGGCCCTTGATCGGCGGTCATTTGCCGGGGATACGCAGCACCGTGCCGATGCGCAGGTCGTAGGGGTCGTCGATGCCGTTCAAGTCCATGAGGTCTTGCGTGGATACCCCGAAGGCCTGGGCTATCGAGTAGGGAGTGTCACCCGCGACCACCGTGTACGTAGATCCCTCCTCGTCGGAACCGGTGGCTGAGCCGGCATCGCCCGCGGTAGCGTCTGTTTCCGTTGACCCGGGCTGCGACCCGGTGGATCCCGACGGAGCGGCACTCGTGTCCGACCCGCCGACGGTCCCTTCAGTGGACGTCGATGTCGTCGCAGAGGACGCGCCCCCGGTACCCGCGTCTTTGGAGCCGGCACTCGGCTGAGAGAGGAAGATGGTCGTGGTGCGGGTGGTCGCGGGTGCCGCGCCAGCTTCGGGACGAACCCTGCCCGTCACCATATCACTGCCGCCCAAGAGAGACACCACCAGCACTACTAAGCCCAGGGCCAGGAAGGGCGCCAGGACACGGCCCACGGCCCGACTCACGCCTCTCTGCCCCCGTGGGCTACGGCCCAGAGCGCCCGCCGCATGTCTTCGGCTTCATCGCGTGCGGCCGCCCGCCAATCACCCCCCCGAGATCGATAGGCATAGAGGATCGCGCGGGAGGAGTTCACCACGGCTCCTGTGCCGCCGACGTCGAAGACTCCGGACAGCTGCGCGGCGGATGCGCCTTGCGCGCCGTACCCCGGAACCAAGAAGGGCGTCACGGGGTGCGCCGCGCGCAGCGCCGCGGCCTGCGCCGGGTGAGTGGCTCCCACCACCGCCCCCACCGAGGAGTATCCGCGTTCGCCCACGGCGCCCTCACCCCAGGTGTCTACCAGTCGAGCCACGTGTTCGTACACCGGAGCCCCGTCGCCCAGAGCAAGGTCCTGGATCTCGGCGGACCCCGGGTTCGAGGTCTTGACCAATACGAACAGGCCCCGCCCTTGTTCTTGGGCCCGGCGCAGGAACGGTTCCACGCCGTCTGTGCCGAACCATGGGTTAACGGTGACAGCGTCAGCGCCGGCCACGTCCAAGTGCGCATGGGCGTACGCTTCGGCAGTACTCCCGATGTCGCCGCGCTTGGCATCAGCGATCACCAGCAACCCCCGATCCCGCGCCTCAGCGACCACCTTCTCGTAGAGTCGATATCCTGACGAACCCAGGGCCTCGAAGTAGGCGAGTTGCGGCTTGACCGCCACGGCGACCCCCACCACCGCCTCTAAGATGCCAAGGAGAAATGCCTCGAAACACTCCACCAGTGCAGTCGGATCGGTCGCCTCGTCCGGCGAGAGTGTGCGAAGTTCGGGCGGGAACAGTGAGTAGTCGGGGTCCAGGCCCACCACCACGTGGGAGCGCCGGGCCTCGACGGTGTCAAGGAGACGGTCGGCGAAGTTCTCCATGGGTCCTCAGGTCAGAGATAGTGGTTCGATTGCGACGGCACATGCGATGAGAACGCACAGACAATCGAAAGGGCCGCCCAGCTTGGGCGGCCCTGGACAACGCAAGGGAGAATGAGACTAGCGGACCGAGTTCTTGAGAGCGGTGCCTGCGCTGAACTTGGGCACCGTGGTAGCTGCGATCTGGATCTTGGCTTTCGTCTGCGGGTTGATGCCTTCGCGCGCTTCGCGCTGCTGCACGTAGAACTTGCCGAAACCGGTGAACTGGACGGACTCGCCGGCCGCCAGAGCCTCAGTCACGACTTCTACGAATGCGTCCAGCGCCGCCGCAGCATCCTTCTTGCTCAAGTCAGCCTTCGCCGCGAGTTTCTCTACGAAATCAGACTTTGTCACCGTAGCCTCCCTTGGGTTTTTCAATCCAGCGCAACCTTACCAAAACCGCCTATGAGTCACAAGAATAGCCCAATACAAGGGCTCATGCGACCTTTTCTACACATCCGCTCCCGTCGCAGGCTCGGTGCGGGCCTCGACTGCTCCACCGGTAGGACTGCCGATCCCGAGTTCGGTGGAAGTGAAGAGCGGATACAGGGTCAGCCCGGCGGCGGCGGCGGCTTCCGCTCCGCCTTCTTCTCTATCGACGACGCAATAGAGGTCCTCGACCACCAGCCCGGCGCCCCTCAACTTTTCCACCGCGGCCAAAGCCGCTCCCCCCGACGTCACGATGTCCTCTAGCACGGCCACCCGCTCCCCTTGTACGAACGCACCTTCTATAGCGTTCGCCGTGCCGTAGTCCTTCTCGCCCTTGCGCACGATGAGAAATGGTATCCCCGATTCCAGAGACACACCTGCCCCCAGCGAGACCGCACCCAACTCGGGCGCCGCGATCCTCTGGTAAGCAGCTCCCGCCGCCATGCGATTCCGGAGCATGAGAGCCATCTCGTGGACGATCCCCCGCAGCACCCTCGGCTCCGTCTCGAACAGATATTTGTCGAGGTAGTAGCGGCTCCGCCGCCCCGAACGCAGCACGAAATCACCCTCCAGGTAGGCCACAGCCAGCAGGAGCTTCCCTAAGGACGCCTTGTCCATCAATCACGCCTTCCCGCCGCGCGTTTTTTCACGAACCGGCCACCGTCACGTCGGAGATCGTAAGCGAGGGAGTGAGTACGCTCCCGTGGAACGGAATCCAACGAGCGTCAGCCGCCGAATCCGACACGTTGGTCAAGAGCGATACCAGATCGGACGCTATCGTGATCTCACGCACCGGGGAGCCGATGGCTCCAGCTTCGATCATGTGTCCATACGCTCCCACAGAGAACTCGCCCGTCACCGGGTTGGCCCCGGAGTGCAGGCCGGTGATGCCGACGATGTACACGCCTCCGCCCGCCCTCGCCAGGAGTTCATCCAACGTGCCCTCACCTTGGGTCAGGATCAAGTTCGACGGAGAGACCCCGGGCGACACCCGGTAGCCGCCCCGGCGCGCGTTGCCCGTTGACCGCGCCCCCGCCCCTTCGCGGGCGGCCGT
>JBBRDB010000091.1:0-9655 GCA_038204345.1 Thermoleophilia bacterium | reverse complement strand
GCGGCAACCACTGTCTCGTCGATAACCAGCGCCGGCGTGCTCATGACCCGGTATTTCATGATCGACGGAACATCCTCGACCTTGGTGAGGGCCGCCGTCACCCCGGTCTGGGCCACAGCCCGTTCGACCGTCTCGTAGAGCTTCTTGCACTTCGCGCATCCGGTTCCGAGGATCTTGATGTCCATGCCCTTGTCTCTCCTGGTAGCGCGGCTTGCAGCGCGGTTTGCGTGTGGGGTGCCGCAATTCTAGCGCATAATTCGACGATTGTACAACTATAAAATCCAGCTGGGGCCGGCAGCGGGGTCCCACAAGGCGATCAGACGGAAATGCGGTTGCCGGTGAGTCCGGCGAGGAGAGAGGCGCCTCGCTAGGTCTTAGTCACCACGAGCGGCCAGGTCGCTCAACATCCCGGCGATTCGAGCGAGTGGCTCCCGCTGCAGGGAGTAGTAGATCCAGACTCCGTCCCTGCGGGTTGTCACGAGGCCGGCCTCGCGCAGCAACTTCAGGTGGTGGCTGACTGTCGGCATAGAAACCTCGAAGAGTTCGTTGATCTTGCATACGCAGACCTCGGCCTGCTCGCAGCACGACTCATCCTCGAAGCCAAAGGCCGCTTTGTTCGCGAGCACGTCGAGGATGCGCAACCGGATAGGGTGGCCGAGCGCCTTGAGTATCTTCACCGCGTCTTCCACTTCGTGGTCGGGCACACGCGCCTCGGAGCCTTGTGTCATGACTCTACCCCTCGTTTCGTTCCGACCCTTGCCAGCGCGTACCCGCGCACCATCACATTGTGTGCTCAAGGATACCAACTTGTCTCCCGTTGGAGGCGGAGGAGACCGCGCAACTGCTCCTCGGTTCGTGTGGGGTGGGGCCTTGATATGATTCTTGAACAGGGCCGCTGCTGTACCCCGGTGCCCCGTACCCGAGGAGGGCGATGGTCGTTCTATGGTCGATCACCCTATTTATCCTGGCGGGTCTCGCCGAGATCGGCGGCGGCTACCTGGTCTGGCTCTGGTTGCGTGAGGGGTGGGCGTTCCCAGTGGGCGTCATCATGTGGGCTCCTCGGTGACCTTTTCCCCTCACTAGGGGGGCACTTGCGCCCGGGGCCGGGTTGGAGTAGACTTACTTGTGCAGAGATTCACATATCTCTTGGGCAACTGTTGAGGTGAGACCAGCTGAGTCGTAGAGCCCCAAGGAGGCAACACCATGCATGCTCCGCACGTCACACATCCCGTTAGTTACTACGATGTAGACACCAAGCACCGCTTCGCCATGGGTGGACTCGTAGAGCTCGTCGCCTGGTGTGGAGGGCTGATCGCGGTGCTGATCGCCGCCGCCGCGCTGCTTCTCTAGGCTCTTCTAGGGGACCGTGGGCGAGAGCCCAAACTCTCGTCGCGTCTCAGCCTTCGGCGCGACGGCGTTGCAGCGCGCAAACCGCGTCGCCACTTGTGGGCGCTTACTTGTGCGGACGCTGCGCCTGCGTCCGCTACCTCGACGGCGCATCACGAACCCGATCGCGCCCTGCGATTCACCGGCCGTGTGTTCCTGCGCCGATCGCCAGGGAAGGAGGCGGTAGTTCCGCGTGCCTTCGGTTCCCGACCGGTGCACGATGGGTACGTGCTCCCAGACCGTGAGAGCGAGCTGTTGCACGCACCCGCCGACGAGGAGCGGGGTGGACAACGGCGCCGTCTGAGAGGGGACACAGGTGGAGCATATCGAGGCTGAGCGCCAGGCAACCGAGGGCGACAGGTGGGGAGGATGGGATTTCTCGGACCTACGGGCGTTGTTCTTGAACTGCACGCTGAAGCGCTCTCCCGAGATGTCGCATACGCAGGGCCTGATCGACGTGTCCAAGGCCATCATGGAAAAGCACGGCGTCGCGGCCGAGGCGCTCCGGCCGGTCGATCACGATATTGCGTACGGTGTGTATCCGGACATGACCGAACACGGCTGGGAGAGCGACGAGTGGCCCGGAATCCTCGAGAAGGTCATGGCCGCCGACATCCTCGTGCTCGCGTCGCCTATCTGGTTAGGGGACAAGTCCTCGGTCTGCACCAAGATCGTAGAGCGCCTCTACTCAGTGTCCGGAGAACTCAACGAGAAGGGTCAGTACGCTTACTACGGGCGGGTCGGCGGCTGCATCATCACCGGCAATGAAGACGGCATCAAGCACTGTGCCATGAACATGCTGTACTCCCTGCAGCACCTCGGCTACGTGATCCCTCCTCAGGCGGACGCGGGTTGGATCGGCGAGGTCGGTCCGGGCCCCTCCTATCTCGACCCCGGTTCCGGTGGTCCCGAGAACGACTTCACCAATCGTAACACCACTTTCATGACCTGGAACCTCATGCACCTGGCGCACATGGTGCGGGCGGCCGGGGGCATCCCCGCGCATGGCAACCAGCGGGACAAGTGGGAAGCGGGATGTCGGTTCGATCACCCGAACCCGGAGTATCGGTAGATGATGCAGGAGCCCAGACTACGCAAGTAATACAATCACTATAACTGATACAATCCCTACAGTTGATAGAGTTGCTCTGTGGAGGCGACGGGTATGTTACGAGAGGCTCCCGCCATGACTGTGCGTCAGAGGTTAGGCGAACTCCTGAACGAGGTGCAGTATCGGGGGGATTCGATCATCGTTACCAAAGCGGGAAAGCCGGTCGCCGCCATCATCGATATCGAGCTATTCAACCGTCTCCGCGCGCTCGACGGCGAGTTCGATCGCCTGGCGGAACAGTTGCGGACGGCATATCAGGGGGAGTCGCCCGAAGTTGTCGCCGCCGAAGTCGACGAGGCTCTCGCCTCGGTGCGTGGGCGCTCTTCCGACGTGTAGTCGCTACACGTGAGAGTGATCCTCGATACGAACGTCCTCCTTTCGGGGCTCATCAACCCAGAAGGCGCACCCGGCCGGATAGTCGGGCGGTGGAGAGACGGCGGACTTGAGCTTGCTCTCTCCGAGCGTCAGCTGGAAGAGATCGAGGAAGTACTTGCATACCCCAAGATTGCCCGGCGCCTCTCGTGGGGCGTCGAGGACATCGAGCGTTTTGTCCTTCTGTTGCGCCTCAAGTCTGAGATCGTGTCCCTGCCCAGCGTGGCCGATATCTTCGAAGGACTTCGGGATTCCGCGGACTCGCATCTGCTATCCGCGCTGCAGCGGTCGGGGGCGGAGGTGCTGGTGAGCGGTGACCATCATCTGCTCGAGCTGCGGGGCCGGTTCTCGGTGCTCTCACCGGCGGAGTTCGTCGCAAGGCTTTGAACTCCCCACCCGCCGGCTTGAGCCGGCGATCTGACGGCGCCCCGACCAACGCATCAGCCCATACAGGGGAACGACAACCAGCGCTCGAAGTGGGAAGCGGGATGTCGGTTCGATCATCCCAACCCGGCGTACCGGTAGAGGAGGTTAATGCGCTGGCGGTGTGAGCCCGCTCCCGCGATACTGATGGCGCCCGCAGTGGACATACCCTCCGTCTGTGGGTACAATGTACTCACAGAAAACACCGTCTGAGGAGAAGTCCCGACCGTGGTCATCACTCCCGACTCGACGATCAAGACGGAACGCCTGAACATCCGCACTACGCAGAAGGAGAAGGAGCTTGTAGAGCAGGCCGCACGGCTGACCCACGTCAGCGCGAGCCAGTTCGTTCTCCGTGCCGCGTTGGTGTCTGCCGAGGATATACTTGTGGATCAGAACCGTTTCGTGCTCCCCCCGGAAAGGATGCGCGCGTTCACCGACATGCTCGATCGCCCCGCGCGTGTCATCCCGGCCCTGACCGAAGCTGCCTTGAAGCCCAGTCCGTTCAGTGCAGCTTGAACCGCTGCTCGGGCCTGAGCCGCTCGAGCCTCGCCACGAGCTCGAGGGCTTCCGCTGCGGGGTGCCTGCGCTCGATGTCTATCTGAAAGAGCGGGCTCTGACCGATCAGAGGGCCGAGAAGTCGCGGACCTACGTAGCCACACGGGAACGACGTGCGGTCGCCTACTTCAGTTTGGCGGCGGCGGGTGTCGAGCCGGAAGACGCCACGGCCAGGCTGGCCAAAGGGCAGGGGAGACAACCCATCCCGGTGGTTCTGCTGGCGCGGCTTGCGGTGGACCTCCATGAGCAGGGCAATGGCCTGGGTGAAGCTATGCTGGTGGATGCGCTCCGCCGGTGCACTCAGGCCGCCGACATGATCGGCGCGCGGGCGGTCCTCGTCCACGCGAAAGACGAGCGCGCTCGGGGCTTTTATGTCAGGTATGGTTTCGAGCCGTCACCGACGAACCCACTTCACCTCATCGTCTTGATGAAGGATGTGCGGGTCAGTATCTCGGGGGGCTAGGACTCGAGAGGCGATCTCCACTCATCCTCTGTGCACCCTCACTTCCTTCTTTCCGCCCGACGAAGGTTGCGGGATGGCGGGCGAAGCACCGAGCGATGGAGGGGGAGACCTTTGCGCTTTCGGACGTGATGGCGTGGGACGGGCTCTCGGGTGCGTCTCGATACCACTCCTGGCGGACCGGCGCCGGCGCTGAGGTCGATCTGGTGATCGAACGCGGCCGGGAGGTTGTGGCGATCGAGGTCAAGAGCGCGGTGACTCTTACACGCCACGATGCCGGTGGCCTTCGTGCACTTCGCGGCGATTTGGGTGACCGCTTCCGGCTCGGTATCATCGCGTATCTCGGTCAGGACGTACGGGTAATCGACCAGACGATCGTGGCCGTGCCGCTGGGGTCGCTGCTTGGGGTCGGCTGACCCAACTCTCGAATCACCCCCAACCCGGAGTATCGTTAGGTGATGACTCGATGCGCGGGTGAGAGTGGCGCGCGGGTGAGTCACTCGGTCGTGGGTTTCCCCTCCTCGTGAGCGGGCACAATCTTCGTCATAGCCCCGGCGCGCCTTTCGCGCTGATTCAAACGCTGATTCAAAGGAGGTTGATCATGAACGAGAACGAGTCGAGCATTGGCTTCGATCCTTCCGACCACAAGAGCTTCCTCGACCGCATGGCCGAGCGGGTAGGCAGTAACGCTCGGGCGGAAGCGGTCTACGGCAACCCCGTGGAGCGCGACGGTGTCACCGTGATCCCGGTAGCCAAAGTGCGCTGGGGCTTCGGTGGCGGTGACGGCACTTCTCTGGGCGAGGGCGCCGCTCCCGCGGCGGGGGGGAGCGGCGGCGGCGGTGGCGTCATGGTCTCGCCTCTTGGCTACATCGAGATCGCGGAGGGGCAGTCCCGGTTTCGACGCATCATCGACCCGACCGCGATGGCACCCATCGTGCTCGCGGGGGCAGTGGTGGCGTGGCTGCTCCTGCGCGGCATCCGCAAGCTGGCCAGATGATGAACCGGCACTGAGGCCGCCGGGCGACGACGTAGCCGCCGGGACAGACCTGAGAGGGTTCGTCGAGGAAGAGCACTTCGGGTTAGTGGAGGAGGGCCTGAGCGATGCCGATGCGCTGCCGCATGCCCTTGCGAAGATCTCTCCTCGGGCGACGGTGAGGCTGAGGCGGTCGACGGCCACCGTGTCCCCGTAGTGACGCGTGAGTTCGTGCGTCTCTATGACTGCAGCTTCGTTCGGCATCGAGTTCCTGTCCTTTCGTGGTCGCGTGTGCGGTGCCACGGACAGTGAACCTCGTGGAGTTGAAGCTCAGCTTAAGAGGGTGAAGTTTCTTTCCGACGGTTGGGGAGCGGCAGAACGAGACACACGTCGGCGCCGCCGTCGGGGCGGTTGGCGGCGCGGATGGACCCGCCGTGCGCTTCGGCTATCACGGCCGCGATGGCAAGACCCAGGCCCGCTCCTCCCCCCGACCGCGATTCGTCACTGCGGCTAAAACGCTCGAAGGCCCTGGGGAGGAAGGCGGCGCCGAAGCCGGCCCCTCGGTCGAGCACGTGGATCTCGGCCGTAGCGGCCCCCCCGGGGCAGGCGCGCAGGGTGACGGGGCCTGCTCCGTGACGAAGGGAGTTCTCCACGAGATTGGATATAGCCTGCTCCAGGCGCAGCCGGTCGGCGGCCACAAGGAGATCGTCGGACGCCTCGACGACGATGTCGCGGCCGAGGGTCGTCGCCCTGCGCGCGAAACGCTCCCGCACGTCCTCGAGGATCCTGCGGATGGCGATCTCCTCGCTGCGGATCTGCAGGCGGCCCTGATCGGACCGGGCGAGGACCAGGAGGTCTTCCGCGAGTTGCGCCAATCTGTCGGTCTCGATGGCGGCGGAGCGTAGGGCGGCCCGTTGCTCCTCGGCTGTTCGATCCCGGGCGAGGGCGAGCTCCAGTTCGATCTTGAGGAGCGAGAGCGGGGTCCTGAGTTCGTGGCTCGCATCGGAGACGAAGCTTCGCTCCCTGGCCATGGCCGTCTCCAGCCGGGCAAGCATGTCGTTCAGAGTCGTGCTCAGCCGGGAGAGCTCGTCCTTCGCGGGAGGCACCGGCAGGCGGCGTCCCGGTTCGGAGGCGGAGATGGCCGAGGCTTCGCGCCGCATCGACTCGACCGGGCGGAGCGCGGCACTGGCCAACCCGTAGGCGAGGAGTGAGGTGAGGAGAAGGGCGATGGGCCCGCCCAAGAGAAGCTGAGCCAACAACTGCCCCAAGGTCTCATCCCGCTTCTCGAGTGAAGTCCCCACAACCACCACCAGGCTGCGGTCCTGGGCGTCCACCGGGACCGCCAGGAGACGGAAGGGCTCCTCTGTCTCCGCCAGCAGGACCCTTTCGAACAGTACTTCGCCCCCCTTCACCGACGCCAACCGCTCACTCGAGAGGGCGGGGGTGTCCGCAAACTGCGGCGTGGAATCGACGATGCCACCGGAGGGGTCGAGCACCTGGGCGAACGTCTCGCCTTGGCCGGCCAGCGCGGCCCCCCCGCCTTCGCGCAGGCCGGAATCGGCCTGGCTGATGAGGGCGGACACGTCTCCGGCCCGGGCCCGTAGCCCCGTGGCTATGCTCTCATCGAGCGCGTCCGAGAGACCTACGTAGAGGAACGCTCCTACGATCGCGAGGACCAGAGCCATCGCAGCGGCGAACCCGAGCGTGAGCCGCGCGCGGAGCGGGAGTCTCGCGTAGACGCTCAACTCCGCAGTCCCGTCCAGACGTAGGGTCGGCCTCGAGTGGGCGGGGGCCTCACTCTTCCCGCCTCAGGCGGTAGCCGGCCCCTCTGACCGTCTCTATGGACTTGAGCCCGAACGGACGGTCCACCTTCTCGCGCAGGTAGCGGATGTAGACCTCGATGATGTTCGAGCGGTTCTCGTAGGCGTAGTCCCAGGCGTGTTCCAGAAGGTCGAAGCGGGAGAAGACGCGGCCGGGCTGCCTCATCAGTGTCTCCAGGAGCGAGAACTCCTTGGCGGAGAGGAAGACCTCCGTCTCTTCGCGCCACACCTGATGCGTGGCCGGGTCGAGGCGCAGCGTGCCCACTTCGAGGATGGCCGGTTTCTCCAGCGGGCCGCGTCGCACGAGTGCGCGGAGGCGGGCGAGCAACTCGGCGAAAGAGAAGGGCTTGGTGAGGTAGTCGTCGGCGCCCGTGTCCAATCCCGCGATGCGGTCTTCCACGGCGTCGCGCGCGGTGAGCATCAACACGGGCGCCCAGATACCGTCTGCCCTCAGCCGTCTGCATACCTCGAACCCGTCCATCCCCGGCAGCATCACGTCCAGGATGATGGCGTCGTACTCCGTGGAGCCGGCCATCGCGAGGGCTTCTTCGCCCTTCGCCGCGATGTCGGCCGCCTTGCCGTCCTCCTCCAGACCGCGGCGGATCAGCGCCGCCATCTTGAGCTCGTCTTCCACGACCAGGATTCTCATGCTCCTATCATCTCAGAGAAAAGATGAGTGTCGGATGAGAGCCGGTGCGGAGTCTCGGGCCGCCGACGCTCGGGTTCTCCAGCAGGGCACTCATAGTCCTCTCAGGTGGCTTCTCTAGGCTGTGGTCGTATCGTCGTTCGGCAGACGCTGTTCGGCAAGCGATGGAAGGAGAACATGATGCAGAATCGCCTGTTCAAGATCGCGGCCAGTGTGGCCACGATCGGCGCCATGGCGCTGGGAGGTGCCGCGCTCGCAAACGCTGCGAGCCCGGGCCTTGCGGACCAGCACCAGGCCATCACGGCCACGGCCCCGGTCGCTGAGCAAGAGGCCGCCGTCGACACCGATGCGGTCGAGTTCGAGTCGCAGTCCGAAGCCGACGACGCCACTGAAGTGGGCGGGGTCGACACCGACGCCACCGAAGTGGGCGCCGCCGAAGCGCCGGAATCCGCCGGCTCGGAGACCGCCTCCGACAGCGACGGACCCGGCGGCCACGCCGACGAGCCCGGCAACGCCAACGCCGATCATCAGTTCGACGGCGAGGAGTAAGACGAGGGACGGTTCTTCGAACCGACTCGACATGCAAGAACGGCTCCGCCTTGGCGGGGCCGTTCTTCGTTCGGAGATCGCGCCGCCGAGAGGGGAGGGGCTACGTCGTGAAGCCCTCGACAACGTAGGTGCCGCCGGCCTTGCGGTCGCGCCGGAGTTTTAGGAAGCCCCGCTTCTCCGCGTCTTCCAGCAGGTCGCTGAAACTGCGGTAGCCGTAGGTAGACTCGCTGAACGCGGGCCGCTTGCGGCGCATGGTGTCCTTCACCATGGAGGCGAAAATGGGGTCTTTGTTCTCGCGGATCAGGGCCGCTATCGACTCGAACAGCAGGTCGAACACCTCACGTTTGGCCGCTGGGATGTCCCTGGCCGCGGGCACAGAGAGGGCCGCCGGGGCCTGCTCCAGATCCTCGTAGTAGATGAACTCGTCGCAGTTGTCGGCCAGCAGGTTCGACGTGCTCTCCTTCATGCCGATCCCGATGATGTGCTTCCCGTTCTCCTTGAGCTTCGAGACGAGCGGCGAGAAGTCGGAGTCCCCCGATACGATCACGAAGGTGTCGATGTGCTCCTTCGACCAGGCCAGGTCCATGGCGTCCACCACCAGGCGGATGTCGGCGGAATTCTTGCCGGTCATGCTGCGCCGCGGTATCTCGATCAGTTCGATAGCGGCTTCGTGCAGCTGCTTGGTGTAGCTCTTGTATTCGCTCCAGTCGGCATACGCCTTCTTGACGATGACTTTGCCCTTCTCCACCAATCGTTCAAGAATGGTGTTCATGTTGAAATCCCCGCGCCGCTGCTTGAAGCCGATGGCGAGGTTCTCGAAGTCGATGAATACCGCGAGGGTGCGTGCTGAGTCTTCAGCCATGGGGTCGTTCCCCACCTTTCCGTTCGTTCCGGGCGCGCCTGATGGCCGCCCTGCCGCTAGCATAGCGGAAATAGCGGACGGGGGACTGCTTGACACCCGCCCGAGCCGGACCGACTAGAGCATCTCCAGGAAGCTCTCCAGCTGTCTGGCAGAGTTCTCGACTCCGTGGCCGGGTTGGTCGAGCGCGTCCCCTTCCGCGGCCACAGACCCGGCATCGTTGACTCGCGGCACAGAAAAGGGGAATACGCGCTCGTCGAAGCGGGCCTTCAGCGCGTCGCCGGCACGGCGCATTGCGTCGCAGCCCGACGGAATGGCGAGGAGGGCGCCATCCTCCGCGCGTAACACGGCCTCAGCGGCGGCCAGCGTGCGCACCACGTACGGACAGGTGTTCGGGTGGGGCAGGATGGTCGGTTTCGTGCCCGGGCTCAAGCTCGGCCCCGCGCCGTTGCCGCCCTCCACCGAGCATCCCAGCAAAGAGCGCGGCTCCACGCCGGC
>JBBRDB010000090.1:0-9803 GCA_038204345.1 Thermoleophilia bacterium | reverse complement strand
GGACCCGTTCTTCTCCCGGCCTGCGGAAGAAGACCCGGTGCTCACCCCAGGTGTGGGCATACCCCACCAGCTCGAACTCTCGGCCTCTCAGGGGGTGGAAGGGGTGGGTGACGATGAATCGTCCCCGACGCTCTGCATCAGCTGTAGTTGAAGGCCTACTCCAGGCTGAACGATTCGTGAGAACGGTACGGCGGGAGTGTTTAGACCACGTCCTCGTCTTCGGCGAACACCACCTTGAGCAGATTCTCAGACAGTATGCCAGCCACTACAACGAGGAGCGCCCGCATCGAGGGTTGTCTCTCCAAACCCCGGAACCCAAGCTAACCGCTAACCCCGACGGTAAAATCGTCCGTGTTGCCAGACTTGGCGGATTGATCAACGAATACCACCGACAAGCGGCGTGAATCGGAATAGATGCACCCCTCAGTCTCCAGCCCACCCTCTTCCGCCTGGGAGAGGATGCCGCCCGGTATGAGAGCCTGCAGCAGTTCCTGGCCGACTCCTGAGGGGTACAAAAACCCTGAGCTCGCTCGATCGATCGCTGCATCGGCTAGGATCGTGGTTCCCCAACCATCTCATCTGGAGTGCCGATGCTGCTATCGCTCATCTACTTTGCTGTTCGCTCAATCGGAACGCACTCGGCCCAGCGGCTGGCTTGTCCGGGGGACTGAGCTGCCTTTGCAGGCGACTTCGGGCTCGGTGTAGGCGCACCCGAACAGTGTTCGCCGACATATCCATGACCCTGGCGATCTGCTTGGGCGTCAGGCCCTCCCACGCCGTCAAGGTCATAATCTCCCGGTCCACCTCGGGTAGCGCCTTTAGTGCGGCGCGAAGAGCCTCATACCGTCTGTCTTCCACCGGCCAGTGGACCGGATGCACATTGCGGATCTCACGGGACAGTCGCTCCACCAGCGCATTGGCAGCGTGATATCTGGTTGAGCCCCTCAAGAGCAGGTTGCGGGCTACCCCGAAAAGCCACGGCCGAGCCTGCTCGCCCATCGGGATCGCATCCAGCTTCTGCCAGGCTATCAGGTAAATCTCAGCGAGCACGTCGGCTGCATCCTCGGGGGAGGAAGAGCGACGCACGATGTACGCAAGCAGGTCGGCCCGGGTGTCGCAGTAGAGCCTCTCAAAGACCGCACGCTGAGCTTCGGATTCGCGCCTCATTATGAGCCTTCGGTCGGTTGGACCGTCGTCGGTGGGGCCGTGGTCTCCGACGCGGCTGGCGTCGTGGTCGTCGGGCGCTGGCCAGCTCCCGGCTCGGGTCGGGGCCGGCCTGCGTCCAGGAACTGCATGTACTTCTGGGCTATCTCATCCCCCGACAGCACAGACCACTCGGGATGCGCTTCAAGCTGCGCGTTCCACTCCGGATCGCCCGTGTAACTCCAGCTGCCGTAAGCAGAGGCGAGAAGATGCTCGACGCGGGCGCGATCCCCGGTCAGTACGGCGTCGCGATACGGCAGCATCCAGCCAAACAGAGTGTGTTTCGTGAAGCCCCCGTCTCCAGGAACGGACGGGTCAGGATGGGGGTCCTCGTCCGTGACGGCCTTCCAGCCCGGCGCCTCGGAGATCACCCGCGCGGCCTGGGTAGCGGCCTCGGTATCACCGGCAACATCTGCTTGGCGCCAGGCCTGCACCCAGGCGATGAAAGCGTTCGCGGCAAACCATCCGTGAAGGGCGCCTTCCGACCTCAAGTCCTCTCCAGTAGCGGTGCGGCTCTCCAAGGAGATCAGGAAATCGCGCCAGGACTCGTATCCTTGAGGATAGGGAATGTCGGCGGCAATCTGAAGCGCCACCTCGGGAAAGTCAGGGGCGGCCGCGTTGAGAAACTCGCCGGGACCGCCCATGGCTAGTTCAGACTTCATCCGAGCCGCCTCGTCGGGACCGGCGCCCGCAATCTGCTCCTGCGTGGGCTGGAAGATGCCGGTATGGGCGCTCCACCCCGCCGCGGCTACCGCCGCCGTGGTGACCACTATCGCGGCCGCCACGAGGACCGTTCGCAGCGATCGGCCAAGGAATGGCCCTCGCGCCCGTCGTGGCCGGCTGGTGATCTCGCCCCCAATCTCGTCCAGTGCGCTCTCAATGGCTTGGTTCCTCAGAGTTGACCGCTCGACCGGGTTGCAGGCCTCCAGCAGAAGGTCAAGGCGGTCAGCTGCCCGTTTGGGATCGTGGTTCATCCGAGATTCCTCCTTTTGCGAGGGCTTCCAGTATTACATCCCGGGTAACCGCCGATTCATTACACCCCCGTGAACACAGGAGGGGCACCATGCGCCGCGCACGAGCGAAAAGAGCAGGGCGTTGGCGTGCGCGAGGAGATCCACAAGCGGGCGGCCGGAGCCGGACTCCCGTTACCGCCTGACCGACCGCCACCTTGATCACGACCTGGCAACTGCCCTGCTGGACTGAGGGCCCGGCCGAAGGGAACGTCCAAGCGGTCGCGGCACCCTGAGCATATGGTTGGGGTGGTGGTGGAGCCCGCCGGGGATCACGTCCTCCTCGTTGAGCAGTTCTGGCGGGCAGGTCAGGGACCATTCGGGGCATCACCATGCCAGGATGGTAATGCCTAACGCCGAGCTGTCTCAGTCGAGCCTGAGGAAGATCGGCAGCATCAGCCGACCGGATTGCTCTGAGCCGAAGATGGTGCCGACTAGCGATTGCCCAACTGCCCGAGAGTGCTGATGGGCAAACATTTCATTTTCTCGGCAGCACCTCAATAACGGTAGATCGCAGCTATCCCCGTCTTAGTCGGCATCTGCTCGGGGGGGACAACGACGACTTGGCCTCCCATCTTCAGGGTCAACTCCCCCAGGTCGTCGAGCACCTCATCAACCTCCGGGTTTGCCAAGTCCCCAAACTCGATGATACCGGTCGCGGCATCGATCCGGCCGGGAACCTGGCGGCCGGCGTCGATGAGCAGGGTCGCCACCCGCCCGGCAACGACCGCCTCAGTGACATGCGCTAGATCTTCGGCACCGAGATCCTTGGATTTTGCCCGGCCGAACTCCTCGACCAGCGCGGTCAGCCGTTCCACGTAATGAGGCTCGACGACCTGCCAGGCGCGCTGGCGGAGTTCCTCGATGGGCAGGGCGTCCGGGTGGATATCGATGCCTTCGTCCATCAGCAACGGGTTGTGGCTGACGTAATGGAACAGCTGACGATGCTCCGGCAAGGTCGCCAAGATCAGCGGGAGGGCCGATGGCCGCGAGTGGTGTTCCAGGATCCCACGGTCGACGGCGCGGAAGAAGCGTTCCGTGTCGATGTCCACCTCGGACTCTTTCCCGCCGTGCCCATGGTGCATGGCAGCGGGCGCGCCCCGGACGCCGCCGTAGGAGGCGACGGTCTGGTGTGGCTCGGTCAATTCCTCGCCCAGCGCCTCGGTAATGGTCCGCGGGATACCTGGGGCCGATTCGATCTCGTCCAAGGCGTCACGGTTGCCCTCGAAGAGCTTGATTTCCTGCCGGCTTAGGCCGAGGACGTGGTAGCGGCCATCCGACTGTAGTATGCGCATCAGGGGTTTGGTATGGAAGATATCGGCCACGATGCTCAACTCGGGAACCGGCCGCTGGAGTCGGTACACTCGGAACATGCCCGTTGCACCGAGTACTGCCAGTCCGTCAAGGGTGTGATTCCAGAAGTCGCCGTCGTCAGCCAATGCCAGGAACGGGTCCAAGAGCGTCTGGATCTCACGGCTCGGATATTTCTGTAGTAGCGACTCCCTTAGTGCCTTCACGAGGTTCCCGAACCGGATCGGATCCTGCCGGTTTTTCGGATAGTGCCGATGGGTCGGCTGGTAGAGCGAGAGGCAGGGGGGCTCGCAGGCCTCCCAGAGCCCCGCTGCGTAGTCTCTATCGACTGAGTCCACTATCTTCTCCCCTCTCCTTCTGCAACGCGCTTCTGACCGGGGTCGAGTCCTCTCCCTGCTTGTACAGCTTGTACATGGTGATCAGGGCTGAGTCCCCCGATGCTGCCTCGTGTCGCTACTGGAATGCCGTGGTAAGTTGGTCGCCCAGAGGCTCACCGCTTCTGGAGGGCTCGGTCGCCCGTCCCACCCACTCAGCGGCTCCTGATGGCGTCCCGGGAGATGGTGTAAGAACCATCGTGGTTCTCGAAGGTCTCAAGCATAGCGGTCAGTGCACCGGGATGGCAACCGGGTGGAGTTGCGGTCGCTCGTCGGCCTGGTCGTCTCCCGCGTAGATCTGCGCGAGCGACATCTGGCTCATGTACCTGCGGGTGACCGCCCACTCGTCGTTCTGTTCGAGCAAGAGTGGGGGCATTCCAGTCCAGCCCCAATAGCGCACCGCGGTCCAGTAGGCCGCCGCGCCTTCCGGCGCCAGGAACGTGCCAATGGCCAGGCTGTCTTCCGACCACTTGCGCTCCATCCCGGCTTCGAGCGGGACGATCATGTAGCGTCCGCGGTCGAGGCGTTCCAGCCATCCCTTCTCATGCAGCCTGGCGAGCGCCTTGCGAGCCTGGGCGGCGTTGCCCCAGAAAGGCTCCGCCTCAGCCGCATAGAACAGCCGACGACCCTTCTGGGAGAGGGTCGCCAGCAGGGCCAGCTCACGAGGGCCGAGTTCTGACATATTCTGCGTTACGTTAGTAGTATCCTTGTGGGACTAGCATCACAGTAAATATACATAAGCACGGCGGCGAAGTCTATGGACCCCGACTGAACCGACAGGTGCTTCGCCCAGGGTCGGCGCGCGCTCTTCCATCGTGAAGAAGCGGCAGTGCGGTATGGTCTCTGTCCGGGCGGCGGTGGCGCTGAGTCTCGCGGTCAACCGGCGACCGCTCGACCGCCCCTGGCGCGACCGGATTCCCTCAGATCAACTTCCGCTCCCTTAGGAGCTGTTCGTAGGCGTCCCGTTCAAGTGGGCAGTCAACCAAGTCGAGGAACTGGGGTTTCGCACCACCGCACTGCTTGGCCATCTGGACCAAGAGGGATTCGCCAAGCGTCTTGCTGCCGGAGCCGTGGCTCGGCTTGGTCTTGACGGGCGTGCGGGCGCCATCAGAGGCGTGGCAGATGAAGTAGTGATGGTGCCGCTCATCGGGCTTGAAGCCTTTGGCAAGGAGTGCGGCCTCCGCGGTGCGCCTATCTCTCGGCACGAGCTAGCTCGTCCATCCGAGCGAGTAGTCCGCGCTTCAGCTCGATAGCCGCAGGCGTGAGTTCGCCATCTTCGACCTTGGCGTAGTTCCGCCACAGGACATCGAGTTCCATCACGAGCGCCTCGTCGAGTTCGTCGCGCGTGAAGGCGCACACGTCGACGCCGAGCGAGGGATAGACCAGGCACATCAGCTGCTTCGACTCGTCCAGCTCCGGGGTTAGAACCAATGGTTCGTGTAGCCTGAGAACGTAGTTCGTCAGCTGTACCTCGGCCAGGTAGAAGGGTGACAGATCCACTTCACGAATGTCGTTCACGTCGACGATACGCTTGGGTTGATTGTATTCGTCGATGATTACCTCACCCGTCACCTGAATCAGTTCCCTCGGGTTCTCGAGGAGAAGGTCCTCGATCTCTTCCTCGTATATGCACTCCAGCTCCCGGTTGGTCGGCGGATAGACGATGGTCACCTTCCGCTCGTCAAAGTCGATCCGAGTGAGTCTGCCCGTCACGGTCTGGAGCGCCGGTTCTGCCTGGCTCACCGCCATGATGTCCTTCAGTCCTTGGCCGAGGCGCTCGGTGGACACGACAAGCTCTCCCCCGGCGCCTCGCACGTCGAGGCCGACACCGCTCCCCTTCTTCGGGATGATCGACCGGAAAGCCTCGACCACGCGCAGGCGCCGCACCCGGTCAGGAACAAGGGCCGCGAGTTTCTGCGGGTTCGCCTTCGCCGCAGCTTCCGACACCCGCCCGAATCGTTGTCGGACCGCGAGGATGTCTTGGGGGGCAAAGAGGTCAGACGCCGGGTCACCGATGGTTGCGGTTATGACCAGTCCGGGGCTTCGCGCGTTTGGCCTGACCGGGTCGGAGGAGGGCATCGCGTCGACCTTCCCGGAGATAGACCGGGCCTCTCGGTCATGCCGTTTCCGTGACTGCACGCACAACGACGAACCGGGCTGCGCGGTCCGGGCTGCGGTCGAGTCAGGAACGCTGCCGCCAGAGCGCTTGGCCAGCTATCACAAACTCATGAGCGAGGCGCAGTCCGCGACGGTGAAGACGGATGAACGTCTCCGTGCGGAGAAGGACCGCAAGGGGAAGACCATCCACAGGGCGTCCAAAGACTACTACAAGCGGACCGGTCGCGCACAGGTAGGGAAGCGAAACATCGAGCGACCGTAGCATAAGCAGATCCCCGGTTGTCATCGCCTTCCCTGGGGAGTAGACTCCGCGCCCGCCGACGAAGCAGACTGAGGGGGGCGCCTCATGCGACCCATCTGGCAGATCCGTGACTTCGAGGATAGCGACCTCGATCAGGCAGTCCGCCTCTGGGAAGAAACCACCAACGAGGATTCGCCGCCGCTCTTTCGTTTAGCGGAAGTCGTCGCCGCCATCCTCGCCGCCGAACCGGCCCTGCTGGCCGTGGTAGAGGGGCAGGTGATCGGCACCGTGGTCAGCCGTGTCAGCGGCGACCGGGCGTGGATCCTCCGTCTGGCCGTCTCGCCCGCCTGGCGCGAGAGGGGAGTCACGAGCAGTCTGCTCGACGCCATCCACCGGGAGCTGCTCGATAAGGGCGTCCGGCAGACGACGGCCGTGTTCCCGCCCGGAGAGGTCGAGGAGCAGCTCTTCCTGGACCACGGGTTCACCATCCGCCCCGAGGTCACCTACTTCGAACGGTTCCTCCCCGCGCGACCGGCCGAGCTCAACCTCCTCGCCGAGCTGGGTGGGCAGCGGATGCCGGCCGGCCTCTGGAAACTGGTCAAAGGGATGGACCGGGAGAAGCGGCTCATCGAACGGCGGCTCATCCTGCCCCTCGCGAAGCCGAACCTCGCCGACCAGCACGGCGTCCAGCCACCCAAGGCGATCATCCTCTTTGGACCGCCGGGCACCGGCAAAACAACGTTCGCCGAGGGGATCGCTTCGCGCTTGGACTGGCCGTTCATCGAGCTCTTCCCCAGCCGGCTGGCCGCCGGAGGGCGGGGCGCTCAGGCCCACGAGCTGCAGCTGTTCTTTCACCGTCTGGCCGAGATCGACGCGGCTGTGGTGTTCATCGACGAGGTCGAGGAGATCGCCCAGAGCCGCGTCGACACGCCCGTCTCCCAGGCGGTGACCAATGAGCTGTTGAAGGCGATCCCGGTCTTCCGGGGTGACCCCAATAGGCTTCTAATCTGCGCTACGAACTCGATCCGCACCCTGGACTCGGCGTTTCTGCGGCCCGGCCGGTTCGACCACCTGTTGCCGATCGGTCCCCCCGATGACCAGGCGCGCCGGTCGATATGGAGCCGCTACGTTGAAGGTATCACCGCCGCCGAGGTCGATCTCGACGCTCTGGTCGAAGAAAGCGCCGTCTTCACCCCGGCCGACATCGAGTTTGCCGCCCGCAAGGCCGCTCAGTTGGCCTTCGAGCGGGCCGTATTCGGGGAAACGGGGGCCGGCGCGGGTACCGAGGACTTCCTGCAGGCCATCTCGGAGGTGCGGCCGACCCTTTCCGGGGGGATCGTGCGCGAGTTCGAAGAGGACATCGAGGATTTCGCGCGGTTCTGACGCGGCCGGGCCGCGAGCGCGCAAACCCAGTGGGGCGCGTCCACTTGGCCGTGGCGGCCCTCGTCGACCGTCTCGTCCATCACGCCGAGGTCATCGTCATCCGACTACTCGAAGACGACGGTTGGTTCTGCGCCAGGACCAGGGCAGCCACCGGCAGTACAAGCACCCCGACAAACCTGGCACGGTCACCGTGGCCGGTAAGCCGAGCCTGGACATGCCGATCAGCACGGTCAACAGCATCTTGAAACAAACGGGCCTCAGAAAGGAGGAGTAGAGCGATGCGCTTCGCGGTTGTGATTGAGAAGGGGGATGGTAGCTTCGGCGCCTACGTGCCCGATTTACCCGGGTGTGTGGCCGTTGCCGAGACCGAGGAAGAGGTTCGTCAGCTCATCGCGGAAGCGCCCGAGTTTCATCTGGAAGACATGCGTGAGAGTGGAGAGGTCGTGCCCGAACCTCATTCGAGTGTGGTCGTCCAGACACCCGGGAGAATGTCGAGCTTTAGGAGTGAGGAGTCCGCCGCCCAGTTGACCTTGTCGGCTTCCGCTTTGTCGAGCATGCTCTTGTACACTGCCGCATCTGAGGTCGCCCCGTACTTGTCGACGAGGGGGAAGTAGGCAGACACCGCCGCGGAGCGCACGTCGTGGCCGCTCTGGTATAGGGCGATGTACACCTCAGACATCCTCTTCTGGATGCCCGTCTTTTTCAGGTTGGTGGTGAGGTTGTCGTCAGCGTTGAACTCCACCAGGACACTGTACCCGCCGCCTGCTTCTTCGGCGACGAGCACTTGACGCAGCCGCGGCTGCTTATTGTTCGTGTCCCCCTTCAAGGTCTCCGTGATGAGGGCTTCAAGCACTGCAGTGGGGCTAGCTGTCGTGGTCGTGGTTGGGGCTGCCGTCGTGGTCGTCGTTGGGGCTGCCGTCGTGGTCGTCGTCGGTGCCTGAGCCGTCGGCGGGGTCGCCTCGGTCGTCGTAGTCGTTTCCGCGGTAGTGGCAACCGCCGCCTGCGCCGTGGTCGTCGTCGCCGCGGTCGTTGCTCCGTCGCCCCTTGGCGCAAGTATGACCAAGACTACGATCACCCCAAAGATGATCCCCGCCTTGCCCAGCTTGCCACGTCCCCGCCAGAAGTCACCCACGCGCCCCATGCCAACCTCCCACTATGGCTGAAGTCACCGCCCTCACGGCAACGGCGTTCCTACCGATTGTGTGGTCCGTCTCCCCTCACGTCAGATCAACCAGCCAGACACTCCGGCCTCAGCACGGTCCGGTCCAGGAGGTCGATGATGTCCTCCGCCGTCGCCCGGTGCTCCGTCTGTCGCCAGAGTTCCTTGCGTATGGCATCGATGACCTTCTCTGAGCGCAGAACCTTCGCGAGAGACTCAGGCGACGTTGCTCTCCGCGCCTGCCAGAGTTCGTCAATCTGCTTCCTCTTCAGCGACTCATTTGTGAGGTAGAAGAGCTTGCCCGCGCAATCGGAAGGTGAGGGGTACAAAAACCCTGAGCTCGCTCGATCGATCGCTGCATCGGCGAGGATCGTTGGCCAAGGCGGAGGCCCTGGAGACAATCAGGGAGCGGGAGGCGAGCATCCGGTTGGTGGAGGGCTGGGTGCGGTTGGGATGAGATAGGAGCGCTCAGGATGCAGGCACGCTCAACTGAGTGCCGGTGCCAACTGCGCCTATCGTGGGCAAGCTCTCCGCGTCTCTCCGCGCGTATCAGTTGATGCCGAACGCCGCCAACGGGACGATGGCTACCACCACTTACGCAGGCCCCAGGTTGCGGAAACAGAAACACTCTCGCCGGGGACGCGAGAAGATGTTGCCCCCGGTCACTCGCAGGTGCACGGGGCGTACTCCTTCTGCTAGGGCAAACCGGCCTCGAGCCTGCCCACGAAGTCCGCGAGGGGCAGCCCGAAGACGGCCACCACCTGCCGTAGCTCCAAGATATCCAGCCGTCGTTCCCCGGTCTCGTACTTGCTGATGAACGACTGCGGCCGCCCCAGCCTGCGTGCCACCTCCTCTTGGGTCAGGCCGGCCTCCATCCGCACTTCTCGTAGCAGCGCCTGGAGTTTCTTCTGGTCGGCAGGGGAAGTGATCCGTTCCACCTACTGACCATAGGCAGCAGTAGCCCCATATCCCAAAACAGGATAGGATGGTGGACCTCGGCTTCT
>JBBRDB010000089.1:0-9838 GCA_038204345.1 Thermoleophilia bacterium | reverse complement strand
CGGTGGGTATCGATTGGGGCTCCTCCCGGTCCCGACCGAGGTATCCTTCCCGTGGGCCGGCATGCGTCCTGCGATAGTCGGGGAGCGGCGAGAAGAAGCCCGAGCGGACGAGACGCGGCCGCGCGCCTTCGAGGTACGTGTGGATGGAGCGGGCGGCCGTCTGGCCGTCGGCCACCGCGTTGACGATGAGCCGAGGGCCGAAAGCGATGTCGCCCCCCGCGAAGACCCCGGGCACGCTGGTCGCGAGGCTTTCGGTATCCACCGCCAGCGACCCTCTCGCGGTGACGTCGAGCCCGTCCTGCTCTTTGATCCAACTCGTGTCCCCGGTCTGACCGATGCTGACGACCGCGCCGTCGCAGGGCCAGACATGCTCGCTGTCGGGCACTAGTTTGGGGTTGAAACGGCCCTGCTCGTCGAAGGCCCGCTCCACGTCCACTGTGACCACTCCGGTCACGCGCCCCTCGCTTCCGACGAAGCGTACCGGGGCGACGTGGGTGTGGATGCTGACGCCCTCCACTTCGGCTTCGGCCACCTCTAGAGGATTGGCGAGCATCTCGTCCCGTCCCTCCACCACGAGGCAGTGCACCTCTTCGGTGGCCCCCAAGCGGCGCGCGGAGCGCGCGACGTCGAGCGCCGTGTCGAGGTCGCCCCCCGACTGGGCGGGGCGTCCGAGGCGGGCGGCGGTGCGGGCCACGTCCATGGCCACGTTGCCGCCGCCGATGACCACCACGTTCTCGCCCAGGTCGAGGTTGTAGCCGCCCAGGTTCACGTTGATCAGGAAGTCGACGGCGCGCAACACGCCGTCGAGGGTCTCGCCCTCGACGTTCAGCGAGCGCCCCACGTAGGTGCCGATGGCGAGGAACACGGCGTCGTACTCGGCGCGCAGGTGGGCAAGGTCGAAATCCCGCCCGAGGCCCCGTCCGAACTCGATGCGCGGCCCCAGAGACAGCACGGCCTCGATCTCTTTGTCGATCACGGAGCGGGGGAGACGGTATGCGGGGACGCCCAGACGCAACATGCCCCCCGCCACGGCGCCGCTCTCGTAGATGACCACTTCGTGGCCCCGCAGGCTGAGGTCGTGGGCACAGGCGAGGCCCGCGGGCCCGCTGCCCACCACGGCCACACGGCGTCCGGTACGTGGGGCTCCGGGTGCCCCCCCGCGCAGGGCGCTGCGTCCCGAAGGGAGGAGGGCGTTGCCGAGATCGGTCTCGGCGGGGGCGGCGTCGGGAGGGTCGCCCATGAAGACGCCAAAGCGGTCGTTGACGAATCGTTTGAGCGCCCGGATGGCGATGGGTTCGTCGATAGCGCCCCGCCGGCAGGCGGCTTCACAGGGGGCGCCGCACACCCACCCGCAGGTGGAGGCGAAGGGATTGGTCTCCCGGGCTATCAGATAGGCGCGTTCGTGATCGCCCTGGGCGATGGCGGTCACGTACCCTCGGGCGTCGGTGCGCACCGGGCATGCAGACTGACACGCCACCATCTCCTGGTAGAACCCGAGATCGGCCACGAACGCCCGATACGGGGGCCCGCCCGCTTGGGGGTCGGTCCATGGATCCCGAGGAGAGACCGATGATGAGGGATTGCTCATGAGCCCAACGCTAGCGGCCCGAGGTGTGGATCCGGTCTAGGTGAGGTGGGAAGTCGGTCGAACCTGGGGGAGCGTCGTACCTGGTGCCCCGAGTCGGCGGACGGCCGCCTCCGGTGGGCGAGTTCCCCGCTACTCGAACCGGTAGCCGAAGCCGCGCACGGTCAGGACGTGCCGGGGGTCGCCGGGGTCTCGCTCGAGCTTGCGGCGCAGCGACCAGATGTAGTGTTTCACGTGCTCGGTCTCGCCCGCGTAGCGGTCTCCCCACACGTGCTCGATTAGCTGGTCGGTCGAGAGGGTGCGGCCCGCTTCCCGCACGAGGGTGTCGAGCAGGCGGAACTCCGTGGGAGTGAGGTCGATCCGCTCCCCTGCGCGCGTGACCTCGCGTCGATCCAAGTCGATGGAGAGGTCGTCCCGGACGATGCGGGTGCTCGGGACGCGGGGGGCCGTGGCCCGGGCCAGCACCGCCCCGATCCGGGCGGTCAACTCGGCGAACGAGAACGGTTTGGTGACGTAGTCGTCCACTCCCAACTCGAAGCCGCGGAGCTTGTCGATCTCCCCACTCTTGGCGGTCAGCAAGATGATGGGGGCGGAGGAGCGCAGACGGATCCGTCTGCACAACACCCACCCGTCCATGCCCGGCATCATGACGTCCACCAAGAGCAGATCGGGCGTGTCCTCCGCGAGAAGGCGGAGGGCGTCCGTCCCGTCGGCGGCGGTCAGAACGCGATATCCGGTGCGTTCCAGGTGCCCGCCGAGAAGATCGAGCAGGGTGGCGTCATCGTCGACCACCAGGACCGTCGCGGAGGTTGCCGCCTTCTTCATGAACGGCTACCCGTTGCACGTCCGCGGTCCGCGCGGGCAACCGGCAGGGCGAAGGAGAAGACGGCGCCGCCGTCAGGATGGTTCTCCGCCCAGATGCGGCCGCCTTGGGCCTCCACGAGGCGGCGGCAGACGTACAGACCGAGGCCGTAGCCGTAGGCGGCCTGGGAGTCGCTGCCGTCGACGCGGTAGTAGCGCTCAAATATCCTGGCGAGTTCTCGTTCCGGCACACCCGGGCCTCGATCCCGCACCGCGACGACGACCTCGACGACGTCGGCGCGCACCATTATCTCGACGGGTTCACCCGCCGGCGAGTACTTGTCGGCGTTGTCCAGGAGGTTCGCCAGGACTTCCTCCGTGAGTTCTGGATCGGCAAAGGCGGCGGGCAGCCCCGGCGTAGACGGCGGCACGATGGGGCGGTTGCTGGCCCGCGTCTTGAAATGTCCGGCCGCCCGTTGGGCCAGCGGTGCGAGGGAGACCGGTTCGAGGTGCGGCTCGAGCTCGCCACTCTCGAGGAGGGACGCGTTCAGCACGGTCGTCACCAGGCGCTCGAGCCTCGAGATCTGATCGTCGACGATGGCGAAGGTGTGTGTGCAGGTGGCTCGGGTGGGTGCGTCGCACGCGTCCGGCGTCATCTCTATGGCCCCGCGCATGTTAGTGAGAGGCGCGCGGATCTGATGGGTCACCAGCGACACGAACTCCGCCCGTTGCTCGTCGAGTCTCCGCAGGTCGCTGTTGGCGCGGGCGAGCTCCTCCACCTTCTCCGCCAGTTGAGCGGTCCTCTCGGCCACCAGTTCGTTGAGGCCGGCGTTCAAGCGCCGGATCTCCTCATCGCGCAGTTTGCGGGCGGTAACGTCGCGGACGATGAGGGAGAAACCGGCGGTGTCCCCTGCGTCGTCCTGAAGCCGGGTGGCCGTGATCTCCAGGGAGACCCGGCGCCCGTTGGAGTGGAACTCTGTCTCGTGCCCTTGGATGTACCCCGACGACTCGGCCGAATCGAGCAACCACAGCACCTCTTCGTGCCCTGAAGGCCCTCGTCCGAGCACGGCGTCGAATCCCCTCCCCACGAGTCCGACGCCGTCGGGGTCGAACAGGAGCTCGGCCCCGACGTTGGCGGCCTGCACGCGCCCGCCCCGATCGAGACTGAGGATCGCGTCGGCGGACGCTGAGTTGATGGCGGCCAGGCGTCGGTCGCTCGCCCGTGCCTGCATCTCGGCCTGCTCCTTGTCGCCCAGCCAGCGGGAGATCCGACCCAGCACCCAGAACGACAGCACCGGTCCGACGCTTCCGTAGAAGATCACCTCCACCACGTAGTGGACGGGATCCCCGTAGCGGTCGTGCACCCAGCTGGCGAGCACCAACTGGTAGAAGACGGCGAGCACCGCGAAGGCCACCGGGAGCGCCCAGCGGAGTCGCGCGATCCGTTGTTGTAGAGAGCCGGTCATCCTGCCCCCTCACTAGCGCCACACGGGAGCCCGGGTACGACTCCGAGAAGCAAGGGTACCACCCTGAGGCGGATGGCCCACCTGTCGTGGAGCGGGCGTCGTGCGGGGGGCTGCTGTTTGACGCCGCGGGTGCGGCCCCCTACCCTACGTGGCCGGACGCAGCCGATGACCCCGCGGGCGGAGCTAGGGTTCGGAGCCGAGGGACAGGTTGTCGCCGGCCCCGATGAGCCTGAAGGCGCCCAGCTCCGCCTGCACGATCAGGCGGTGACTGGCGCTGTAGACGGGCTCGCAGGTTGTTAGGGAGAGTTCCTCGATCCCTCGTTGGGCCACTGCCTCGGTTTCCGTCGGGAGCACGATGATCGTGCGGGACACGTTATAGACGAAGGCGCCGAAGGGCAGTAGGACTTGGATCTCGTCGCCGGGCTCCAGTTCGTTCAGGCTGAAGAACGGCGCTCCATACGTGGTCCGATGCCCAGAAACCACGAAGTTGCCTCCCGCGCCGGGCACGGGCGTCTCCGGCCAGTGGCCGGGCCCCCTTCTGAGGTCGGCCGTCTCGGTGCCCTCGATCATCACCACATCCAAACCGATCTTGGGGATCACGAGCCGGCCCAGAGGTTCTCCGGATCGGCTCTTCAGCCGCTCCGACAAGTCGAGGGAGGCCTGCCGCAGAGCTTGTTGGCGGCCGAGCGACTCGGCATCCCGGCCCGCTTTGACGAGCCCTCTTTGCTCGGCCCGGATGACGGTCATGTCTTCCGCGACGAATAGCTTCTCGGGGGAGGGGTCGGCCAGCGCCGGGAAGGTGCCGGCCAGTTCTGTGGTGAGGGAACGCTGCTGCAACCACGTGTAGCCCCACGTACCGACCGGATACAGCAGTACGCTCAGGCCTGCGAGGATGAGGAGATTCGCCAGGCGGCGCCTCCACCTCGTAGGTCTGCGGCCGGAAGGAAGACGGGCCGGCGACGCGGTCACGGCTCACTCGCGCTCAGGCGCTCGACGGTGTGGCCCGGCGTTACGCGCGCCGGATCGGAGCGGACGCCCTGAAAGCGGCCGATGCCGCCGCTCCTCCCGCGCCGGCCGAGCGCCACGAGAAAGGCCGAGAAGGCGCCCATCGATCGCCAATCGCGCCCGGTCTTCGGGCGGGTGAAGCTCAGGGCGAAGAGTATGAGGGCGCCGGAGTTCACTACCACGAGTGGCCACAGCCCGTACTCGGTGGGCGCACCGCCCACATATGCATCCAGTCCTGCAGTCTGCAACGCCGACGCCTTCCCTGTGTGGCCGCTCGGCCAGCCCGCCTTCAGGGGCGGGCGGCGGCGGCTCGTCTCCAGTATCCAGCCTCTGTGTCAAGGACACGTAAAGTCGTCCCGGGGAAGTGCGTGAGAAGAGACCGCGGGTCATTCTCGCGGGCATGACCGATCTCATGGAACTCGTCCTCGGCCTCCCCCTCACATCGGCTACGGGGTATGTGCTGACCGCCTATCATCGCGCATCTGCCCGGGCGGGTGAGGCGGCCATCAAGTACTATCTTCTGGGCGCGCTCACGAACGGCTTCTTGGTGTATGGAGTCGTCCTGCTCTTCGCGCTCGCAGGAACGACCGTTCTCGGGTCTGTCGCGCGCCCGCCCGTGGCAGGCCTTCGTTCTCCTGATCGCCTTTCTGTCCTTTATCGGTATCCCGCCACTTGCCGGTTTCGTTGGCAAGTTGGCTCTGTTCGGGGCCGCCATCGAATCCGGGTACACCTGGCTCGCCGTACTGGCCGTCGTGAACACAGTGCTTTCGGTCGCCTACTACGCCCGCGTCATCGCACCCGTGTATTTCTCGGCTCCCGATGCCGAAGTAGCTACGGAGTTAGGCCCATGGGCCCGCGTCGCCGGCCTGGTGCCAGGGTCTTCATCATCCTTCTCGGCGTCGTGGCGCAGCCCTTGTTCGGGAGCTTCTTCTCGGCGCGGCTGCTGCCCTGGTAGAGGCCGTGTGCATCGACTCGGCACGGCACATGCGATTCAATAGAGGTAGGGGGTATGGGTATATGGTATGCTGCTTCAGGGCGCGGCCCAGTCGGAGTATTCAGGCTGGGCGATAGGGGTAATCTGATTGCCCTGTTGGATGTTCGCGGTAGTGGTGGTCTCGGCCATTCCTTCCCGCGGCTCGTGCCGCCGAGCCGTTCAACGCGCTCTTCTACGAGGAGTTCGACCAACTTCAGGATGTGGCCATAGGGCCTCTCGGGCGGAAACGGATCGTCTCGATGACACGTACGGGTATCGCCGGAGGCGATTGAAAGGGCAGGGCTAGCGATGTGAGCAGAACACTCCCGCATTCCGGCGCGTGGGGCATAGCGGCCATCATGATCGTTCTGGTCTCGTGGTTCTACTACCGCTACTTCGCGCCGAAGGCTTGGCGTGAGTGGGCCGTCTCCGGCCTCGTACAGGCCTTCATCATCTCGCTGTACGCGGAGATGTACGGTTTTCCGCTGACCATCTATCTGCTGGTGCGGTTCTCCGGCCTGGATCGCAGCTACATCAGCAGCAATCTCTGGTCCACGCTGCTCGGTGCCGGGGAGACGGCGATGATGATCGCCATGCTGCTGGGCTACGCGTTGGCGTTCGTGGGGCTCGGGATCCTCGTCCAGGGCTGGCGCGTTTTGTACCGCGCACACCGTGAAGACCGCCTTGCGACCGAAGGTCTGTACGCGCTGGTCAGGCACCCGCAGTACACCGGCCTTCTTCTCGGCCTGTTCGGTGAGGGCGTCGTGCATTGGCCGACTATCTTCTCCGTCGCGCTGTTCGCCATGATTGCGCTCGCCTACTGGTTACTCGCACGCAATGAGGAAAAGCGCATGCTTGAGCGCTTCGGAGACCAATTCCGCACCTACCGAGAGCGGGTGCCGATGTTTGTTCCAAGGTGGGGCCAATGGCGCACCTTCGCCAAGTCCCGCGACGCGGCGCCGGTCGACCCCGAACAGTCTCCCTAGTCGACCGCCACGCAGGAGGCCACATGGAAATCGTCATCACACTCTCCCCGCAGGATTACGACGCGGTGCTGTTCGATCTCGACGGCGTGCTGACCAGGACAGCGAGCGTGCACGCCTCGGCCTGGAAAAAGCTGTTCGACGGGTTTCTCGAGCAGCGCGCCACCCAGGAAGGCGGACCGTTCGTCCCCTTCGATATCGACGCCGACTACCCGCGCTACGTCGATGGCAAGCCGCGTTACGATGGCGTGGCGGCCTTCCTCGAGTCACGCGGGATCGAAGTGCCGTTGGGTGCACCTGAAGACGGCCCCGACGTGCAGAGTGTGCGGGCGCTGGGAAATCTGAAGGACCGGTACTTCCTACAACACCTGGAGGAGCACGGCGTCGAGCCCTATGATGCGGCGGTTACGCTGGTGCGCGAGCTCCGGGCGCAGAAGATCGAGACCGCGGTCGTGTCCTCCAGCAACAACTGCGCGGCGGTGCTCGCTGCAGCGGGGATCACGCAGTTGTTCGACGCGCGGGTGGACGGCACGGACGTCACCCGGCTCAACCTGATGGGCAAGCCGGCACCGGATGCGTTCCTGGAGGCAGCGCGGCGCCTTGGGGTCGAACCCTCGCGGGCCGTTGTCGTGGAGGACGCGCTCGCCGGCGTCGAGGCCGGGCGCGCCGGCCGATTCGGCCGCGTCATCGGCGTGGATCGTAGGGGGCAGGCGCAGGCGCTGCGCGAAGCCGGAGCCGATGTCGTTGTGACCGATCTGGCACAAGTCCGGGTGGCCGTGAAGCCGCCTTCGGCGTGGTCACTGGTGTTCGAGGGCTTCGACCCGGCGCAAGAGGGTGTCCGCGAAGCTTTGTGCACGTTGGGCAACGGCTACTTCGCCACGCGCGGAGTCGCTGCCGGGGCGGTGGCGGACGACGTTCACTATCCGGGGACCTACCTCGCCGGTGGCTACAATCGGTTGCGCACCGACATAGCCGGCCGGGTGGTGGAGAACGAGAACCTCGTGAATCTCCCCAACTGGCTCGCGCTGGAGTTCCGTATCGCCGAGCAGGACTGGTTCGATGCCCGAACCGTCAAGCTGCTTTCATACCGCCAGGAGCTCGATCTACGGCGGGGCATGCTGTTGCGGAGCATCAGCTTCGAGGACGGCCAAGGGCGGCGCAGTACGCTCAAGGAGCGACGGCTGGTCTCGATGGGCGACATGCATCTGGGCGCGCTGGAGCTGGCGCTGACCGCCGACAACTGGTCGGCAGGTGTCACGGTGCGTTCGGCGATCGACGGGCGCGTCGTCAACGCCGGCGCGAAGCTGTACCGCGAGTTCAACAACACGCACCTGGAGCCGCTGTCGGGTGACGTTGTTGGCGAGGACGGCGTCACCCTGTTGGTGCGCACCAGCCAGTCGAACATACGTGTCGCGCAGGCGGCGCGAACGCAGGCATTCCTCGGCGGACGGCTTCTCGATGTTCGGCGCCGGGTCATTGAGGAACCGGGATACATCGGGCAGGAACTCGAAGTCGACGTCAGGCAAGGCGAAACGTTGATGCTGGAGAAGGTGGCCGCTTTGTATACCTCGCGCGATCACGGCATTTCGGAGTGCGGGCTGGAGGCGCGCAAGGCCATCGCGCGCGCGGGCCGCTTCGATGCCGTGAGGGAGGACCATGTGCGGGCCTGGAAGCATCTGTGGCGCCACTTCCACGTGCTCAGTAGGCCCGCCGATCCCGGCTTCACGTTGAACGTCCCTATGCTGCTTCGGTTCAACATGTTTCACCTGCTGCAGGCCGTATCACCCAACTCCATCGGACTCGATATCGGCGTGCCCGCCCGGGGCTGGACCGGGGAGGCGTACCAGGGTCATGTATTCTGGGATGAACTACTCATCTTCCCGTTCTTCAATTATCGAATGCCCGAGATCACCCGATCGCTTCTGATGTACCGCTACCGGCGCCTGGGGGAGGCGCGCGCCGCCGCCGCCGCAGCCGGACATAGGGGAGCAATGTTCCCCTGGCAGAGCGGAAGCGATGGTCAGGAGGAGACCCAGGCGCTCAACCTCAACGCGCGCTCGCAGCGCTGGGTGCCCGACAACTCCTACCTGCAGCGCCACGTAGGCAGCGCCATTGCCTACAACGTCTGGCAGTATTTCCAGGTCACTCACGACGTCGAGTTTCTGCATTCCTACGGCGCGGAGCTGATCCTCGATATCGCCTGCTTCTGGTCGAGCCTCGCGAACTTCGATGACGAGCGCGGGCGCTACGAGATCCGCGGCGTAATGGGTCCCGACGAGTTTCACGATGGCTATCCGGATTCAACAACGCCCGGCCTCAACAACAACACTTACACCAACATCATGGCCGTGTGGGTGCTGTGCCGGGCGCTCGAGGTGCTTGATCTGCTATCCGACGTGCGTTGCGCCGAACTCACGACGCGGCTTGGCATCTCGGCGGAGGAGGTCGCGCGCTGGGGTGATATCAGTCGCAGGATGTACGTACCGTTCCATGAAGACGGGATCATCAGCCAGTTTGAGGGCTACGAAGAATTGCGTGAGCTCGATTGGGAAGACTACCGGACCCGGTACGGCAATATTCAGCGTCTCGATCTCATCCTCGAGGGGGAGAACGACAGCGCCAACCGCTACAAGCTTTCGAAACAGGCCGATGTGTTGATGTTGTTCTACCTGTTCTCCGCTGAGGAACTCGGCGAATTGTTCGAGCGTCTGGGCTATCCCTTCGAGAAGGAGACGATTCCGCGAAACATCGCCTACTATGACGGCCGCTCGGCCCACGGCTCCACGCTGTGTCGCGTGGTGTATGCCTGGGTCCTGGCGCGTCTTGACCGGCGGCGCGCGATGGACTTCTTCGCGGAGGCGCTACAGAGCGACTTGGGCGATATCCAGCAGGGCACCACCGCGGAGGGTGTTCATCTCGGTGCCATGGCGGGAACTGTCGATCTGTTACAGCGCGTGTCGACCGGTATCGAAGCAAGAGGCGATGCTCTGCGATTCAATCCGGAATTACCGCTGGAGATGGAACG
>JBBRDB010000088.1:0-9839 GCA_038204345.1 Thermoleophilia bacterium | reverse complement strand
GGAGCGCTGCAACGTGTCCATGGACTTCGACCGCATCCTGCTGCCGCAGTACACGGTGCCCGAGGGCTTCGACGGCGAGCCGGCCTACCTGCGGCACCTGTGCGAGGAGGGGCTCACCCGGCGCTATCGGGGCACGCCGTCACCAGAGGTGCTGGAGCGCTTGGAGATGGAACTCCGGGTCATCGAGGAGATGGGCTTCCCTCCCTACTTCCTCATCGTGTGGGATTTCGTCTCCTTCGCCAAGCAGTCGGGCATCCCGGTGGGTCCGGGTCGCGGCTCGGCGGCGGGCTCCCTGGTGTCGTATCTGCTTGGCATAACCGATCTCGACCCGCTCGAATACGATCTGCTCTTCGAGCGCTTCCTCAATCCCGCCCGTATCAGCATGCCCGACATCGACATCGATTTCTCGGTAGAGGGGCGGGAGAAGGTCATCGACTACGTCGCCCAGAAGTACGGGCGCGATCGCGTGGCGCAGATCGCCACCTTCGGCACCATCAAGGCCCGTCAGGCCATCCGCGACGCGGCCCGTGTCATGGACGTGCCCTACAACGTGGCCGATCGCATCGCCAAACTCATCCCGGAGGGTCCGAAGGCCACGCTGGACGATTGTATGCGCGAGAAGCAGGACCTACGCATCGAGTACGACAAGAACGACGAGGACGACACCGTGCGTCGAGTGGTGGATGTGGCGCGGACCTTGGAGGGGTTGATCCGCCAGGACTCTATCCACGCGGCCGGCGTGGTCATATCCGACAAGCCGCTCACCGATTACCTGCCGCTCATGCAGAAGGGCGACGCCGAAGTAGTCACACAGGTCCCGATGGGCGACGTGGAGAAACTGGGCCTGCTCAAGATGGACTTCCTCGGGCTCCGCAACCTGGACGTGCTCGCCGGGGCCGAGACCATCATCCGAGAGGCCGGTCATCCGGAGTTCGACCTGGAGGCCCTGCCCCTCGACGACGCGCGCACCTACGAGATGCTCGCCGCCGGCGACTCCGAAGGCGTGTTCCAGTTCGAGTCGAGCGGCATGCGTGAGGCGCTTCGCGAGGTGGGACCCACCCGTTTCGAGGATCTGATCGCGCTGGTCGCCCTCTACCGTCCGGGCCCTATGGAGTACATCCCTCAGTACGCACGCAACAAGCGCAATCCCGAGAGCATCAAGTTCCCCGACGAACGGCTGGAGCCCATCCTGCGGCCTACTTATGGGGTGGCCATCTACCAGGAGCAGTTGATGGAGATCGCGAAGCGCATCGGCGGCTTCTCGCCGGCCGAGGCGGACGATCTGCGCAAGGGCATCGGCAAGAAGATCAGAGCCGTCCTCGACCGTTTGGAGCCTCAGTTCCGCGCGGGCGCCCTGGCGGGCGGCACGAAAAAAGCGGTGGTCGATCACCTGTGGTCGCTCATGGAGAAGGCCGGCGACTACTCTTTCAACAAGAGCCACGCGGCCTGCTACGCTCTCATCGCCTACCGCACGGCTTACCTCAAGGCCAACTTCCCCATGGAATACATGGCGGCTCTCATCTCCAGTGTCATGAACACCAAGGACAAGGTGCCGTACTACGTGGGCGTGGCCAACGACATGGGCATAGAGGTGCTGCCGCCCGACGTGAACGAATCGGCGCTCGACTTCCGGGTGGTGGAGCGGCGCATCCGTTTCGGTCTGAACGCCGTGAAGAACGTTGGAGAAGGCGCTATCAGGCTCATCATCGCGGCGCGGGAGAGCGGCGGTCCCTTCCGTGACATCTTCGATTTCTGTGAGCGGGTCGACCCGAGCGTGGTGAACAAACGGGCGCTCGAGAGCTTGATCAAGGCCGGAGGGCTGGACTCTACGGGGTCGTCGCGTAAAGGCATGCTCCACGTCCTGGCCCAAGCCATGGCCAACGGCCAAAAGAGACTGGCCGACGATGCAGCTGGACAGGGGTCGATCTTCGATCTGATGGGGTCATCCGACG
Organism: Thermoleophilia bacterium; assembly: GCA_038204345.1. Lineage (GTDB taxonomy): Bacteria > Actinomycetota > Thermoleophilia > RBG-16-64-13 > RBG-16-64-13 > JAHJSA01. The sequence goes on along the minus strand of JBBRDB010000088.1, from coordinate 7,887 downwards.
GCGTCGCTCGGGATTCAAGCGCACAAAGTGAGCGGGCGCAACCCGTGCCCATCCCGGAGGAGGATTTCACCAAGGACGAACTCTTGCGGCTGGAGAAGGAGACGCTCGGCATCTTCCTCACTTCTCATCCTTTGCGCGACCTTCGCCGCCAGATCCGCGACGAAGCCGAGCATATGGTGGGCGAGTTGAGCGGCCTCAGCGACGGCCAGATCACCACGATCATCGGCATGGTGGCCCGGGTCAAGAAGGTGCCCACCAAATCCGGCGACCAGATGGCTTTCGTGATTATCCAGGGGATCGAGGACTCGATCGAACTCACCTGTTTTCCCAAGCTGTACTCCGACTCGCGCGACCTGCTGGTGGAGGACCGCCTGGTCAAGATCAAGGGTCGGGTGGAGCGGCGCGAGGAGAGCGAGGCGAAGTTCATACCCTTCACCATCGAGCGCTTCATTCCGAAGACAGGCACGGAACCCGTGTGCATCAAGTTGGACGCCGTCAACCTCCAGCGCACCATCCTGGATGATCTCAAGTCCATCCTGGCCAACTTCCCGGGCCCGTGCCCGGTCGAGTTGCACCTGAACACCGAGCAGGGTCGCGTGCGCATGCAGTGCGGCAGGAATTACCAGGTGGATCCGCAGACCAGTCTGTTCGCCGAGCTCCGGGTCCTGCTCGGCGAGGCCGGCGTCTTCCGCTACGATCCGGCGCTGACCGCCTAGGGGGCCGCTTCAAGGTGGAGTCCGGGTGCCGGCGGCCGCACCGGCGGAACGGTGCCACGTCGGCGGTCGTACGGCCGACGCCGCAGCAAATCCTTTCTCAGCCGAACGCCCCCTCGGCCTTGGGGGGGCAGTGGTCGCCCGCCCTCCCGGCGCCCTAGCCCGCCCGCTCGGCGTCTTAGCTCGCGCCGGTCCGGCGCCATAGCCCCTCGTCCACCCTGCCGGTCGAATAGCCGCTCCGGCCTCGCGCGCCCACCGTGCGCTACTATTGGCATCTACGATCTGGAGGTGCTCGTGACCGTCTTGCGTACTCCCCCCGGGACTAAGGACGTATTGCCCGTCGAAGCCGCCGAGCTTCGGCTCATCGAGGACGCCGTCCGCACGGTGTTCCACGAGTTCGGCTACGGAGAGGTGATCACTCCCGCGCTTGAGTATGAGGAAGTGCTGGCGCTGTCAGAAGAGAAGGCCTTTCTCACCGGCTTCAGACTGCTCGACGAGTCGGGCAAGGTGCTGATCCTACGCCCCGATCTCACCACGCCCATCGCCCGCTTGGTGGGGAGCCGACTGCGGGCGGGCGAGACTCCGCACCGCGTGTTCTCGATCTCCGACATCTTCCGGCGCAACAGCCCACAGCGCGGTCAGGAGAACGAGTTCCGGCAGGCGGGCGCCGAACTCTTGGGTTCGTCACTCCCTCAGGCCGACGCGGAAGTGGTAGCCGTGGCCTGCCGCGCGCTGGAGCGCGCGGGCCTCGAGGACTTCCGCGTCGGCGTCGGCCAAGTGAGCTTCTTCAAGGCTCTCCTCGACGGCGTCACCGGCGACGCGGCCCTCAAGGCGCGGCTGACCACAGACTTGGTGGGCAAGGACCTCGTGGGCTACCGGGTGGCGGTGGAGCAGGCGGGGCTGCAGCCCGAGGATCAGGCGGCCTTACTCGAGGTGCCCGATCTGCGCGGCGAAACGGGTATCCTTGAGCGGGCGTCAGAGTACGTGAGGAGTGAGGAGATGGAGGCGGCCCTCGCCCATCTCCGGGCCGTCGACGCCGCCTTGGCCGACTACGGCTACGCTGACCGTCTGCTCTTCGACCTGGGCATCTTCCGCAATCTCGACTACTACACCGGCATCGTGTTCGAGGTGTATGCGCCCGGCCTCGGCTTCACTCTGGGCGGCGGGGGTCGCTACGACGCCCTGCTCTCGGCGTACGGGGCCCCTATGCCCGCCGTGGGTGTGGGGCTCGGTCTCGACCGGGTCCACGTGGCTTTGGTCGAACAGGGCAGACCGCCTGCTGCGGAGGAGCCGCTCGCGCTCCTGGTCGGCGGGCTCGATAGGCACGTCGCAGTCGCCGACCTGCTCCGTTCCGCCTGCGTCGGCGTCTTCTCCCTGCCCCTCGAGACCTCCTCGGAGTCATTGTTGAAGCTCGCGCGTCAGAAGAGTATCCCGCTCTTGGTGGAGCCTGTCGCCGGATCCGCGGGTGAGCGCTGGATGGTGACCGACCTGCGAGGCGCGGGCGCGGTCGAGTCGTGCCCGCTTGCCGACATCGTGCGTGTCGTTTGCCACGCGGCCTTCGAACACGAAGACCCGGCTGGGGGGAGGGACCACTGAAGACGCTACGCATAGCCATCTGTCGCGGAGCCATATTCGAGGAAACGGCGCGGCTGCTCGAAGAGATCGGGTTCGACCTCTCGGAAGTGCGCGCGAACACGCGCAAACTGATCTTCGATACCGCCGACGGGACGAGGTTCATCACGACACGGCCCACGGACGTGCCCACCTACGTGGAGAACGGGGCGGCCGACGTGGGCTTCGTGGGCAAGGACGTGCTGCTCGAATCGGGCAAGAGCGTCTACGAAGTGCTCAATCTCGGCATCGGGCGGTGCCGCATGGTGTTCGCCACGCCCGCCGGTGTCGACCGGTCGATGGAAACGCTCCGCCACCTGGGCACGTTCCGCGTGGCGACCAAGTACCCCAACGTCACCCGTGAGTTCTTTCAGGAGCGTGGCATCAGTCCGGAGATCATCAAGTTGCACGGATCCATCGAGCTGGCGCCGCTCGTGGGACTGGCCGAGGGCATCGTCGACCTCACCAGCACCGGCACCACTATGCGGGAGAACCAGCTGGAAGAACGGTTCCTGCTGCACGAGTGCACCACACGCATGATCGTGAACCGCGTCTCGCACAAGTTGCTCGGACCACAGGTGAGCGAACTCGCCCACCGGCTGCGCGCAGCGGTGGGCTCGGGCTCGTGAAGATAGCCCCGCTGGCCCGGGCGGGGATCGGGGCTGCGGTCGCGTCCCTGCGTCCCAGCCGGGACCGTGACCATGAGGTCGGCCGCGCGGTAACGCAGATACTGGAAGAGGTGCAGTCGCGGGGCGACGTCGCGGTGGCGGAGATCACCGCCCGCCTGGACTGGGCCGGGGCCACAGCGGGGACGCTCCGCGTGCCCGCGTCCGACCTGCGGGCGGCCTTCGAGGGCCTCGATCCCGGCCTGCTGGAGTCGCTCGAGTTCGCCCGCCGCAACTGCACCTGGTTCCACTCGCACGAGTTACGTGAGAGTTGGGAGGCCGAAGGTCTGAGCGGCCAGCGCTTAGGCATCCGCTATCTGCCGGTGGAGCGCGCCGGATTGTACGTGCCTGGGGGACTGGGAGCGTACGCCTCCACCGTGATAATGAACTCGGTGCCGGCTCAGGTGGCGGGAGTGCCCAGCCTCTTCATCTGCACGCCCCCGGGCCCCGACGGTTCTGTCAACTCCTCGGTTTTGGCCGCGGCGCAACTCGTGGGCATCGACGAGGTGCACCGCGTGGGCGGCGCGCAGGCGATCGCGGCCATGGCCTTCGGCACTGAGACCATCCGGCGCGCCGACGTCATCTGCGGCCCCGGCAACGCCTTCGTCACCGAGGCTAAGCGCCAGGTGTTCGGCACCGTGGGCATCGACGGTCTGGCGGGGCCGAGCGAGGTGGTGGTCGTCGCCGACCTGGACTGCGACCCGCGGCTCGTGGCGGTGGACATGCTGGCTCAAGAAGAGCACGGCAGTGGAGCGTCGGCCGTACTCGTGGCTCCCTCGCTACAGGTGTGCCAGGACGTGGCCTCGGAGATCGACTCGCTGCGGTCCACGTTCGGGGGCCGGGCGGCCGGCGGTCTTTTCGCCTTCTATCCCGCCGAGGGAGAATCGTTCCCCCCTCTCGTGAGCGAACTGGTGGAGGCGTACGCCCCCGAGCACCTGGAGATCCATTTCGAGAACCCCAGGGAATTCCTGGAGCGCGTCCGCTCAGCCGGGGCAGTCTTCCTGGGGAGACATACCCCCGCCGCTTTCGGCGATTACGTGGCCGGCTCGAACCATGTGCTGCCCACCGGTGGGGCTGCGCGCTTCTCTTCCCCCTTGTCGGTGGACACCTTCGTGCGTCGATCATCGGTCGTCGAGGTGGGTCCCGCCGCGGCCGGGGCGCTGAGGGAACACGCGGCCCGTATGGCCCGCAGCGAAGGGTTCGAGTATCACCGGCGGTCGGTCGAAGCTCGGGCTTCCGCCGCCTCCGACCCGCCCGTCAGGCGGTCCTGAGCCGACAAGACCCCTGACCCGGCAAGACCCTCAGGCGGTCCTGAGCCGGCAGGACGTTATGTTATTCTCCACAGGCGGTCCGACTCCAGGCTGGAGCGGGGGCGCAACGGGGAGGGAACCGTGACACCAACATCATCAGAGAACCGCACCGCTACGGTCGAGCGTCGCACACGGGAGACCGAGGTGTCGGTGACCCTCGGGTTGGATGGCGGCGCCGTCCGCGAGATCTCCACGGGCATCGGTTTCCTCGACCACATGCTCGATTTGTTCGCGGCACACGGTCGTTTCGACCTGCGGGTAAAGGCTGTTGGCGACCTTCAAACCGGCGGACACCACACGGTCGAAGACGTGGGGATATGCCTGGGCTCCGCCCTCGCCCAAGCCTTGGGAGACAACCGGGGTATCGCCCGCTACGGGAGTGTGCAGCTGCCCATGGACGAGGCGCTGGCCCTGGTCAGCCTGGATATCAGCGGTCGTCCCTATCTGGCCTACAACGTCGACCTCTCGCACGCCAATATCGGAGGATTCGATCTCGACCTCGCGTTAGAGTTCTTCCAGGCGCTGGTGAACAACGCGCGTATCACCCTCCATATACGGCTTCTCGCCGGGTCGAACCCGCATCACATCATAGAAGCTGTGTTCAAGGGATTCGGCAGGGCTCTCGACCAAGCGACCAGCTTCGACGCCCGGGTCCAGGATGTGCCTTCGACGAAGGGAGTGCTCTAGTCCCTGTGCTGTATGTGGTGGACTACGGCTCCGGGAACCTGCGCTCGGTGCAGAAGGCGTTCGAGCACGTCGGCGCGCACGCAGAGGTAGGATCCGACGTGCGTCGGATACGCGATGCCGCCGGACTTGTGTTACCCGGTGTAGGCGCTTTCGGGGCGGCTATGGCCGAACTGGAGGCGCGCGGCCTCGCCGAGATCCTGCGCGAGCGGGTCGACGCCGGAGTGCCGTTCCTGGGTATCTGCCTTGGGTTGCAGCTGCTCTTCGAGGGAAGCGAGGAGAGTCCGGGGGTCGAGGGACTGGGTCTGGTGCGGGGCCAGGTGCGGCGGCTGCCGCCGGGCCCTAAGATACCGCACATCGGTTGGAATCAGGTGGAGATGGTCAAGGAGTCATACCTCTTGGAGGATGTTCCCGACATGTCGGCCTTCTATTTCGTCCACAGCTACGTCGTGGTGCCCACGCGACCGGCAGACGTGCTCACCATCACCGAATACGGCTCCACCTTCGTGTCGGGTGTGGAACGTGAGAACGTCGCCGCGTTCCAGTTCCACCCGGAGAAATCGAGTGCTCTGGGGTTGCGGGTCTACGAGAACTTCGCCCGGCACGTGCACGGAGGCTGAGACAGCGGATGCGGCTCTTCCCCGCCATAGACATCCAAGGGGGTCGCTGCGTACGTCTGCGGCGCGGCAACTTCGCCGACGAGACCGTCTTCAGCGACGACCCCGTGGATATGGCCCGCTTGTGGGCGGCGGCTGGAGCGCGCTGGTTGCACGTCGTGGATCTCGACGGCGCACGGCTGGGCGACCTGCGCAACCTCCACCTGGTCGCGGCTATCGCCGAAGCGGTCCCGGTGCCGATACAGTTCGGCGGCGGCATCCGTTCGCTGGAGGCTCTGGAGCGGATCAAGGCCACCCGCGTGGAACGGATCGTCATTGGCACGAGTGCTCTGCTCGACGATTCCTTCCTGCGCACTGCACTGGCCGACTGGGGCCCCCGGCTGATCGTGGCCGTCGACGCGGCCGATGGCTATGTGAGCACGCACGGGTGGCGGGAACGGAGCGGCATGTCGGCCAAGAGTTTCGTGCGTCAGCTCGCCGAGATGGGCATCGAAGAGGTCATCTACACGGATATCGCGCGCGACGGCATGCTGGGCGGTATGAACCTGAAAGCGATAGAGGAGCTGGCCCGCGAGGTGCCGGGCGTACAGGTCATAGCCAGCGGCGGACTTACCTCGTTGGGAGACTTGCGCCGGCTGAAGAAGTTGGAGCCGCTCGGGGTGACCGGCGTGATAGCCGGCCGGGCGTTGTACGAGAAGGCTTTCACTCTGCAAGAGGCGCTCGAGATTCTCGATGCGTCCGACGAGACGGAGGTGTGACGTGCACCTGAAGCGCGTGATCCCCTGTCTCGACGTTGATAAAGGGCGGGTGGTAAAGGGCACCAACTTCGTGGACATCCGTGACGCCGGTGATCCGGTGGAACTCGCCGCCTTCTACGACCGTGAAGGCGCCGACGAGCTGGTCTTCCTGGACATCACGGCCTCGCACGAGCGTCGAGACACGATCGTAGAGCTGGCCCGCCGGTGCGCGGAGGAACTCTTCATACCCTTCACCATCGGCGGAGGGATAGGCAGTGAAGACGACGTGCGCGCGCTACTCTCCGCGGGCGCCGACAAGGTCTCGCTGAACTCGGCGGTGCTGCGTGACCCCACTCTCATCGAAGCGTGCGCCCGGCGGTTCGGATCGCAGTGTGTCGTGGTGGCCATTGACGCCAAACGGATACCAGGTGACGCGCCCCGCTGGGAGGTTTTCGTCAACGGCGGGCGGGTGACCACCGGATGGGAGGCGGTCGACTGGGCGCGGGAGGCGGTGCGGCGCGGGGCGGGGGAGATACTGCTCACCTCCATGGACCGCGACGGCACCAAGGACGGGTATGACCTGGAACTCACCCGGGCCGTCGCGCAGGCGGTTGAGGTGCCCGTGATCGCGAGCGGAGGCGCCGGCACGCTCGATCACCTGGCGCAGGTGATCCTCGAGACGGGCGCCGACGCCGTGCTGGCCGCGTCTATCTTCCACTACGGCGAGTACACCATCAGGCAGGCTAAAGAACGGATGGCCGCCGCCGGCGTGCCTGTCCGCCTCTAGACCAGCCGCTCGAGTGCGTCCCTCGGTGCTCTCCGGTCGGCGCACGGCCATCTTCGGCCTCTTCACCGCCGCCTACTTCCTCTCCTACTTTTTCCGCTCGGCGAACGCGGTCATTGCTCCCGATCTATCGCGCGACCTCCATCTGGGGGCGGAGCAACTCGGTCTGATGACCAGCCTCTTCTACGCCGCCTTCGCCGCCGTGCAGATTCCGCTCGGAGCTGCCCTCGACCGGTTCGGACCTCGGCTGGTGACCCCCGGCCTGATGCTCGCTACGGCCGTCGGAGCCGTCGTGTTCGCCACGTCTCACTCGTTCGCTCAGTTGGCGCTCGGTCGGGCCCTGATCGGCATGGGTATGGCGGGTGTGTTCATGGGATCGCTCAAGGTGTTCAGCCAGTGGTTCTCGGTGCGGAGGTTCGCCCGGGTGTCGGGATACCTGGTGGGACTCGGAGCCATGGGTGCCTTGGCCGCGGCGACGCCACTCGCACTGGTGGTGCAGGCTGTCGGATGGCGCGCCGTCTTCCTCGGGGGAGCCGTTCTGGTGGGGTTGAGCTCGTTCAGCATCTTCAGGTGGACACGGAACGCTCCGGAGGGCGTCGAGTGGAAGACGAGCGGCGGGTCCGGAGGGAGCGTCGCCCAGGTGTTCCGCGACGGGCGCTTCTGGCGCATCGCCGCCTTGGACTTCTTCCTGGTGGGGACTCTGCTTTCCATGCAGGGCTTGTGGGCCGGCCCATTCCTCTACGACGTGTTCGGCCTTCCCCAGGTG
>JBBRDB010000087.1:0-9873 GCA_038204345.1 Thermoleophilia bacterium | reverse complement strand
GGAGCCCGCCGGGACGGAGCAGACGCGCCGTTTCGGGCCCCGGCAGAGGACATTAGCCGCCGCGCATGAGACAACTGGACCTCAGAGAGATCGAGGCCCACCGGCTTCGCTCCCGCTTCGGCCAGAGCGATCGACCACTGGGCGGCCCCGCAGCCAAGCTCCAGGATGTCGCGTCCGCGCACCTCGCCCAGCGCCCGGAGCGTCGACTCGGGTATCTGCCACACCCCCCACGCCAGACCTCCCGAGTCGGCCAGCTGCACCCCGTGGTCGGCCTGATATCGAGCGCTGTCGGCGTTCCAGCTCTCGCGGTTCAGGCGGGCATGGTCTGAAAGGACATCCGGGTCGAGCGGCGGCGGTTCCACTGCAGGCGGCTCCTCGGGGCTACGTGGGCAAGGTGCATGATAGAGACGTGTCGGCGGACCACAGGTCGACGGGCTGCATAGATGGGACAATACACCACATGACAAAGCGGAAGACCGGACCACATCTGACCACTCGGGCGGTCGCATGACGACGCTGCTGATCGACGCAGACGCGTGTCCCGTGACGCGGACGGCAATCTCCATCGCCCGGAGCCGATCTGTGCCGGTGGTCCTGGTGAGCAACGGCTCCCAGAACCTGGCCCGCTACGCCGACCGCCGAGGCGTCGAAGTTCTCCAGGTGACCTCGGGGCCCGACGCGGCCGATTTCGCCATAGTCGGCCGGCTCCACACTGACGACGTGGTGGTGACCCAGGACATCGGCCTGGCCGCTATGGTGTTGGGCAAGGGCGCGCGCGCCCTCAGCCCCCGCGGCAAGCTGTACCGGCCTGAGACCATCGACGCAGAGATGGCCGTGCGCTACGCCGAGCAGAAACACCGACGGTCGGGTGGACGCACGCGTGGCCCCGATCCCTTCGAAGAGGAAGACCGGGAGAGGTTCGGCGAGGTGCTTGCGCGCCTGCTCGAGGAGGGCCGCACCGAAACCGGCCGATAGGCGCACGACCGCCGCCCGGTCAACTTCTCCTCCTCTCCGTCCGGACGCCTCACAACCAGCGACGGCGCCAGGCGTAGCCCATCATGGCTACGAAGACCACCACCATCGAGGCCATGGTGAGCCAGTACCACACCACGCTGTGCACGGGGAGATCCACGAAGTTCATGCCGAAGAACCCGGTGATGAAGGTGAGGGGCATGAAGACCGTAGTCACCACGGTGAGGCGCTTCATGACCTCGTTCAACCGGTTGGAGACCGTCGACAGGTAGAGATCGAGGGCCGAGGAGAGGATGTCACGGTGCGTGTCGAGTTGCTCGAGGACCATGAGGATGTCGTCGTGCACGTCCCGGAAGAAGATGTCCGCTCCAGGTTCCACAAAGCCCAAGCCGTGGGTCGAGAGCCGCTGCATGACGTCGCGGGTGGGCGCGATGCGCCGCCGCGCCTCCGCCAGGTCGCGCTTGAGCCGAAAGAGCTCCTGCCGCGTCGCCTCCCCGGTGTCCACCAACACAAGGTCCTCTAAGGAATCCACCCGCTCGTCGAGCGAGTCGAGCACGGGGTAGAGGGTGCCTACCGCCCACTCTGCGAGGTAGTAGAGGACGTAGCTCGGCCCGCGGCCGCGCTCCATCACCTGCCGCGACACCAAGCAGCCCACCGTCACGAGTTCGTCCGGGTCGAGACCGCCGAGCGAGACGATCCAACGCGGGCCGAGGAACACACGAATATCCTCGATCTCGATCACCGACACGTCGGAGACCGCCTCGCTGTCCGGGGCCCCATCTCGGCCGTCACGCGCCCGCAGCAGAGACACGTACAGATGGTCGGGGTACTCCTCCACACGAGGGCGCTCGGGACCTTCGCGCAGGCTCTTGACGGCCAGCTCGTGTAGGCCCGACTCCTCGAGCGCGGCGACGAGCTCGTCGGAGACCGCGGCGTGCAACCAGGTGACGGGGGCGTCGGGGGTGCGCAGGCGGGCCAAGGTAGCGGGAAGGTCACTGACGGCCAGGTGTCTTGAGCCGGACGGGTCGACCAGAAAGAGACCCGATGCTAGATCTTCCAAGCCCTGATGACCCCCGATGACGTCCGGCATGCCCCTGATCCTCCCGTGAGGCCTGTCAACAGAAAACGGGGCGGGTGGGCGCACGCCCACCCGCCCCGCAGCAGGTTCCTACCAGCGGTTTCCGCCGCTGCCGCCGCCGCCGCCACTGCGACCGCCGCCGCCATAACCGCCGCCGCCGCCGCCGTAGCCACCGCCACCGCCGCTGCCACCGCGACCTCCGCCGCCGCCCGTGCGCGGCGGACGCTCTTTAGCGACGTCCACTTTGATCGAGCGGCCCCCGTACTCAGTGCCGTCGAGTGCGGCCTTCGCGGCGAGAGCTTCTTCGTCCGTTGACATTTCCACGAAACCGAACCCCTTGGGGCGGCCCGTGTCGCGGTCGGTGATTAGTGCGACCGAGGTGACCGTGCCGTGAGCGGAGAACAGCTCCTCTATTCCGGCATCAGTCGCGTCGTAGGCCAGGTTGCCCACGTACAGCTTCGAACTCATCGATCCTCCAGTGCGAGATGTATCTTGCCGCAAACGATAGGGATATCCTGCAACGGAGGCGTGAGACACATGCTGCTTCGGTGCGGCGCCTGAAGAAGGTTCCTTTCGGATGCACCGCACAATCTACCACATCCACGTATCACATCCGTGTATCACATCGGTGCGAACACGAGTCCCGTCCTCGCACTGGTTCGCAAGCGCGTCCACCTTGTCAGACGAAAACGCGGCAGACCGCCGCCGCCGAGCGCCGCCGTTGCCACGGGCGCAGCCGGGCTGACCAACCGACCTTGTGCAGTCGCCGGCGTGGTAACGGGCGCGGATGCGGGCACGGACCGTCGTTCATTTGGGACTGAACCAATTGAATGCTATAGTGCCACCCGGGCAGCCGGCAGGCCGCCCGAGCCGACCACAACCGTCACATCCCTTCGCATGGATCCCCGAGAGGCACCGGCATGTCGCAAGCACACGAATACCCTGATCAGCTGCAGGTGATCGAGGACTTCGGACTGGCCTTCGAAGCCCACGGCATGCCACGCATGGCGGGACGCATCCTCGGACGCCTACTCATGTGCGATCCTCCGCATCAATCAATGGACCAACTCGTGGAGACCCTGAGCGCCAGCAAGGGCTCCGTCAGCTCCATGACCCGCCTGCTGATCGATCGCGGCGTGATCGAACGGTTGTCATTGCCCGGCGAGCGACACGACTACTTCCGCATCCGCACAGGTTCGGTGGCGGAGATGTTCCGAGAACACGCCCACCGTTCAGTCGTCCCAGCACTGCTGCTGGAGCAAGCCATGGTCGTGGCAGACGATCGTTCGGTTGAGGGTCTAGCCCGGCTGCGTGACGCCCGCGATTTCCTGGTATTCATGCAGCGCGAGCTGCCCGCGCTGTTGCAGCGCTGGGACACACTACGTTCCCAACGTTCCCCATCTCAGAAAGAGGACGAATGAGCTGGCTCACCCGCATCTCCCTCCGCAACCGCTCCGTCGTCGCCCTGGTCGTCGTGGCCGTGGTGCTGATCGGGGCCTTCGCGGTCACTTCCCTGCGCCAGGAACTGATCCCCAATATCGAGTTCCCGGCTCTCACGGTGTTCGCGATGGAACCCGGCGCCTCCCCCGCCGACGTCGAGCGCGCAGTCACGACCCCCCTCGAAGCCGGCATCCGGGGACTCCCCGGCCTGCAGGACCTCACGTCCTACTCCAACGAGGGCGTGAGTATCATTGTTGCCCTGTTCGACTATGGGGCGGACATGGAGGCCAACCAGGCGGCCGTGCAGCAGGTGGTCGACCGCGCGCAGCCCGTGCTCCCCACCGGAGTGCAACCACAGGTGCGGGCCATCAGCTTCGGTGACGTGCCCGTGGTCCAGTTAGCGGTGAGTTCACCACTGGAACCGGAGCAACTGGCCGACCTCGTCCGGAGATATGCGCTGCCGAGACTGCAGCAGGTGCCGGGCATCGCCGATGTGTCTTTGTCGGGGCTTTCGACCACCCAGCTCCAGATCGAGATCCAACCGATGGCCATGGCCACGCTTGGGGTGTCGCCCCAGGCGATCGCGGCCGCCCTGCAGGCGGCCAACATCTCGATCCCTGCGGGCACCCTGACCGCCGGCGGGGCGAGCACCCCTGTGCGCGTGACCAGCCAGTCGACGAGCCTGGAAGCTCTGGCCGCACTACCGGTCAAGACCTCCGGCGCGGCGCCCGCCGCGGGCGGAGCTTCCGGAAACGGCGCGGCGCAGGCGGGCGCGTCGGCCGGAGCCGCCCCCGCGGCCTCGGCGCCCGCGTCCGCGCCCCCGGTCACGCTCGGCCAAATAGCCAAGCTCAGCATCGTCGCCGAAGAGGCGGGTTCCATCACCCGCACGAACGGTGAACCCAGCGTGGGCGTCGCCATCACCAAGTCCGCCGACGGCAACGTGGTCGACATCTCCCGCGCCGTCGCCGACCTCCTACCCGAGATCCAAGCCGACCTGGGCGACGGCGCCGTGCTCACCACGGTCGTAGACCAGGCTCCCTACATCACTCAGAGCATCCGTTCGATGTGGGAGGAAGGTGTGATCGGAGCCTTCTTCGCCATCATCGTGATCCTTCTCTTCCTGCGCAGTTGGCGCTCGACTATCGTGGCCGGCATCTCCATCCCTCTGAGCGTGATCGTGGCCTTGATCGTTCTGTGGGGACGCAACAACTCCCTGAACATGCTCACGCTCTCGGGACTCACCATCGCCATCGGGCGCGTGATCGACGACGCTATCGTCGTGCTCGAGAACGCCTATCGCCACCTCCAGGAGGGTGAGGACCCCCGCACGGCCGCCTACGCCGCGACCCGCGAGGTGGCCGCGGCCATCACCGCCAGTACGCTGACCACCGTGGCCGTATTCCTGCCGCTGGGTTTCGTGAGCGGTATCGCCTCCGAGTTCTTCCGCCCCTTTGCGCTCACGGTCACCTTCGCACTGCTGGCCAGTCTGGTCGTCGCGTTGACGGTGGTGCCGGTGGCGGTGACCCTGTTGCTCTCGAAGACGAGCGTGGGGCATCGTGACAGCGAAGAGACGCCCCTTCTCCAGCGCCTCTATCTGCCTTCCCTCCGCTTCGCCATATCGCACAAGCTGATAACCGTGGTGGCGGCGTTCGTCCTCTTCGGCGGCTCGCTGGCCCTTGCGCCACTCCTCAAGACCAACCTGTTGGACCATTCAGGTGAGACGGCCCTCACCATCACGCAGCAGCTTCCGGCGGGGACGGAGACCGCTGTCACCTCCGACGCGGCGACCAAGGTGGAGGCGGTCCTGGCCGAGACCCCGGGTGTGGTGTCCTACCAGGTGACCATCGGCAGCACAGGCGGGCTGTTCGGTCCCGGAGGAGGAGTCAACGCGTCCACGGCGCGCGCCGCCTTCACCGTGAACACCGACGGCACGCGCGACATGACAACCATGACCGACGATCTGCGCTCCCGGGTGGCCGCCATCGACGGCATCGGCGATATCTCCTTCAGTGCCGGAGAATCCATGGGCGGCGACACCTCTGTCATCGAGGTGCGCGTCTACGCCGACGACCCGGCAGTGCTCGAAGGAGCCAGTTCCACGGTGGTCCAGGGCTTGAGGAACGTGAGCGGTGTGGCCTCCGTCACCTCCAACCTCTCGGAGCGCATGCCGCAGATCGCGGTCAAAGTCGACCCGGTCAAAGCAGCCGCGATCGGTCTCGACGCCACCTCCATCGGAGGATACGTGGGACTGGTTTTGAACGGCATGCCGTTGGGCCCTGTACAAACCGAGCAAGGTCCCCTCCCCGCCTACGTGCGCTTCCCCGCCGTCCAGGCTTCGGCCGACACGTTCGGCGACCTGCCTCTGGTCGGATCGTCGGGTATAGTGCCCCTCTCCTCCGTGGCGGAGGTGAGCCAAGTGCAGGAACCCGTCCAGGTGACGCACACCGACGGCGAGCGCACGGTCACCGTGTCGGTGACCTCTTTGGGTGACAACATCGGTGATACCTCCGCCGGCGTCCGCACGGCCCTCGAGGGCCTCAAACTGCCCGAAGGGTCACACTGGGAGCTGTCCGGGGCCACGGAGCAGATGTCCGACATGTTCCGCAGTCTCGGCATCGCCATGTTCGTGGCGGTGATCGCGGTCTACCTCATCATGGTAGGGACCTTCCGCAGCCTCTTGAACCCGTTGATCCTGCTGGTGAGCATCCCCTTCGCCGCCGTGGGCGCCATCGTCCTCATGCTGGTGACGAGCACGACCCTGGGCATGCCCAGCCTCATCGGCCTGCTCATGTTGATAGGCATAGTGGTGACCAACGCGATCGTGCTGCTCGATCTGGTGGAGCAGTTCCGCGACCAGGGCATGGACGCCCACACCGCCGTCATCGAAGGCGGACGGCGCCGGCTGCGCCCCATCCTCATGACGGCCGTCGCCACCATCCTGGCGCTCTCTCCCATGGCCCTCGGCCTGGGTGAAGGCTCCTTCTTGTCACGACCGCTGGCGGTAGTGGTGATCGGCGGCCTCCTCTCCTCCACGGCGCTCACGCTCATCATCGTGCCGGTGGTCTACCTTGTGTTCGACAGGCTGCGCCGCCGTCCCGAGAAGGTGGAGTTCGCGGCCGACTGAGGTTCCGGCGGCTGGGGCGCCGGGCGAGGCGCCGAGCTGGGGCGCCGAGCTGAGGCGCCGGGCGAGGCGCCGGGCTGAGGCGCCGAGCTGACGCGGTAGGCCGGTCGGCAGGCTGGGCGCCGAGCCGAACGGCGGGCTGCAGCCCGCGGGCGCGGCGCCCGACGTAGCGGAGGCGGGGCCGCCGATCTGGGCGGCCCCGCCTCATTACGCGCTCTGTAGCCCCGCTCGACGCTCACGCCGATGCTTTGACCGGATAGGTGCTAGACTAATCATCCTTCCACCCTAAGACTCGGTTATCCCTGTGCTGCTCTATTGCGCGGCCCTATATCGGATCAACTGCGTCTGCAACGCAGTGCGACCTGATAGGCGCACAGTACAGGAGATATCTTGACGTTCGAATCACTCGGCCTCGAGCCGCGCCTGCTCAAAGCTGTCGCGGCAATGAACTACACCGTACCCACGCCCATCCAGGCGGCTGCCATCCCCCACGTGCTTGCGGGTTCCGACGTGTTGGGCATCGCCCAGACCGGCACCGGCAAGACCGCGGCCTTCGTCCTGCCCACGCTGCAACGTGTCGGCACACGCGGCGGTATCCGCATGCTGGTGGTCACACCCACACGCGAACTCGCCATGCAGATCGCCGAGGTCGCCCGTGAAGCATCCCGCTTCACCGGCCACCGTGTAGCCACCGTGTTCGGCGGCGTTGGACTGCAACCCCAGATCAATACGCTCCGGCGCGGAGTGGACATCGTCATCGCCTGCCCCGGCCGCCTGCTCGACCTGCACGCGCGGCGCGCCCTGGACCTCTCCAAAGTGGAGACACTGGTCCTCGACGAAGCGGACCGCATGCTGGATATGGGCTTCTGGCCCGATGTCCGCCGCATCCTGTCCCTTCTCCCCGAGAAGCGCCAGAACCTGCTCTTCTCCGCGACCATGTCGCGCGACGTGCTCGGCGTCATCGACTCCACGCTGGTGAACCCCGTGCGCGTGGAGACTTCGCCGCCCGCCACTCCCGTAGACCTCGTGACCCAATCGGTATATCCGGTGGCCGGAGACCAGAAGACCGACCTGCTGGTGGAGCTACTCAAGACCACCGGCGGACGAGTGCTGGTGTTCACCCGCACCAAGCACCGAGCCGACAGATTGAGCCGCCAACTCACACGCCACGGCGTGCTGAGCGAGGCCATCCACGGCAACCGCTCCCAGGCACAACGCCAGCGCGCGCTCGACGCCTTCAAAGGCGGGCGCTTCGACGTACTGGTGGCCACCGACGTGGTATCGCGCGGTATCGACATCAACGAGATCAGCCATGTGGTCAACTACGATATGCCGAACAGCCCGGACGACTACGTGCACCGCATCGGCCGCACCGCCCGCGCCGGGCACACCGGCAACGCCGTGAGCTTCCTGGCCATCGAGGAGATGGAAGTATTCCAGGCCATCGAGCGGCGCCTCGGCGTCACGCTCGAGTGCCGCGACGTGGAAGGCTTCGCCTACGCGAGGCGATCCGTCCCCTCGCCCGACCGCCAGATCAACCCGGCCCGGCCGCAAGGCGGCCAAGGCGGGGGACAAGGCAACCGCAACGGTCGCCAAGGCAGCCATAACCGCGTGGCAGGCCGCAGCAACTACCGGCCCAATTCGGGCGGCGGCGGACAGACGCAGCACGGTCGCAACGAGCGCTACGGCGGCGGCGGACATAGCGGCGGCGGAGCGGCGGGACGCAGCAGGTAGCCCGCAGCAGGTAGCCCGCAGCAGGCAGACGGCGGCGGTCAGACCGAGGCAGGTGGACAGGCGTCCCCGGTGCGGCTAATCTCAGTTCCCGACCCAACGGACGGAGAGCGGCCATGACCGCAGTCGAGAAGAGCGCGGATATACCAGGCCCGGCCGGCGACGGAACGAAGGCAGTCGTGGGCGAGGCCGTGCTGAGGCACATTCTGGAATTCCCGGCCGTCGTCCTGACCACCCGCGGCGCCTACGCCGCCATCCCAGACACCTTCAAGCGGCTGAAGGCCTGGACCGACGGCATCGGCGTCGATGCCGTCGGAAACATCGTGGCGCTCTTCTACGACCGGCCACCCTTCCTGGAGACGACCATCTGTCGCTACAGCCTCTGCCTCCCCACCTCGAAGCCGGAGGCGGCGGCGGCCAGGGAGGCCATCTCGGGCATCTCGGCCGGACATCCGGCCATCAAGGGAATCCTCAAGGCCCGCACCTCAGCGGAGCCCAGGCATGAGTTGGCGGCGGCGGCACTGGGCGAGGACGACGTGCTCGACGTGAGAGACATACCCCGCATACTGGCCGCCTCGGTGTTCTATAGAGGCCCGGTGGGCGGCGCGGCCGAAGCCTACGCTCGAGCGAACGCGTGGGTGAGCGAGCGGGCCTACGTGCCCGCGGGCGCACCGCGGGAGGTCTACTTGGCCCAGCCAGGGGTTCTTGGTCCGGGTATCGTGGAAGCCGAGATCCAGCTGCCGGTGCTCACCACGTCTCGCTGACGATCGGCGGCGCCACGCGCAGTCGCGGTCCGCGTTGACGCCGGCCGGCGGTCGGACTAAGCCCCCGGGCAGAGCCGAACCCCCGAGTCCTCCCTACAGACGCCCGATGATCACCCGAGCCAATGCCTGCAACTGATCCATCGTAAGCAGGTTGGTCCAGCCCTCGGTTGCGGGGTCGTCGTAGGTGAGGAGCCCCACCGTGCGGCTCCCGGCCTGGAACACCAATAGATACGGCTCTTCGTTCATGGCCGTTGACGGTCCAACGAAGGCGGCCTCACCCAGCCCATCGAGCTCCTGTCGGAAGCTGTCCGGATCGGCCTTCCAGTCTTCGTAGCTCTCATCCGGCTGTACCACCACCATGAGCAGCGGCTGACCGTCCGGCCGCACGAAGTTGAGGTCTCCGCCCAGCCGTCGCTCCGGGTTGCGGCCGGCACGGCGTACGTCCACGAGGCCCGTTTCGGCCTGAAGGTCCTCGGGGGTGAGCAGATTGACCAGATCCGTGCCCGCCGCACCCGCCGCGATCGTAGTGGTGGGCGCGCCGGTTGTTGCAGTAGCGACGGCCGTAGTGGTGGTCGCAGCGCCCGCCGTCGTGGTGACGTCGCCGCCGCTGGCGCACCCGGCTCCGGCTGCGGCGGCCGTCGAAAGAACCACGACCGTTGCCGCAATCAACCGAACCGCCTTGACTCTCCTCGACATATGCACCTATTCCTTCGGGCTCGCACGCCCGATCGGTCCGCTTCAACACGCCGTCCACGGCGGGTAGCCCG
>JBBRDB010000086.1:0-9938 GCA_038204345.1 Thermoleophilia bacterium | reverse complement strand
CGCATACGGTTCTGCAGATTGCCCACCGTGTAGGTATCGGGCCGCACGCCGCGGCTCAGATCACTCCAGCGCAACGGCACGGCGACGGTCGCGTCCTGCGTGGCCCGGGTGGAATAGGGAGCGATAGAGGTGGCGCCTCGGCTATTCCGAACGTAGTCGACGTAGATCTTTCCGCCCCGCTTGGCCTTGGACATGTTCGCCGTGTAGGTGTCCGGGGCGTGGGCGACGAATGCCTCAGCCACAGACTTGCAGAAGCGGCGCACCCCATCCCAGCTCTCGCCCGGAGTGATAGGCGCAGTCACGTGCAGGCCTTTACCACCGGTTGTCTTTACGAAACTCTCCAGACCGAGGGCGCGGAGCACGTCCCTCATGAGACGCGCGCCCTGCGCCAATGCCGCCCACTCCACGGTGGAGTCCGGGTCGAGGTCGAACACGAGCATGTCCGGATGCTCGATATCCGGCCACGTGGAACCCCAGATGTGGATCTCCAGCACCCCCATCTGAGCCAGCGCCGTCAAACTCCCCGCTTCGGTTATGGTGAGATACGTGCCTGTGCCCCGGGATTCTTCGATGGGGACATGCCCAAAGGGTCCCGGGAAATCCGAACCGGCATGCTTGTGGAAGAAGCAGGTACGGTCTGCCCCGCCCCCTTGACCCACCGTCGCCGGGGCATCCGCGACCCCATCGGGGCAGCGCACCATCGACACGGGCCGGCCAAGGACGTACGGCAACATCCACCCGGCCACGTTCTCGTAGTGATCCACGAGATCGCGCTTACTGATCTTAGGGAGCGGCCAGAAGACCCGGTCCGGGTGGGTCAGCTTCACCCCGTGCACAGTGTCACCCGCCTGGGGGCGGCTCCCGCTCGTCTTGGCCCTGCCGGGACGGACTTCAGAAGGCCGATCATCCGACACGTGCGTCTCTCTGACCATCCTTTTCGACTCCTTCACCACCTCGATCGCGGACTTGTCCTCGCGCACACCTTTGAAGCTCGGGTGCCGTATTCGACCACCCCGGGTCCACTCGGCGAAGGCCACCTCAGCGACCAGATCCGGCTTGACCCAGTGCGCCCTCCTAAGGCTAGGGGCTAGGGGTTCCGCAAACGGCGAGGTCTCGATCTCCAGGCGGCGTAGTCGCTTCCCCAATTCCAGCAGAGACTTGTCGGTGAAGCCCGTGCCCACTTTCCCCACATACCGAAGGTGTCCTTCCTCGTACGAGCCCAGCAATAGGGCGCCGAAGCCGGTCCGTGTCCCGGCGGGATCGGTGAAACCCCCGATGACGAACTCCTGTTCGTGCCGACACTTCGACTTGAGCCAATCAGGGCCGCGGATCCCAGGCCGGTACGGGCTGCCGGCCCTCTTGCTCACCACGCCCTCCAGTCCTAATCGACAGGCCTGCTCGAGCACGACGCCGCCGTCTGCGGGGATATCCTCCGAATAGAGGATCCGACCATCTTTCTCACCCCGGGACAGGAGCCTCTTGAGCAGCACCTTGCGGTCCTCGATCGTGGCCGCGAGGAGCTCGTAGCCGTTCAGGTAGAGAAGGTCGAACACGTAGTAGAGGAGCCGGCCGTCGCCCTTGTATCCACCAGTCTCCGGAATGCTCTGGAGCTCCTGGAAGCTGCCGGCCCCATCCGACAATTGGACGACCACCTCCCCATCCAGCATCCCGCTCTCCAGAGGGAGACTCGCCAGCTCATCCACCAACGACCGATACCTATCGGTCCAGTCCTTCTCGTTGCGCGAGTACATACGGACGGAGCCGTTTTCGATCCTCGACAAAGCTCGATATCCGTCGAACTTTATCTCGTGCAGCCACTGAGCGCCTTCGGGCGCCCGGTCCACAAGCGTGGCAAGCTGCGGCCTGACGAATCGAGGCATCTTCAGAACCTTCCGAGCGCCGGCCACCAGGGACGGATCCATGCGAAATTCTTCTGCCGGCCTGACCTCGGTCTGCTCGGCAGCCGGCTGATCGCTGTGCCACACGCTGCTCGGGCCGTCCGCCGTGATCTCCTCCAAGGTGCGCCCGCTCGCTACCGACCGAGGCTGGTCGCGCAGGACAGTCTGCCCGTCGCCGTTGACCGCGTATTCGTCCCGGTGCTTGATGAGCAGCCAGTTCTCTTTGTCCTCCTCGCCGGGACGAGACTTCATCCGCACCAGAGCCCAGCTTCCTTTCAGCTTCTCCCCGCGGAGGGTGAACTTGAGGTCTCCTTTCCGCAGGCCCTCGTGGGCGTCGGCCTCGGGCTCCCACGTACCCCGATCCCATAGCTCCACCGTGCCCGCCCCATACTCCCCCTTGGGAATGGTCCCTTCGAAGCCGCCGTACTCCAGGGGGTGGTCTTCCACACGAACGGCCAGATGGCGATCACGAGGGTCGAAGGAGGGGCCCTTCGGGACGGCCCACGAGAGCAAGACACCATCGAACTCCAAGCGGAAGTCATAATGCAACCTTCGGGCGGCATGCTTCTGGATGATGTAGAGAGGGACGCTTTCGCCGACTGCCCCGACCTCATCGCCCCCGGAAACGTCAGACTCCTGCTCGTCGGCCGACCCCAGTTGTCCTGCCGGCTCCGGCGTCTTCTCGAAATGCCTCTTCCTCCGGTATGAATCGAGCACCACGAAGACCCCTAGCCGCACTTCGTTGCCGCACCCCCTGGCTCCGAACTCGGTGAGTGCTCGTTTCTCTTGCCCATACCCGGCTCCGAGTATTCATAGGGCGGCGGCGCGGCCGGCTGGTGGCAACGGCCGTTAGCTTTTGGCTCCACAGGGGAATGCACATACTTGGAAGCAGGAAAAGAGATCCGAGCGCCTGTCCAAGAGACACCGTTCCGGCCGACACCGTTCACAGGAGAGGTCCACCATGGCAGAACGAGCGAGAAAACTCTATGTACGCACGACAGACGCAGCCAAAGACATGGTTGCCGACGCCAAGGACGCGGTCAAGGATAGAGCCGTCGAGGCAACGGAAGTGGCGAAGGACAAGGCGGTCGAGGCCACTGAGGCCGTCAAAGAGCGAACCGCGGAGATGCTGGGCAGCGTCACGGAGAAGTCACGACATCTCGGCGAGGAAGCCCGCTCGGTAGCCAGTGAACAGATCAGCCACGGTTCACACGAGGTCGGCTCTCGAGTCAAAGACACGGGCAAAGCCATTCATTCCGTCGAGGAGACTCTGCGACGGCACGGCCAGGAACACGCTGCCGGCGTCGCTTCGCACGCGGCGGACGGACTGGAGAGCGTGGGCTCGCGTCTGGAGCATGTAGGTCATAGGTCCGCGTGGTCGCGCCTCAAAGCCGTCAAGCCGCTGTGGCTAGTGGCAGGGTCTCTCGTTGCGGCCATCGTCGTTACCCGGGTGGTCCAGGCCATCGTCCGTCGGGACTCCTGAGCAGCCTTACGGGTTAGAGACCGGACCGCGCCGGTCCCGCAAGGCGAATAGCCGAGCGGAAGCGCGTCCGGCGGGTGCGGCCGGCGACATGGCGGCGATATGGGCGGCGATGTGGGCGGCGATGTGGCTGGCGACTGCTTTCGGCGCGACACCGGGTGGTAAGGTGAAGGGGGTCAAAGGAAGGGGGGACTCCCGGTGGGCACGCCGCCCCAGGTTGACGACAGCGACAAGAAGCGTGGCCTGCCGCAGGCGGAGCCCGCTCCGGCGTCTGTAAGTGATCTCATAGAGCGGCCGCGGCGCCTGCATTATGCTTGGGTAGTCCTCGGCACGGTGGTGCTCACCGTGTTCGGCTCTATCGGGCTGGGGCGCTTCGCCTATTCGACTGTGCTTCCCGCCATGCAGGAAGGCCTCGACCTCAACAACGCGGGGGCCGGCTCACTGGCTACCATCGGCCTTCTCGGCTACCTCGGCCTCGCCCTCCTGGGCGGCGCTTTGGCTTCACGGGTGGGACCCCGGCTGGTGATCAGCGGCGCCTTGGTCACGGCGGCGGCGGGGATGTTCGTGACCAGCGCAGCCCACGGCTTCCCAGTGGCCGCCGCCGGGAGTTTCCTCACCGGCATGGGAAGCGGGGCCGGCAACGTGGCCTCCATGGGCCTGGTATCGGCCTGGTTCGGCAGCCGACGCCGTGGCTTCGCGGCCGGCGTCGCCGTCATCGGATGCTCCCTCGGTCCCATCGTGGCGGGGCCCCTGGCGCCGGCCATCCTCTCGGCCTACGGCGACGATGGGTGGCGGGTGAGTTGGCAGGTTTTCGGTGCTATCACGCTGGCGCTGGCCGGGCTCGGCTACCTGGTGCTGCGCGATCGTCCCGCCGACAAAGGGCTGCGACCCTACGCCGCCGGGCCGGGGGAGTACGCCCTGACCGTGAGCGCCGGCCGCCCACATTGGGGCAGCGTGTACCGCTCTGCGGCGGTATGGCACCTGGGGCTGGTGTACATCGCCTTCGGCTTCAGCTACATCATCTTTATGACATTCTTCTACAAGCGTCTCATGAGCGACGGCGGCTACTCGAAGGAAGCTGCGGGCGCGCTGTTCATGCTGGTGGGTTGGACCAGCGTCTTGTGCGGGATCATCTGGGGCAGCGTAGCCGATGCCCTGGGGCGTAAACCGACCCTGATCATCGTCTACGCCATCCAGGCAGCCGCCTACCTTATCTTCGCCCTGTGGACAGCGCCGGCCGGATTCGTCATCGGGGCAGTGCTCTTCGGCCTCACGGCATGGAGCATCCCAGCGATCATCGCGGCGGCCTGCGGGAACATGCTGGGACCCCAGATGGCTCCGGCTGCCTTGGGCTTCATCACTCTCTTCTTCAGCATCGGTCAGGCGCTCGGGCCGGTGGTAGCCGGAGCTCTGGCCGACGCCTCGGGCGGCTTCGCCTGGGCGTACGCGCTGGCCGGTCTGGTAGCCTTGGCCGGATCGGCGGGCGCCTCCCTCTTGCGTCCCGCCTCCACCCCCGCGCTGCCCACTGCTCGGTATGCCTCGCACATCCCGTAGCGGTGCCGGCCACCTGCATCCCTGCGCCCGAGAGTAACGGACCCGGAGTGTCCGCGGACTACTCAACCGAGAAACTGGGAATTCTATTAGTCGAAGACACGAATCCACTCCCAGGGCTGGAGAACAAGCCGCCCCGAAAGGATGACATCAGATGCGTCGCCAGATTCTCTTCTTGATAGTGACGCTCGCACTGGCCTTGGTGCTCATCTTTGGCCTCGCGGGCACCGTTTTCGCCGCCACCCTGACGGACGACGGAGCGGGCGAAGCCTTCGGGTTCCATCACGCCGAACACGCTCAGCAGGGCATGATCGGTGGGGATACGAATCCGGGGGTGCACGAGGGCGTCTCCGGCTGGATGGGACACTAGCCGGATCGGCTCGCCTGAACGTAGATTTGACGAAAACGGCGAGCCAGGCCACTGATGAGCGCGTAGCCCGCTGCGGAAATGGGGCGCCCTCTTGGGCGCCCGCCGCCTCGCGGGATGCGGTTCGACGTTGCTCTACCGTCATGATCGCGGCGCCCATGCTTTCAACGTCTCTTCCTCGCGCCGGCCTCTTCCTCGCGCCGGCGCCGTAGTTTGCGCGTGGCGAAGTAGGGTACGAGAACGGCGGTACGGTGTTCAAAGCCGTGCGCAGCCACCTGAAAGACGAGCTCGCTTCGCTGGGAGAGAAGTTCGAAGCGGAAGAACAGAGACGGCTTTCGAAGTAGCGCGATGGCTGCCCTATCGCCTGCAGACGGAATCCGACGGCAGGTCGTACTCAATCGCCCAAGGAGAGGGAGACATGGCCGAAGCGAAGTCAACCGGCAAAGGTGGAAAGCGCGAACGAGCGACGAAGTCTGCTCCTGAGGAAGCCACGCACGTAGCGGCCGGAGGCGAACTCCACCAGTCGGCCGGCGGCACGCACCCCCCGCTTACAACGAACCAGGGCGTCGCGATCTCCGATAATCAGAACTCGCTCAGAGCGAATCCGCACGGTCCCACGCTTCTGGAGGATTTCGTCCTTCGTGAGAAGATCATGCACTTCGATCACGAGCGCATCCCTGAGCGCATCGTTCACGCGCGAGCGACGGGCGTTCATGGCTTCTTCGAGCTGACCGCCTCGTTACGGCAGTACACCACGGCGAAGGTGCTTACCGAAGTGGGCGAGCAGACTCCCGTGTTCACTCGCATATCGACCGTCGCCGGCGGGGCGGGCTCGGTGGACACCCCGCGGGACGTCCGTGGCTTCGCCGTCAAGTTCTACACCAAGGAAGGCAACTGGGATCTGGTCGGTAACAACGTCCCAGTGTTCTTCATCCAGGACGCCATCAAGTTCCCCGACCTCATCCACGCCGTGAAGATGGAACCCGACCGAGGATTCCCCCAGTCGGCAACGGCGCACGACACCTTCTGGGACTACATATCGCTCACGCCGGAATCGATGCACATGGTCATGTGGATCATGTCTGATCGCACACTCCCGCGTTCTCTGCGGATGATCGAGGGGTTCGGGGTTCACAGCTTCCGGCTGGTGAACGAGGCCGGAGAGTCGACCTTCGTCAAGTTCCATTGGCGTCCGAAACTAGGCCTGCAATCCACGATTTGGGACGAGACCGTAAAGATCTCGGGAGCCGACCAGGACTTCCACCGGCGGGACATGTTCGAGGCTATCTCGGCAGGCGACTACCCCGAGTGGGAATTCGCCGTGCAGCTCTTCACGCAGGAACAAGCGGACGAGTTCCCATTCGATCACCTGGATGCGACGAAGCTGATTCCCGAGGAGCTCGTGCCCCTGAAGGTGATCGGCCGCATGGTCTTGGATCGCTGGCCGAACAACTTCTTCGCCGAGACCGAGCAGGTGGCCTACTGCCCCGCGAATATCGTGCCGGGCATCGATTTCTCGAACGACCCGCTGTTGCAGGGCCGTTTGTTCTCATACCTCGACACCCAGCTTTCGCGCCTGGGCACTCCCAATTTCCACCAGATCCCGATCAATGCGCCCAAGTGCCCGTTCTCCAACCAGCAGCGCGACGGACACATGCAGATGGAGCAGCCGGTGGGGCGCGTCGCATACGAGCCGAACTCCCTGTCCGAAGACTCGCCGCGGGAGGCGCCTACCCGCGGCTTCCGGACCGTGGCGGCCACGGAGTCAGGTGAGAAGAGCCGCATCCGTGCCGAGAGCTTCGCCGACCACTACAGTCAGGCCCGCCAGTTCTACGTAAGCCAAACGGGACACGAGCAGGCGCACATCGCTTCGGCGTTGGTGTTCGAACTCTCGAAAGTCGAACATAAGCACGTGTCCGAGGCGATTGTCGGTCACCTGCGGCATATCGACGAGGACCTTGCTAAGCGGGTGGCGGCGGGTCTTGGATTCGACAAGATCCCCAAAGCGCCGGCCGCCGCAGCACCAGTGAAGAAGATGAAGCCTTCTCCCGCACTGCAGATCATCGGCAAGATGAAAGACACGCTTACGGGACGCGCGGTCGGCATTCTGGTCGCCGATGGTTCAGATGGGCCCGCTATCGAGAAGGTCAGTAAGGCCGCCACGAAGGCGGGGGCGACCGTGAAGATCGTCGCGCCCAAGGTGGGGGGCGCGAAGCTCGCAGACGGCTCTATGCTGGCTGCCGACGGACAACTTGCGGGCACGCCTTCAGTGCTCTTCGACGCAGTGGCTGTGATCCTTTCCGACAAGGGCGCGCAGGCGCTGTCCAAGGAAGGTGCGGCGATCGATTTCGTGCGCGACGCCTTTGGCCATCTCAAGGCCATCGCCGTGGATCAGGGAGGTCAGACGCTCCTGAAGGCCGCCAAGGTCGCTCAGGACGATGGCGTTGTAGGGACCGACGATGTCGGCGCGTTCATCGCCGCCGCTAAGACGCGCCAATGGGATCGGGAGAAATCGGTTCGCACGTTGGCGTAGCCGCGGGGTTCGATGCTTGACGCATCGGCCCGCTCCATGACCGCCGCGAGGCACCGCCCGCGGCGCCCACGGCGGTCATCCGGTCATCTAGGGCGCCCTGCATCGGCCACGAATAACGCGTGATAGCGCGAATGCTTCCTATCGTACGTGCGCGCCGCTACACGCGCGCGCTCCGTTGAAGCCGCCTACGGTCAGCATACTCTTCGAAGACCCCAAGGCCGGCGCCAAAGATCAGGTAGGCGCCCAGCACCATCCACCCCACGAAACGGCCTTCCGCACCGAAGTAGAAGAGGTGATAAGCCGACACCCCTCCAATGATGTTATCGGCGACGAAGGGCAGAACCAGGTATTGCATAGCGACCCAGACGATCCCGCCATAGACGAGACCACTGATGATCGGCTCCACCTTGATGTAGGAGAAGGCGAACGCCCACACCAAGCCAAGAATTGCTGCAACCGCGAAGTGGGTGAGTAATCCGACGAGGACGACCGCCGTGCCCGTTGTTCCGGCCCCGTACCAGACGGAACCGATGAGTTCGAGTGGACGGAGGAACCCGTCTCCCCTGAGGGCCATGACCACCATGAGAAAGATGCCCATGACCACACCGGACGCCAAACCGCCGGCCAATCCATGTTGCCAGGCAACCGACCTGTGGGCTACCAGTCGCCGCTCAAGGGAGCGATCAAACGATAATTCAGCCATCAGTGCCACCTCCCTAGCCTATGCCCGCCGACCCAGCGCTCCATGCCCTTTAGGCGGGCCCGCCGGTGTCGATCCCCAAGGACGACCCGGTCGGATGTATGTGTCGATTGAAGGATTCCCTTTCTGAAGTGATTGGAAACCGTGAGGTCTTTCGCATTTCTCCAGGTGAGAGCCTCGGCCCGCAAGTCCGTGCCCACGCGGGCGTTGCAGGCGACCCCGGCGCACCGCTCCCTATCGCCTCGCACTGCAGGGAGCTAGCAGTTATGATGGTGCATCTCGCGATTTGCTCAGAGGAGGGAACGTGACGCGCGCCACTCGTGCCCAGCACGACTTCGACTGCCAACAGGGCGTCGACATAGAGAACCTGCGCATCCCCGGAGCCCATGTCTGCCTGATCTACGACGATGACGAGGAGCGACAGGAGGTCGTGCTCCGGTTCATAGAAGCAGGTATCCGCGCGGGGGAGCGGGTGGGCTCGCAAGTGGTCCGCAACCCGTACTACGTGGAAACTGCCGAGTTCCTGGCCCTGCGTGGCCTCCCAGCCTGACGTACAGCCGGGCTTCGCCGTCGGAGCAGAGCCCGAAGTCCTGGGCCGGCTTCTGGCTGCTCAGACTCTGCTGCCCCAGTTGCCCGATGCTCGGACGATCCTCGAATTCGTCGTCCACGCGCTCCAGCTCATACCCCAGGTCCAGGCTTCGGCGGCTCGGCAGAACGGTGGCCCCATCGAGATCGTGGAGGGTGATTGGGGACAATTGCGCGAAGGGCTCTGTGATTACCCGGTCGATCGCACCACAGGCTATGCCTGGTATTCGCACCAGCATGGAGAGGTCCTCGTCCTGGACGTCGGCACTCTGCGTCAGGCGTACGGCTGCCTCTACGCTCGTTGCCCTGACCGCACCGGAGTGGCCCCCTACCTCCCTTTTCTGACCAATTTGGCCGGGTCGGTAGCCCTGATGCTGGAGAACCGAGCCCAGCGCGGGATCATGGAAGAGACCACCGCAGAGCTCGTGGCGAGCAAGCGCGACCATGAGCTGCTCTTTCAAGAGATGGCCAGCGGTTTCGCCACGCATGAGATGATCGTGGACGCCGAAGGCAGAGCCGTCGACTACCGTTTCCTCAGCGTAAACCGCGCGTTCGAGCGGCTCACAGGTCTTCGCGGGAGCGACATCATCGGGCGCACGGCCAAGGAAGTGCTCCCAGGGCTTGAGGAGTACTGGATCGAGACCTACGGCGAAGTGGCCCTTCGCGGCAAGCACGTGCACTTCGAGAACTACAGCGCCGCTCTCGGCCGCCACTACGACATAGCCGCATACAGCCCGTCTCCGGGTAGGTTCGCCACACTCTTCAGCGACATCACCGAGCGCAAACAGCACGAAGCGGCATTGAGTCGCACGGCGGCAGAGATG
>JBBRDB010000085.1:0-10034 GCA_038204345.1 Thermoleophilia bacterium | reverse complement strand
CTCTTGGTTGGTCATCCCACGTCATTGTGTTGTCCACCCCCCACCCCCTCCCCCGGGCCCCCTTTTTTTCTTGCGGGGGGTGTTTGGGGGGGGGGGGGGGGGGGGGCCCCCCCCCCCCCACCTCCTTCTTTGCGCCCTGATGCTATGCGGCGTTGCTTCGATAGGACGGTGTGATAAGTTGTTTTCATCATGTCCCGCCGCTGCCGGCATGCCACTCTCGAAGGGCGCCGACGGTGGCCTTCCGGGTCGTGTCCGGAAGGTTGAATAAGGGGTAGGTGTGTCGTGACCAAACTGATCGTTCGCCGCGTTCTGTGGACCATCCCGGTGGTGATCCTGGTTATCTTTCTTACGTTCCTCCTGATGAAGGCCATCCCCGGCGGACCCTTCACCGGCGAGAAGGGGGTTCCCGAGGAGATCCTGCAGAACATGAACGCCAAGTACGGTTTGGACAGGCCGTGGTACGAGCAGTTCGCCCGTTACGTGTGGCACGCCGCCCGGGGCGACCTGGGCGTCTCTATGACGCAGAAGAGCCGGACGGTCGTGGACGTGATCGGGGATGCCTTTCCTGTCTCTGTCCATCTGGGCGTGCTTGCCTTTGGACTGGCGATGCTCATAGGCATCCCTGCTGGAGTCGTTGCGGCACTGAAGCACAACACCTTCTGGGACTACGGGGCCATGTTCTATTCCACCGTCGGGTGGGCGCTTCCGCATTTCATCGTAGGACCTGTTCTCATCTATGTTTTCGCACTGAAACTCGGCTGGCTTCCGACATCGAGGTGGACGGGCCCCGACACTTGGGTCTTGCCCACGATCACCTTGGGGACGGCCCTGTCGGCCTACTTCGCGAGGCTGACGCGA
This sequence comes from Thermoleophilia bacterium, assembly GCA_038204345.1. Classification (GTDB taxonomy): domain Bacteria; phylum Actinomycetota; class Thermoleophilia; order RBG-16-64-13; family RBG-16-64-13; genus JAHJSA01. The sequence goes on along the minus strand of JBBRDB010000085.1, from coordinate 9,176 downwards.
GGAAGCATGCTCGAGACTCTTCAGCAGGACTACGTCCGGACGGCCATGGCGAAGGGTCTCCCGTTCCGCACGGTGGTGCTTAAGCATGTCTTGCGCAACTCCCTCATCCCCGTAGTCACCCAGGCGGGCCCCTTGCTTGGCTTTGTGATCACCGGGTCGTTCATCACCGAGTATGTATTCGCTATCCCCGGCCTCGGCAAGTACTTCGTGAGCAGCGTGGGCAACAGGGATTACTCCGTCGTCATGGGTCTGGCGGTGCTGCTCTCTTCTCTCATCATCTTCGCAAACCTGGTGGTGGACATCCTGTACGGGGTGCTCGACCCGCGCATACGCTATGAGTAGGGGCGACCGGTGAAAGACGAACCAATCGCCAAGGGCGTGGAAAAGTTCACTTCGGTGGACGGCGAGATCTTCGATGCGGGCGAGCCGCTCATCCTCGAGCAGTCGACGCTCCTTGGCGACGTAGTCAGGCGCTACTCGCACAATCGCGCCGCAATGGCGGCGTTGTTCATACTGCTGCTCATGATCATCTACTCTACCGTCGGACCCTGGCTCAGGCCGTGGTCCTTCGACGAGGGGCTGTACACGAATCCCAGTCTAGTCCGATATCAACTGCCGAATCTCGCCCACTGGTTCGGCACCGACCAGAACGGGCGCGACCTGTTCGTCAGGCTGGCGATGGGTGGCCGCGTCTCGCTGTTGATCGCCTTTGCGGCGACCGGCATCGTTCTGGTGGTCGGGGTCCTATACGGTTCGGTGGCCGGATTCATCGGTGGAAAGACCGATGAGGTGATGATGCGGTTCGTCGATGTCCTCTATGGCCTGCCGTATCTGCCGTTCGCCATAATCTTGCTCGTGATCCTTGGTGCCGGCATCGTGCCCATGTTGCTGGCCCTGGCGTTGGTCTCGTGGTTGACTCCCTCCCGACTCGTGCGAGGACAGATGCTCACGCTGAAGCAGAACGAGTACGTGGAGGCCGCGCGGGCGCTCGGGGCTAAGCGCAGCCGCATCATCTTCCGCCATCTGCTCCCCAACACCTTGGGTATCATCGTGGTCGCGATGTTCCTCGAGGTGCCCGGCATGATCTTGGGAGAGGCGACCCTATCCTTTCTGGGGCTCGGCATCTCGGCGCCCGATGCGTCCTGGGGGACGCTGGCCTCCGAAGGGTGGAAATCGCTGCGGTCGCACCCGTGGATGATCATACTGCCGGGCATCTTCATCGCCGTGACCGTGCTTTGTTTCAACTTCGTGGGTGATGGCTTCAGGGACGCCATCGATCCGCGGACGAAGGAGACGAAGTGACCCGGCTACTGGAGGTCAAGGACCTCAAGACCTATTTCTACACTCGAGAAGGTACGGTCCATGCGGTGGACGGCATCAGCTATACGCTGGACCAGGGGGAGACTCTCGGTGTCGTTGGAGAGAGCGGCTGCGGGAAGAGCGTCGGCGCGCTGTCGCTGATGAGGCTGATCCCTGAGCCCCCCGGTCGCATCGAGTCGGGAAAGGTGCTCTTCGAGGGCAGGGACCTCCTTGAGCTGTCCGAGAATGAGATGCGATCGATCCGGGGCAACGACATCTCCATGATCTTCCAGGATCCGATGACGTCGTTGAATCCCGTGCTCAAGATCGGATATCAGCTCGCCGAATCGACGCGCCTGCACCTTGGGCTGAGTCGCAAGGAGGCGGACGACCGTTCGGTCGAGTTGCTGGAGGCGGTGGGTCTGCCTGATCCGCGCAAGCGCCTCAAGGACTATCCGCATCAGTTCTCCGGAGGTATGCGCCAGCGGGTCATGATCGCCATGGCCTTGAGTTGCGAGCCGAAACTGCTTATCGCCGACGAACCGACCACGGCACTGGACGTGACTATTCAGGCTCAGATCCTCGATCTTCTGGAGCGACTACAAGAGCGCTTCGGTATGTCGATCCTCTTGATCACGCACGATCTTGGCGTGGTCGCCGGGGTCAGCGACAACATCGTCGTCATGTATGCCGGAAAGATCGTGGAGCGGGCGTCGGCCGAAGAGCTTTTTGCGAACCCGCAGCACCCCTACACGGAGGCATTGTTGGCGTCGATCCCGCGGCTCGACGAGGAAGGGCGCAAGAAACTGGCCAATATCCCGGGCCTGCCGCCGGACCTGGTGGCCCCGCCCCCGGGATGCAGTTTTCACCCGCGGTGTACTTACGCGACTGAGAAATGCTCGGTGGTCGAGCCGGTGCTGTCTGCCTACGACGGGCAACCCGGCCACGTCGTCGCATGCTGGCACTACCGAGACTTGAGGGAGGAATCGTGAGCGCCACCCTCGTTGAAGAGCTGAGCGTCCCGGTCGCGACGGAGTACTCCGGGCCGCTGCTGCAGGTGCGTGATCTGGTGAAGCGCTTCCCCATCACGTCGGGGACGCTCATACAAAGGACCATCGGCATGGTGCACGCGGTGGAGGGTGTGACCTTCTCCATCAGCGAAGGGGAGACTCTCGGCCTCGTGGGTGAATCCGGCTGTGGAAAGACCACCCTGGGGCGTTGCATACTCCAGCTGCACAAGCCCACCTCAGGCAGCGTCGTATTCGAGGGGACGGAGCTGACCAAGCTCGATCGCGACAGTATGCAACGTATACGCCGCGACATGCAGATCGTCTTCCAGGATCCCTACGCGTCGCTCAATCCGCGCATGACCGTGGGTACCATAGTCGGGGAAGCACTGACCATCCACCGGGTCGGCAGCAAGGCCGAGAGAAAGGAGAGGGTGCGCGAACTCCTCGACCTCGTGGGGCTCAACCCCTCGTTCACGAACCGCTACCCTCATCAGTTCTCCGGTGGTCAGCGTCAGCGCATCGGACTGGCGCGGGCGCTGGCTCTTAGTCCGAAGCTGATCATCGCCGACGAGCCGGTCTCGGCGCTGGATGTCTCCATCCAGGCTCAGATCTTGAACCTGTTTGACAAGCTGCAGCAGGATCTTGGCCTTACCTACCTGTTCATCGCCCACAACTTGTCCGTGGTGAAGCATATCTCCGACCGGGTGGCGGTCATGTATTTGGGCAAGATCATGGAGATCGCTCCGAGTCGAGAACTGTATGCCTCGCCCGTCCATCCCTACACGTATGGCTTGCTCTCGGCCATCCCCATTCCGGATCCCTCGGTGCAGAAGCGCCGCGAGCACGTGGTCCTGGAGGGTGACGTGCCGAGCCCCGTGGACCCGCCGTCTGGGTGTGTGTTCCACCCGCGGTGTTTCCGTGCCAAGGAGATCTGCGCGCAACAGGTTCCACCGATGGAGGATTACGGATCGGAACACGAGGCGGCGTGCTTCTTCCCGCTGGAGCAGTCGGTGGGCGAACGGTCCTGACCGGGCGGCGGGCTGGGCTCGGGTCGCTGATATACTTGTAGTGCAGCCCGGGTAGTCGCGGTGGGAGGGCGTCGGAGACGCCGTCGGGCCCATCGAGGAAAGTCCGGACACCGCAGAGCAGGGTGCTGGATAACGTCCAGCCGGGGAGACCCGCGGGAAAGTGCCACAGAAATTACACAGCACTCCGGTGACGGCACGCCGTCCCCGGATGCAACGGTGAAATGGTGCGGTAAGAGCGCACCGGCGTCGTGGTGACACGACGGCCAGGTAAACCCCACCCGGTGCAAGGCCGAATAGGGAGGCGTTCGAGGGCTGCTCGTCCGATGTCTCCGGGTTGGCCGCACGAGGCACGCGGCAACGTGTGTCCCAGATGGATGGCTACCCTCGACAGAATCCGGCTTATAGGGCTGCATGTGTGAAGGTCTTTCCCCTTGGGGAGAGGCCTTCACCACGTAGGGCCCAATCCTGGGCCTTGGTGGCGGCCATGAGGGCGTAAGGTCTCCGACGTCGCGGGAGGTACGGACATGGCAGTGAGACGCGTCGTGATCATGGGCGCGGCCGGGCGAGACTTCCATGTGTTCAACATGGTGTTCCGCGGGGACCCGGGGGTGGAGGTGGTTGCCTTCACCGCGACGCAGATCCCCGGCATCGACAGTCGCATATATCCGACCGCGCTGGTGGGTGATGGCTATCCGCACGGCATCCCCATAGTTCCAGAGGATTCGCTGGAGGCGGTCATCGCCGAGCAGCGGGTCGACGAGGTGGTGTTCGCATACAGCGACGTCGCTCACCAGACCGTGATGCATCAGGCCTCTCGCGTCCTGGCCGCCGGGGCCGACTTCACCTTGTTGGGGCCGAAGAGCACGATGATCCGCGCAGAGGTCCCCGTCGTGTCGGTGTGTGCGGCGAGGACGGGCGCGGGCAAGAGTCAGACTTCCCGGTTCGTGGCTCACCTGCTCAGGGAGAACGGCGTGCGCCCGGTGATCGTGCGTCATCCCATGCCCTACGGGGACCTCGCCCGTCAGACCGTGCAGCGTTTCGAATCGCTCGAGGATCTTGACCGGCACGAGGTCACCGTGGAAGAACGAGAGGACTATGAGCCCCATTTGCGCCACGGGTTCGTTGTCTACGCGGGAGTCGACTACCAGGCAGTGGTCCGCGAAGCCGAGCGGGAAGCCGACGTGATCGTGTGGGACGGGGGCAACAATGATTTTCCCTTCGTGTCGCCTGACCTTGAGATCACGGTGGTGGACCCTCTCCGCGCCGGGCACGAGAGCACCTATCATCCGGGCGAGGTGAACGTGCGCCGGGCCGACGTCGTGGTCATCAATAAGGTGAACTCCGCCACGTCCGGTGCCGTTGCAGCCGTCCGCGTAGAGGTGCGTTCATTGAATCCGCGAGCCCTGATCGTGGAGGTGGACTCGGACATCACCTTGGAAGAGGGGTGGGAGGAGACGCTGGCGGGGGTGCGCCGGCGGACCGAGGCGGCCGGCGCCGGACCGAGCGCCCTGAGGGTGCTGGTCGTCGAAGACGGACCCACCCTCACGCACGGGGGCATGTCCACCGGAGCGGGCGTCGAAGCGGCCCGACAACTGGAAGCGCCGGAGTTGGTGTTGGTGGACCCACGTCCCTACGCAGTGGGACACATAGCCGCTCTGTTCGAGCGCTATCCGCACGTGGGACCGGTGCTGCCGGCTGTGGGCTACTTCGACGAGCAAGTCCGCGACCTCGAGCGGACGGTGGCCGCCGTTCCGGCGGACATCGTCCTCGTGGCCACGCCCTTCGATCTCACCAAGGTCATCCATGTATCGCAGCCCGCAGTGCGGGTCTTCTACGAACTCGGTGAGCGAGGGGAACCCTGCCTACGAGGCGCGGTGCTGGAGTTCATACACGACTTCCTTTCCCGAGGTTAGGGGGTGCGCCGCCTCACTGTCGTGGCGTTGGGAGGCAACGCGCTCGTGCGCGCCGGGGAGCGCGGCACTCTCGAGGAGCAGATGCGGCACGTGGAGGAGTCGGTGGCGCCTATAGCCAGGGCGCTTGCCCGGGGCCTGCCGCTTATCGTCACGCACGGTAATGGTCCGATGATCGGGCAGTCGTTGTTACGTGGCGAGGTGGCCCGCGACGAGGTTCCACCGATGCCGCTATTCGTCATGGGTGCCGAGTCTCAAGGCAGCATCGGGTTTCTCCTGCAGCAGGCGCTGTCGAATCATCTGCGGCGGGCCGGAGTCGGCCGAGAGGTCGTGTGCCTACTGACCAGAGTGGTCGTGGATCCCAAGGACCCGAGTTTCGTGGCCCCGACCAAACCGGTGGGGATGTTCTACTCCGAGGGCGATGCGGCACGGCTGGCGGCGGAGAGAGGCTGGGTGATGGCGGAGGACAGCGGTCGGGGATTCAGGCGCCGCGTCCCGTCGCCGGAGCCGTTGCGCATCCCCGAGGCCCGCGTCATAGGCAGGTTGGCTCAGGGCGGTGTGGTGACGGTGGCGGCTGGAGGGGGTGGAATACCGGTGGTGGAGGCTGCCGACGGCACTTTGATGGGTGTGGACGCGGTGGTCGACAAGGACCGGGCCTCCGCGCTTCTAGGCCTTCAAGCGGGAGCGGAGCGCTTGCTGGTGCTCACCTCCGTGGACGCGGTATACGAGTCGTTCGGGAATCCGGCGCAGAAGCGGCTGCCACGGTTGTCGAGTGCTGAGGCCGCGCGGCTTCTTGCGGACGGTGAGTTCCCTCCCGGGAGCATGGGGCCCAAGATCCAGGCGGCGATAGATTTCGTCGAAGGAGGAGGACGCGAGGCACGCATCGGGCTTCCGGAGCAGTTGGAGAGCATTCTGAAGGGGGAGGCGGGCACCGTGATCGTGGGCGAGGGGGGTGAAGACACTGATGGAAGATGATGCGCTCCAACCCGGGGACCCCGAGGACTTCGCCGACGCGCTGTCGCCCAGTTTTCGCCTGACGATGGCCTTCCTCCAGCGGCATCCGCGCTACCGGCAGACGCTGGCGCTTACTCCGGAACATTTCCGCTTCGATCCGGTGTTGTGGCACTCCAGCATCGCCGCCCTGCGCGGCATGCTGGCATCCATCGCCGAGGGGGAGGGGCTGGAGATCGGCGACGCCGACGTGGGGGAGGCGGTGCGCAACTTGGTCGAGGGCATCGTCCTGCGTTCACGAGAGTGGGATGGCTGAAGGCCGGCGGGCGTAGGTCAGATCGTCTCCACTCCGGGCACATCCGCCGCCCGGAGTACGTGTAGCGCGCGCACGTTGCCGCGTGCCCTCCAGTTCCCACCAGAAGGGCGCAGGTCGGATATGACGGGAGCCTCGGCTTCCAGAGCTCCCCGCTTATCGGAGAAGAGCGCGAAATCCTGTGCCAGCGTCGTGAGGTCGTGGTCACCGATAGTCGTTCCTTCGCGGTAGTTCTTGGCTGCCGGCATCCGTGTGAGCATCTCCAGCATGTAGTCGAGCGACTCTGCCGTGAGCGAAATGGATACCAGTTGTTCGTCCACCGCTGCTTTGACGGCGCTCTCTTCTCGACCGGCTTCGTGGGCGCGTTCTTCCAATACGGCGATGACCGCAGGCATGAAAGCGGTGAGGTCACGAGGGTTCCTGGAGGTCACCAGTGCGCCGTCGACCACGGCCGGCGCGTCGATCCATTCGGCTCCAGCGTTGATCATGTCGTCCTTGATGGCCGGCACCGAAGTGAGTCGCCGACCCTTGGCGACTCCAGCGGAGACCAGCACCGAACCACCATGGCAGATCGCAGCGACGAGGCCACCGTTATCGGCCACCGCGGCGACGAACCGCTTGACGGCTTCGGAGCGTCTGAGGTAGTCGGGCGCCCATCCGCCGGGGATGATGACTCCATCGAAATCGGCGGGGTCGAGGTCGTCGATGACTGCGTCGGTATCCGCGGGATAACCGTGCTTGGACGGGTAAGAGTGGTCGCCCATCCCCGCGACGACGACTGCGACGCCCGTCTCCTCCAACCGTAGCTTCGGGTACCACAACTCCAAGTCTTCATACTGCTGCGCGACGAGGATCGCGACTCGTCGTCCATTCAGGGACATGTTGTCCTCCTTCGTCTCGGCCGATAGGTCCCTCTTCCCGATTGTGGGGCTGCGACAAACGCGAGAGGTTAACGCGCCGCGACTCAGGGGCCCTCAGGTAGCCTTTCCAGCGAAGTCGCGCCCCGTGCCCACACCGGGTTTGGACCGGAGAGGGGGAGGGGTAGGAGACTGGAGCCGCGGGCGGCGGTGGGAGTGCGCACCGCCCGTGGCGTTCTGGTATCCGCCGCGGCGGCACACACGAACGTAAGGAGAGATGACGATCATGGCTTTCACGCTGCCCGAACTGCCCTACTCGAAAGATGCTCTCGAGCCTCACATCAGCGCGGAGACGCTCGAATATCATCACGGCAAGCACCACAACGCGTACGTGACCAACCTCAACGGACTGATCGACGGCACGGAAATGGCCGACAAGAGCCTCGAGGAGATCATCGCGTCGGCCACGGGCGGTGTCTTCAACAACGCCGCCCAGGTCTGGAACCACAGCTTCTACTGGAAGTGCATGACCCCAGGAGGGGGAGGCACGCCGAGTGGCGAGTTGGCGGCAGCGATCGACCGAGACTTCGGTTCCTTCGACGCGTTCAAAGAGCAGTTCGCCAAGGCGGGAGCTACACTTTTCGGGTCGGGTTGGACCTGGCTGGTCGCCGAGGGTGGCGCACTCAAGATCACTCAGACCTCCAACGCCGACCTGCCGCTGAAGCACGGGCAGACAGCGCTGCTCACCATGGACGTGTGGGAACACGCGTACTACGTGGACTACCGCAACGCCCGGCCGGCATACATCGATGCCTTCTTGAACGAGCTCGTAGACTGGGGCTTCGTAGCTGAGAACCTCGCCGCCTCGTAGGGCGTCTTGAAGTGGCACCGCCGCAGGACGCCGTCCTGCGGCGGCTGCGGCTGCGGCGTGCGGGCAGACTCCCCCTGTGACGGCCAGGCCCGCCGATCGCGCCATGGTATCCGTAGACCGCAACGTGAATCCTCGTTGCGGTCTCTCCTGTTAGAATCCCCGACGACGTGCCGTTCGCTCTGCGCGTATGGCGGGCGGCGGAGGATCGTGGTCCGGTAGGGCGCCGGCGGCTCGAATCGATGGGAGCGTAGCGCGGGAAAGTCGATCAACAGTGCTCGCAGGCGGGGATTCACGGCGACTGCGGACGCGGGGAGCTTCGCCACGAGACTCCGAGTCCTGCGGGGACGCGCGGAGGAAGCGTTCTTGGCCGGAGTCGCCGCGGTCGAACCTAGAGAGCGGACGCGCGAGGCTTTCTCCGACCTCATCCGATCTCATGCGGCCACCCGAGCTCATACCCCCCTCGTAGATTCCGCACCCGGCTGGAGTTTCTCGTCCGGCCGGGTGCCGGCTCGACTCATCGTCGTGGGCGCGGGGAAGGCTGCGCCGGGGATGGCGGCTGGGCTGGAGGATGCGGTCGTGGAGTCGTGGGGTGCCGACCCGCCCACCCGTGTAGAGGGAGTGGTGGCGTCCGCCGGCGGGGGAAGCGTGGGTACTCGGTGGGTGGAGATCACGGAGACGGGACATCCGCTCCCCGACGAACGGAGTGAGAACGCCGGCCGGCGCATGCTCGCGGCAGCCGCCGGGGCGGGTCCGGACGACCTAGTGGTCGCCTTGGTATCTGGAGGCGCGAGTTCTTTGATGGCCGTGCCCGCTGAGGGTCTGGCCCTTGAGCACCTGCGGATCACGAGCGAGTTGCTACTGAGGTCGGGGACCCCTATCCATGAGGTCAATGCCTTCAGGAAGCACCTGTCTGCAATCTCCGGAGGACTGCTTGGCC
>JBBRDB010000084.1:0-10035 GCA_038204345.1 Thermoleophilia bacterium | reverse complement strand
GGCCTCCGTGAGCGTCTCCGGGTCGTGCAGGATGGGGCGATCGGGACGACCGATATCGCCACTGAACACCATCTTCACGGAGCCTGCCGCCGTTTTCAGCCAGATCTCCAGCGCCGCCGAACCCAGGATGTGGCCGGCGTCACGGAACCGCACCATGACCTCAGTCGAGGGACGGACATCCTTGCCATAGTCGGCCACCTGGAACAGCCGGAGGGCGGCGACCGCATCCTTCTGCGTGTAGAGAGGTTCTTGCGTGCGCCGGCCCGCGCGGCGGCCCTTACGATGCTGCCACTCCGCCTCCATCTCCTGGATGTGCGCCGAGTCGAGCAGCATGATTTCGGCGAGGTCGGCCGTGGGAGACGTCGCGTAGACCGGGCCGTTGAAACCTTCCTTGGCCAGCCTCGGGATCAGACCGGAGTGATCGATGTGCGCGTGGGTCAGAAACAGGAAATCGATCTCGCGCGGATCGAATGGGAACGGCCGGCGGTTCTCGGCCGCTTCCCTCGCTCCACCCTGATGCAGACCGCAATCCACGAGGAACTGTGTACGTCCCGCCTCCACTAGGTAACACGATCCGGTGACCTCACGCGCCGCCCCGCACACCTGCAAGTGCATACTCAGACCCTCCACGACTCGCCGACGGGCTCCCACGGGCCGACCCCGGCGAGGTTCGGCAGTGGGACTGTGTTCACCAGGATACACTGTGGCGTCCGGCGGCGGGCGCCGGCGGGCGCCGCCGCCCGGCGGTAGGCACCGTCGGGCCCCGGGGCGCCGGCGCGCAGCGGCGGGTGACCCCGCGTCCCTCGCGAAGCTTTACATGAGCTTTGCACTCTCTTGCGAAACTCTCCACATACGAGCCCCATACTGGGATGCAGAAACCACTTCACCGATCTGCTAAGGAGACATGATGTCGAACACACTTTTGCTCAAGGGAGCGACCTTGATTGCGGCGGGCGCTCTGGGCCTCGTTGGCCTGGGAGCCCTTGGTCCCGTCTTCAGCCCCGGCACCGCTGCGGCCGAACAGCAGGCTCCGAGTTGGCGCGGCGCAGTGACGGCGGCTCCCGCCAGCGACCAGACCAACCCCTCGGCCACCGCCGCCACCGGCGATTTCACCGACCAGATCACAGAGATGATGCAGGACCATATGGGAATCACCGGCGATCAGGCCAAAGAGTGGGCCGGCACCATGGAAGACATGATGCGCTCCGTGCACGGTGACCAGGCCGACGAGTTGCTGCAGCAGTGCACCGAGAACGGCGGTCCTGAAGGCATGATGGGCGGCTGGGACGGCACCTCCGGCGGGAACTCCGGCGGCGGCATGATGGACGGCTGGGACGGGACCTCCTCCGGCGGCGGCATGATGGGCGGCTGGAACGGGACCTCCGGCGGCGGCATGATGGACGGCTGGGGAACTAACTAGCACCACCCGGTCGGGCGCGCTCACGATGTGGGCGCGTCCATCCGGCCGCGCGCCATCACGTAGGCGTACCGCCCGGTCGCGCCGACGTCGGCACACACGTCGGCCCGCGTCCGCCGTTCCGATACCCCGCCACCGGGGACCCCCGCATCGGGTCCTCGGTGGCGTCCGTCCGTGCTACCCTCCCTGAGTGGGCGCGCCCAAAGAAACCGCAGTCGACTCCTCACTCCCTGTCTTCGACGGAACTCGTAGCCCCGACCGGGTCGGCTGGGGCCCTGTCGCCATGCTGGTGGGGATGTGTGCTGTCTGGGGCATGAACTTCGTCGCTATTCAGATCGGCAACCGTGGTTTTCCTCCCCTTTTCGCCTCGGCGATGCGGTCCACGGGAGCCACAGTGCTCGTTGCCATCTGGGCCGCTCTGTTCGGAAAAGACCTCCTGGTCGATCGGCGGCGCCTGCTCGACGGCTTGGTCATGGGGGGCATGTTCACCTTGGAGTTCCTGTTCCTCTATTGGGGATCGGCCTTCACATCCGCCTCCCGGTCCGTCCTCTTGGTCTACACGAGCCCGTTCTGGGTGGCTATCGGAGCGCATTTCCTTCTCCGCGACGATCGGCTCACCTGGGTCAAGGTCGCCGGGCTCGGCCTCTCCTTCGCCGGCGTGGCCGCGGTGTTTCGCGCACCTTCGGGAGGACTGCCGGCCAACCACCTTGTGGGGGACGGCATGGAGGTGTTGGCCGCGGTGTTCTGGGCTCTCACCACGCTTTACGTGAAACACACCATGCGCGTGCGCCCCATGAGCACGTTCCAGGTGCTCTTCTACCAACTTGCCTTCTCCGCCCCGTTGCTGTGGTTGGGCGCGTTGGTCTTCGAGCATGGAGAGCCACTGACGTTCCGCCTGGACTCGTCGCTGGCCCTTCTCTACCAGACGGTCATCGTGGCCACGGTCAGCTACCTGTTGTGGTTCTGGCTCATGCGGACTCAGAAAGTGAGCAGTCTCCACTCGTTCACGTTCTTCACTCCTCTCTTCGGAGTGATCTTCGGCGGGCTTTTCTTGGGAGAACATCTTCCGCTTCTGCTATGGCTCGGCCTGGGGTTCGTCGCGGGCGGAACCTACCTGGTCAACACTCGTCAGAGGGTGACTCGCAAGCAGTGAGACCGCTCCCGGGCCGCTCGGGCCGGTCGCGGGACTCTATCGGCCGCTTGTGGAATCATCGGCGACCGGATTGCCTCCTCCAAGACCCGCCTGTATGGTTTCCATGAATCCGCCTGCCGTATAGACCCTCCTGCGACCGAGGAGGGTGACCGGGGCGGGCTGAGACGACGACCTGCGGAGGTGAACGTGGCGAACGAAGTGTCACTCGAGGGCAAAGTCTTCGACGTACCGCCGAGTTTCCAGCAGCACGCGTGGATCTCGAGCATGGACCAATACAATGAGATGTACCGCCGTTCGCTCGACGACTCGGACGCCTTCTGGGCGGAAGTGGCGGAGCGGGTCACCTGGTTCAAGAAATGGGACTCGGTCCAGAGGCACGATTTCGCCAACGCGAAGATCCATTGGTTCGAAGGAGGAAAGCTCAACCTCAGCTACAACTGCCTCGATCGGCATATGGAGACGGACGTGGCCGACAAGGTCGCCTTCTACTGGGAGGGCGACTCCCCCGAGGTGAGCCGCGCCATCACCTACCGTCAACTGTGGGAAGACGTTACAAGATTCGCGAACGTCCTCCGCAAGAAGGGTGTGAAGAAGGGCGACCGGGTCACCATCTACCTGCCGATGATTCCCGAACTGCCGGTGGCCATGCTGGCCTGTGCCCGCATCGGAGCCATCCACAGCGTGGTGTTCGGCGGCTTCTCCGCCGACGCGCTGCGGGACCGCATCCTCGACTGCGAATCCACCATCATGATCACCGCCGACGGAGGACTGCGCGGGTCGAAGAGCGTCCCCTTGAAGGCCGCAGCCGACGAGGCCATGGCGACCAGTCCCAGCATGACCACGTGCATCGTCGTGCGCCACACGGGCCTGGGCGTCGACTGGGTCGAGGGCCGCGATGTCTGGTATCACGACGAGATGGCGGCCGACGACATCACCACCGACTCGCCCTGCGAGGAGATGGACGCCGAGGATCCCCTGTTCATCCTCTACACCTCCGGCTCCACCGGGAAGCCCAAGGGTGTCATGCACACCACCGGGGGCTACGCGGTCTACACCGGGTACACCCATGAACTGATCTTCGACTACCACCCCGATGACGTCTTCTGGTGCACGGCCGACATCGGCTGGGTCACCGGCCACAGTTACATCGTCTACGGTCCGCTCCAGAACGGGGCCACGTCCGTGATGTTCGAGGGGGTGCCCAACTACCCCTCTCCCGACCGTTTCTGGGCGGTGGTCGAGAAGTACAAGGTCAACCAGTTCTACACCGCGCCCACGGCGCTGCGCGCCATCGCCCGCGAAGGCGACGAGTGGGTCACGAAGCACGACCGTTCATCCCTGCGGCTCCTGGGCACCGTGGGTGAGCCCATCAACCCGGAAGTGTGGCTCTGGTACCACGGACTAGTGGGCGAGGGGCGCTGCCCCATCGTCGACACCTGGTGGCAGACCGAGACCGGCGGCATCCTCATCACACCGCTGCCCGGGGCCATGAAGATCAAGCCGGGCTCGGCGACGCTACCCTTCTTCGGCGTGGAGCCGGTGCTCATCGATGCGGACGGCGTCGAGGTCGAAGGCCCCGGGGTGGGCAACCTCTGCATCCGCCGGCCCTGGCCCGGCCAGATGCGCGGCGTCTACGGTGATCCCGACCGCTTCTTCGACACCTACTTCAAGCAGTATCCCGGCCTCTACTTCACCGGCGACGGCTGCCGCCGCGACGAAGACGGCTACTACTGGATCACCGGTCGCGTGGACGACGTCATCAACGTCTCCGGACACCGCATGGGCACGGCTGAAGTGGAGTCGGCTCTGGTGAGCCACGACGCGGTGGCCGAAGCGGCGGTGGTGGGCATGCCCCACGACATCAAGGGTCAGGGCATCTACGCCTATATCACCCTCAACGTCGGTGTCGAGCCCTCGGACGAGCTCAAGAAGGCGCTCGTGCAGCACGTGCGCAAGGAGATCGGCCCGATCGCCACGCCGGACGTCATCCAGTGGGCCCCCGGTCTGCCCAAGACCCGCAGCGGAAAGATCATGCGGCGGATCCTAAAGAAGATCGCGGCGAACGATGTGACCGACCTAGGCGACACCTCCACCCTGGCCGACCCCACGGTGGTAGACAACCTGGTGACCAACCGCCGCGTCTGACAGCCACACCGGTCGAGGTCCACCATCCGGCCTCGTCGGGCGGTTGCAGAAAGGGCGGCCTCGGCCGCCCTTTCTGTTGGCCGTGCCCGCCAGGGTATCGGGTGGTGAGCGACCCATGGTGTATCTTCTGGCTGAGGAACACCCGCGAGGCTCCATGACGATCGGAGAGACGATGGCGGATTTGAGGTGGCGGGCGCGCTATGAGGGCAAACGGACCACCGTTCCCGGCGCCCTGTCTCACATACGGAAGGGCGACCGTATCTTCATAGGCGCCGGGTGCGGCGAGCCCCAAGCGCTTATCCGCGGCCTCGCCGACATGGGCGGGCGTCTCGCAGATTCTGACGTATATCATCTGCTCACCTTGGGTACCGCGCCGCACGAGGCTCCCCGCTTCAGCGACACTTTTCGCCACAATTCCTTTTTCATCGGACACGATGTGCGCTCCGACGTAGCCGAGGGCCGGGCCGACTACACGCCTGTGTTCCTGTCGGAAGTCTCCGACCTGTTCACGCAGCGGCACATCCCCGTGGACGTCGCCTTGATCCAGGTATCGCCTCCCGACGACCACGGCACCTGCTCGTATGGTGTGGCCGTGGACATCACCAAACCCGCCGCCGAGAGCGCGCGCATCCGCATCGCGCAGGTGAACCGCCGCATGCCCCGCACGCTGGGCGACTCGTTCATCCACATCGACCGGCTGGACGTGGTGGTGGAGGTCGACGAGCCCATTATGACGGTTCCGCTGCACGAGACCACCGACATCACCCGCGAGATCGGTCGACAGGTGGCGAAGCTGGTGGAAGACGGCTGTTGTCTTCAGGTGGGCATCGGTTCCGTGACGAGCGCCATGCTCGATCACCTTCACGGCCGGCGGAACTTGGGACTCCACACCGAGATGTTTACCGACGCCGTCATCGATCTGGTCGCAGAAGGCGTGATAAACAACTCGCGAAAGACCCTTCACCGCGGCAAGATCGTGGCCTCTTTCTGCATGGGCACGCCCCGTCTTTACGACTTCGTCCACGACAACCCGATGTGTGAATTCCGACCCGCCGACTACACCAACGATCCCTACATCATCGGCCAGAACGACAGGATGGTAGCGGTCAACGCAGCGCTCGAGATAGACCTGACGGGTCAGGTGTGTTCCGACTCGCTGGGCTACGACTTCTACAGCGGCATCGGCGGTCAGGTGGACTTCATGCGCGGCGCAGCTCGTTCTCGTGGAGGCAAACCCGTGATCTGTCTGCCGTCCGAAGCTGCGGGAGGCCGCAGTCGGATCGTCCCTCACCTATCGGAGGGCGCCGGCGTCGTCACCACCCGCGGCGGGGTCCACTACGTGGTCACCGAGTACGGCATCGCCTACCTCCACGGAAAGTCCATCCGCGAACGCGCCATGGCACTCATCCAAGTGGCCCATCCCGACCACCGCGCCGAGTTGCTGGCCCACGCGAAGGAGCGACACTACGTCTTCATGGACCAGGCGGCCCCGCGCAGTGAGCGGTACCCGGACGAGCTGGAACGGCACGTGACCTTGGAAGACGGAGGCCTGGTGGTCTTCCGTCCGCTCCGACCTACCGACGACGCGTTGGTGCGCGACCTGTTCTACGACACGAGCGAGAACGCCGTCTACAAACGATTCATGAACGCCAAGGCCACCTTCCCTCGCGATGAGCGAGACGCCGTCGTGAACATCGACTACCGAACCACCATGAGCCTAGCCGCGGCCCGCTCGGGCCCGGGTGCCGACGAGCTGGTGGCCCTTGCTGAGTGGCGGCTCATTCCCGGCGACGACCATGCCGAAGTAGCCTTCATGGTCCGCGACGATTGGCAGCACCGCGGCCTCGGCATCCGTCTCCTGAACTACCTCATCGAACTCGGAATCGAGCGAGGCTTGGGCGGGTTCAGGGCGGAGGTGCTGGTGGAAAACCAAGGCATGTTGCACGTGTTCCAACAGTGCTCTCAGCAGGTGAAGATCAAGATGGTGGACGGTACCTATGAGGTTCTGATCGACTTCCCCCCACCCACTCTTGCCGCCGACTCGCGACCGGTGTAGACTGTCCACGATAGATACCCCTATGGGTATAATGTACGTCGGAGGAGCAGGAATGTCTGCTGCAGGTCGGAGGTTGGAGCACCGAGACGCCGGAGGCCACCGGGTCACGGGCAAGAACAAACCGGTCGCGCATATCGACCGAGAGCGGTGCGACGGTGCTCCCGGGTGCCCCGTGAGCCGGATCTGCCCCCAACGCGCGGTCGTGCCGGTCCCGGGAGCGCAGCCGGCGGAAGCACAGCCGGCGACCCCGATGTCCTGGTTCCGCGGTAAACTCACTCACCCGGCCTCCACTACCTGGACGGTCGACCAAGATCGTTGCACGGGGTGTCTCCTCTGCGCGCAGTACTGTCCTCACGCCGCCGTCGTTCCCGGAGAAAGACGCAGGTCGGCCTAGCCGGTCTGGTCCCGCGCGGGGCCTGAGACCCCGCCCACCCGTATCCCGTTTCGGCCGCGCCACGCGGCCGCGGCTCTCGATCACTTCCACTCGTAGGGGAACGGCCTCGCCGCACGTTGTATCACCGATTCGGCAATGTCCGGCAGAATAGTTGACACATTCGGCACAGTTGCGGGTATACTGATGCCTCAGCAACACTAGGGGCGCAGTGAACCTCAAGCTTGACCACATCGATAGGGAGATCATCTCCTGCCTGCTGCAGGACGGACGCATGTCCAGTACCGCGATCGCCCGCAGACTCGACGGCGTATCTGAACGCACCATTCGCTACCGCGTCGACAGGCTTGTCGAGCGCAACGTGATCCAGATCGGCGCCGTGGTCAATCCCCGGGCGCTGGGCTACGCGGTCACCGCCGACGTATGGATCGAAGCATCCCCGAACAAACTCCGCGAGGTGGCCGAGCGTCTGGCAGATCTGCAAGAGGTCAGCTACGTAGCCTACAGCACGGGTGACCGGGACCTGAGCATCCAGGTATACGCCCGCGACAACGAGGAACTCCACGCTTTCGTGAGCGACGTGGTCGGATCCATCCCCGGTGTCACCCGCACCAGCATCATGTTGGTGCCGTGGAAAGTAAAAGACGTGCACCAGTGGCGCGTCCCCGATGACGCGCCGGTGAACCGGAGGTCCGCCGGCCAGAACGCGAGGAGAAGGGCATGACTGGTATCACGGAAAAAGCCTTAGCCATCACCGCTCGAGAGAAAGAGCGCTACGCCGAAATGACGCCGGGCAGCCAAAGGGCCACGGAGCGCGCCAAGAAGGTGCTTCCGTTGGGCGTCGCCAGTAACTTCCAGTACTTCGAGCCCCACCCGATAGTGGCCGACCACGCCTCCGGCAGCAGACTGTGGGACGTCGACGGCAACGAGTTCATCGACTTCAACGGCGGCTACGGATCCCTGTTCGCGGGCCACTCTCACCCCCTCCTGGTGGAAGCGATCACCGCCCAGGCGCCCAAAGGCACCCTGTTCACCACACCCTCCGTCCTGATCGCCGAAGTGGCGGAAGCCCTCGTGGACCGTTTCCCCTTTGAGATGGTGCGTTTCACCAACTCCGGCACGGAAGCCACCATGGACGCTCTCAGGCTGGCTCGAGGCTACACCGGGCGCGAGAAGATCATCAAACTCGAGGGCTGCTACCATGGTCACCACGACCTGGTGATGATGTCGGTGCGGCCTCCGCTCGAAGAGGCCGGCCCGGCCGACCGGCCGAACACCGTCCCCTACTACGGCGGCACGGCCAAGGCCACCATCGACGAAGTGGTAGTCATACCCTTCAACGACCTCTTCGCCTTGGAACGCGCCTTCACCGAGCACCCCGGGGAGATCGCCGCGTTCATCCTGGAGCCGGTACCGGAGAACATGGGCATCGTGTTGCCCGACGATGGCTACCTTGCCGCGGCCACGGAGATCTGCCACAAGTACGGCGCCCTCATCATCTTCGACGAGGTCAAGACGGGCATCACCTCCAACTGGGGGGGCGCCTCCGCCCTCTACTCCATACAGCCCGATCTGATCTGCCTCGCCAAGTCGATCGGTGGGGGTGTGCCCATCGCCGCGTTCGGCGGGAGCCGCGAGATCATGGGCTACATCGCCAACGGGACCGTGGCTCATCAAGGCACCTTCAACGGCAACCCACTGGTAACCGCGGCCTCCCTGGCCGTGCTCACGAAGATCTGCACCAAGGAGGCGTCGGAAGCAGCAGTAGCCCGCAACGCTCGACTTATCGAGGGCTGTCAACGGGTGATCGATGAGACGGGCCTACCCGCGCACACGGTGAAGCTCGGGGCTAAAGGATGCATCACGTACGTGCCCGAACGCGTGCGAACCTTCCGCGACTACAAGAAGACCAACTTCGAACTGGCCTACGCACACTGGATCTACATGATGACCCACGGCATCTTCCTGCCCCCGGGCCTCGATGAGCAGTGGCTGGTCTCGGTCGCGCACACCGACGCGGACATTGACACGCATCTCGGGATCTTCGAAGCCTTCGTCCGCGAAGTCACCAACTAAGAGACGGCTCGAGGCCGCCGGCCGATACACGTCGCACAGAGCAGAGGAATCCGCGGGGCGCCACATGGCGCCCCGCACGCGTTCGGAGCGCAAACCGGTCTCAGCGCACCACTAGGTTGACCAGCTTGCCCGGCACCACGATCTCCTTTGCGATGGTGGCGTTCTCCAGGTACTTCTGCAGTCCGGGCAGGGCCTTCACCGCCACGAGGACCTCGGACTCCGAGGCGTCGACGTCCACAGTCACCCGATCGCGCAGTTTCCCGTTGACCTGGACCGCCAGCTCCACCGTCTCATGGGTGAGGAAGCGTTCGTCAGCGGTCGGCCAGGCGACGTCCCAGATGTTCTCTCGGCCCATCATCTCCCACAGTTCCGCCCCCATATGCGGCGCGAACGGTTCCAGTAGGCGCACAAGCGTCTCGACCGCCTCGGCCAGGACCCGGCGTCCCTCCTGCGAGGCGGCCAACCCGGCTCCGTCTCCGCTCCCCGCACCACGCGCCGCCGAGATCTCGTTGTTGAGCTCCATGATCGCGGCAAGCGCGGTGTTGAAATGGAAACGGTCTTCGATGTCGCCGGTGACCTTGTCGATGACCTGGTTGGTCTTGACCAGCAGCGAACGGGCCTCGGGCCCGAGTGCCTCCGGATCCGGGATGGGAAGGGTGGTCGTCGTGGTGAGCAGCCCTGCTTCGATGGCCTCCGTCACTTGGCGCCACACCCGGTTCAGGAATCGGTTGATCCCCTCGATGCCCTGGTCGTTCCACTCCACGTCGCTCTCGCCGGGACCCATGAACATGATGTAG
>JBBRDB010000083.1:0-10118 GCA_038204345.1 Thermoleophilia bacterium | reverse complement strand
CCGCGACGACCGTCCTCCGGCTCTGCGGGGCGTCGACCTGGTCGTCGCCCCGGGAGAGTTACTCACGGTGGTGGGAGGCAACGGCTCGGGTAAGAGTACTCTCGCCCGCCTCTGCAACGGCCTCCTGATTCCCGAGCAGGGCGAGGTCACGGTCGGGGGGCTCTCCACCGCCGACCCCGAGAGCTCTTGGACGATCCGCTCCCGGGTGGGTCTGCTGTTCCAGAACCCGGAGGATCAGATCGTCGGGGCCAGCGTCGAGGACGATGTTGCCTTCGGCTTGGAGAACGTGGGCACCCCGCGCGACGAGATGCGCGCGCGGGTGGCCGAGACCCTCGAGGCCGTGGGGCTGAAGGGCGAGGACCGCACAGAGCCCCACCTCCTGTCGGGTGGGCAGAAGCAGAGGTTGGCTCTAGCCGGCGTCCTCGTTCTCGAGCCGTCTGTGTTGGTCTTAGACGAGCCCACCTCCATGCTCGACCCCGCCGGCAGGGGCGAAGTCATGACCTCTATCCGCCGTTTGGCGGCGAGAGGGGTGGCTGTAGTGCTCATCACACAACACATGGATGAAGCCGTTGTGGGCGACCGTTTGATGGCCCTCGACAATGGACGCGTGTGCTACCTGGGCCCTCCGCGGGGTTTTTTCGTCCTAGGCGTGTCGGATGGGTTCCCCCTGGGTGTCCCTCCCGCCTTGGCCTTGGCCCGCGAGGTCTTGGGCGGTGGGCCGGATTCCCCGGTGACCGAAGACGAGCTTGTGGATGTTCTGCGGCCAATGCGGCCCGCGGGTCTCGGCGGCCGCGAAGCGGGTGCGGGCAGCGCTGCGCCGGCCCCCGAAGCGGCGGCGCCGGTCGAGATTGCGGCGCCGGACGAATCCGGGGCGTCCGCCAGGACTGCGGCGCCGGACGAGATTGCGGCGCGGGGCAAAACGGGGGCGCCGGTCGAGCCCGGTACGATTCCGAAAGCGCAGGCGCCGGCGTCCGAATCTCGCCCAGCCGGTGCCGAGGGCACGCGGCCGTCGGCGGCTCCTGCGGTCAGCTTTCGAGGAGTGTCGTTCACCTACAACCGCGGCACCTTTCTCCAACGGGCGGCCCTCAGCGGTGTGGACGTCACGGTTGCTCCAGGCCTCGTGACTGCGGTCGTGGGCGCGACGGCGTCGGGCAAGAGCACGTTCCTTCAGCTTGCCGCGGCTCTCCTGCGTCCCGACTCGGGGCTCGCTGAGTATTTCGGGGTTGGGCGGCCCTATCCCGGCCAGGTGGGAATGGTGTTCCAGAGACCCGAGACCCAGCTGTTCAAGAGCACTGTGTGGGAGGACGTGGCTGTGGCGCCCAGGCTGCGGGGACTCTCCGGAGCAGATCTGGAGAAGAGAGTCGAGACGGCACTGCGGACTGTGGGTCTCGATCCCGGGGAGTTCGGCGCACGTTCTCCGCACGGACTCTCTCTGGGCGAGCAGCGGCGGGTAGCCCTGGCGGGGGTGATCTCCTTGGATCCGAGACTCTTGGTCCTGGACGAGCCGGCCGCCGGACTCGATCCACTCGCGCGCGAGCGGCTGATGACCCGGCTGGTGGAGTGGGTGGGGCGGGCCCGCGCGCCTGAGAGCGAACGAGGTAGCGCCGGCGAGGCGGGCGGAACGCGTTCACTCCTGTTCAGTTCGCACGACATCGACGAAGTCGCCCGCCGCGCCGATCGCGTGATCGTGCTCGATGGAGGCGTGGTGATGGCCGAAGGACCAGTCGCCGAGGTCTTGTGCGACGTGGAGCTGCTGACGGCGGCGCGGCTTCTCCCTCCACTGGCCACCCGCGTGGCGGCCCGTCTGGGAGTTCCTCGGGGAAGAAGCGTGATCGACACGGCCGGATTCGTGTCCTGGTTCCGTTCGGCGACCTTCGCGCCCACGGCCTCTCCAACAGTCCCTCGTCCTGTCGCTCGTCCCGTGTCCGGCCCCGCCCGTGGGCCGGCCGTATCGCCCGGGGTTGATGCGTGAGCGCGGCGGGGTTGACCATACCCATCGGCCAGTACTTCCCGGGCTCTACCGTGGTGCATGGCCTGGACCCGCGCACGAAACTGCTTGCGGCCCTGGGCTTCGCCGCGTCGTTGTTCCTGGTGTCGGGTTGGTCGGGGATCGCCGTGCTTGGAGGCGGTCTCGCGCTGGTGCTGGCGGCGGCCGGCGTGCCGCCCTCCTATCTGTGGCGGAGCCTCCGTCCGCTGCTCTTCCTTCTGGCGCTGACGTTCGTGTTCCAGATCTTCAGCTTCCCGGGGGAGCCGGTGCTACGTCTGGGGCCGTTCTCCGTGACCCTGGAAGGCATAGACCGCGGCGGCTTCCTCACGGTCCGGCTCGGTCTGCTCTTGATCTCGAGCGCCGCCCTCACGCTCACCACGCCGCCGGTGCTCCTCACCGACGGGATCGAGTGGTTACTGCGCCCGCTCCGCCGCCTGCGGGTGCCGAGCCACGAGATCGCGCTGATGATGACCATCGCTCTGCGCTTTATCCCTACGCTGCTCAGGGAGTTGGAGGACCTCCTCAAGGCCCAGCGCGCGAGAGGGGTCGATCTCTCGGGACGCGATCCGAGGCGTTTGATGTCCGCTCTTCTCCCCCTTGTCATACCGCTGTTCGTCATCAGCTTCCGGCGGGCCGACGATCTGGCTGTGGCCATGACCAGTCGGTGCTATCGAGGGGATGTGGGCCGCACCCGATATCGGGAACTGCGCGCCGGGTGGACGGACCTCGTTGCCGGGGCCCTTTCTGTCTCGGTGCTTGCCTTGGCGATCACGGCCGGCCGGGCATGGGGGTTGTGATGGAGTCGGAAACACTCGGTGAGTCCACCGGGAGCTATGAGGTCGACCACCGCACCTACCGCCTCGACCTTCAGTATGACGGTGCCGGCTTCTGTGGGTGGGCGCGTCAACCAGGGCAGGTCAGTGTGGAGGAGAGCCTGGAGAAGGCGCTGGCTGTGGCCCTGAGACACCGGGTCAGGCTCTCCGTGGCCGGCCGCACCGACGCCGGAGTGCACGCCTACAGACAAGTGGCAGGCTTCGCGCTGCCCTCGGCGGCCTCCCACGAGGCCGAGGGCATTGTTCCCGAGGCCACCAGGGCCGCTCTGGCCGGCGAGACGGGTAGGGGCCGAATCCTTCTTTCGGTGAACGCGCTTACCCCTGCGGGCCTGGTCGTGCGAGGGTTGTCGGAGGCCTCGCCGGGGTTCGACGCACGCAGGGATGCGGTCGCCCGCAGCTACCGTTACTTCATATGGTGCGATCTCGCGCCGAATCCGTTCTTTCAGCGGTACTCCTGGCACGTCAGACACGAGGTCGACGTGGACGTGATGGAGGCGGCGGCCCGCCTCTGTACGGGCCGCCACGATTTCACGGCCTTCACGCCCACCGAATCGCATCACACCCTGTTCCAGTGCGAGATCCAGCGCTGCGCTTGGCATTCCCGGGGCTCGCTGCTCTGGCTCGAGATCAGGGCCCCCCATTTTCTCCGCCACATGGTGAGGGCACTCGTGGGCACCATGGTGGAGGTCGGGCGAGGTAGGATGACCCTGCGCGATCTTCGGATGTTGCTGGACGGGGCGGAACGGTTCCAGGCAGGTCGGACCGCTCCTCCGTATGGGCTGTTCCTGTGGCGGGTGTTCTACGGCTGATCGAAACGGACTGAAAGACGGGTCGTCACCTTGACACCCTCACTGGGCTCCACTATTATTCCCGCTTGCGTTTTAAGGAGGGTTGTGTGAAGACATATTCGGCAAAACCTGGTGAGATCGACCGAAAGTGGTGGGTCGTCGACGCCGAGGGTAAGAACCTCGGACGGCTTGCGACCCGTCTCGCCATCGTTCTCAGAGGCAAAGACAAACCGCAGTACACGCCACACACCGATACCGGTGACTTCGTGATCGTCGTCAATGCCGGCAAGGTGAGCGTAACGGGCAACAAACTGGTGAGCAAGCGGTACTACCGTCACTCGGGGCGACCCGGGGGACTCAAGTCCCGTACACTCGGTGAGATGCTCAACCAGAAGCCCACGGAAGTCGTGCGTCACGCCGTGAAAGGTATGATGCCGAAGAACAGATTGAGCGCGAGGCAGTTGAACAAGCTCAAGATCTACGCGACTGCGGCTCATCCGCACAAGGCGCAAGCGCCGGAGGAACTTACATGGGAGCAGTAGTCTACAGCGCCACCGGCAAGCGCAAGACCTCGGTCGCACGGGTGCGCATCACCCCCGGCACCGGAGTCATCACGGCCAACGGCAAGTCTCTGCACGAGTACTTCAATCGTGCGACGTTGGTCACGGCGGCGCGCGCCCCTCTGGTGGAGAGCGGCACCGAAGGTCGGTACGACGTGGTGGCTCAACTCCACGGCGGAGGTAAGTCCGGCCAGGCGGGCGCTCTCAAGCACGGTATCGCTCGGGCCTTGGTCGAAGCCGATCCGGGTCTGCGCACCGAGATCAAGAAAGCAGGCCACCTCACGCGTGACGCCCGTATGGTGGAGCGCAAGAAGGCCGGCCTCAAGAAAGCCCGCAAGCGCCCGCAGTTCTCGAAGCGCTAGTCACAGCGAGGCTATCGATGTTCCCGGGGCGGGGGAGGCGACTCCCCCGCCCCGAGTCGTTTGTGCGGAGGATGTTCTGATGGCGGAGCTTCGCGTGGATCTCGACGGGATCCGCCAAAACACGAGCGTGGTTGTGGGCCTGCTCGCGCGTGCGGGCCTGAAGCTGGTGGCTGTCACGAAGGGGTGTGCAGGCGACGTGCGCGTCGCCCGCGCCATGCTCGACGCCGGCGCGGAAGCGTTGGCCGACACCCGCGACGCCCACCTGGGCCGCCTGCGGGAGGCGTTGCCCGGCGTGGAACTCCACCGCATCTATCTGCCCTCGTTCAGGCGCACATTCGAGCCGGGTGACATCAGTTACGTCTCCTCTATCGAGGCCGCCGCCCGCGTCGCCGAACTTGGCGACCCGTCGGCTCCGCGGTCCGTCATGGTGCAGGTCGAGACGGGCGACCTGCGCGAAGGCGTGCCGGCGCACGGGCTCTCGACGTTGCTCGAGGCGGTGTGCGCCGAGCCGCGTTTGGAGCTCGCGGGGCTCTCCACCAACTACGCCTGCTTCGACGGGGGTGCTGCCGGTATCGAGGCATCGACGGAGGCTCTGGCGGGGGCGGTACGGGATGCTCGGGCGGCTGGGTTCGAGGTGCCGCGTGTGTCGGGAGGGAACTCCAGCCTGCTCGGCCTCCTCGTGGACGGGGTCGGGTTGCCTGTAGAAATCACCGAGCTCCGGTGTGGCGAGGCGCTTCTGCTCGGGCACGAGGCTCTGCGGTGCCGGCCTCTGCCCGATTGTCGCCGTGATGCCGTGCTCCTGCGGGCGGAGGTGCTCGAGAGCTATACTAAAGGCGCACGCAGCCGTCGACTCATCCTGGGGCTTGGGCATCAGGACATCGGCTCCGGGCTGGTCGAGTTCCGGTCCTCGGAGCTTCGCGAGATCGGTCGCTCTTCGGACTACATGGTCGTGGGTGTAGAACCCGGTTGCCCTGTGGGTGCGCCTGGCGACATCGTGGAGATGCTGCCGAGCTACGTGGCCATGACGACAGCTTGGATGTCTCCGTTGGTGGAGGTTCGGATTGACTAGGAGATGGTTCGGAACAGACGGCATACGAGGTGTGGCCAACGTGGACCTCACCCCCGAACTGGCGCTGCGGGCCGGCCGCGCCGCCGCGGCGGTGCTCGGCGGCGGCAGTCGCCCGGCGCTGATCCTCGTGGGCCGAGACACTCGCCTTTCCGGTCCCATGTTGGAGGGAGCTCTGTCCGCCGGCATTGCGTCGGCAGGAGGCACCGCGGTGCTGGCCGGCGTCGTGCCCACGCCGGCCGTTTCTCGGCTGGTCGCGGCCGGCGACTTCGACGGAGGCGTGGTCATCTCCGCTTCTCACAATCCGTTCCAAGACAACGGCATCAAACTCTTCGGTGGTGACGGGAAGAAGCTCGCCGACGCGATCGAATTGCGGGTGGAGACCTTGATGGACGGGCCGCCCGAGAGGGGGTCGCACGGGGTTGAGGTAGGCTCGATGGAGACCCTCCCGGGCGCCGGCGCCCGGTACGTCGAGGATCTGTTGACGGCCCTGGACGTGGATCTCACCGGGCTGCGGGTTCTGCTCGACTGCGGACACGGAGCCACCTACCGAGTGGCCCCGCTGGCCTTTCAGATGGCCGGCGCAGTCGTGGAGACGACGTGTGCGGAGCCCGACGGGGTCAACATCAACGCTGGATGCGGATCCACCCACCTGGACCTCCTGTCGGCTCTGGCGGCGCCGGGAGACTACGATCTTGGCCTAGCCTTCGACGGTGACGGCGACCGGGTGCTGGCCGTCGATGCCGCCGGCGGCGTGGTAGACGGGGATCAGATCCTTGCCATCCTCGCGCCCTGGATGAAGACGCAGGGGCGCTTGGTCAACGACACCGTGGTGGTCACCAGTATGAGCAACTTGGGGTTCCACAAGGCCATGCGCGAGCGCGGGATCAAGGTGGAGGTCACCGATGTGGGCGACCGCTACGTCCTCGAGCGTATGGAACAGGTGCCCGCTGTGCTCGGTGGCGAGCAGTCGGGGCACGTGATCAGGCTCGATATGGGTGCCACGGGCGACGGGCTGCAGACCGGCCTGCTACTCTGCCAGGCCATGATGGCCTCCGGCACTCCCCTCACCACGCTGGCCTCGTCCATGCGGAAGTTCCCCCAGCTGCTGGTGAACGTGAAAGTGGGAGACAAGAGCAGGCTGCGCGATGCAAGAGAAGTGTGGGATGCGGTGCGCGAGGAAGAGGAGCGTCTGGGCCAGGAAGGCCGCGTGGTCCTTAGACCCTCGGGCACGGAGTCGCTCGTGCGGGTGATGGTGGAGGCTCCGACCGAAGAACGTTGTCGCGAAACGGTGGAGAGGCTGGTCGAAGCGGTCGAGCGGGCCCTGGCCTAGAGTCTGACGGTTATCGTCGGTCCGCCGGGAACGGCGCGAACGAGAGGAGTTCAGATGTGCGGCATCATCGGGTACGTGGGCGAGCGCCCCTGTCGGGACATCCTGTTCCGTGGGCTGCGCAAGCTCGAGTACCGGGGCTATGACTCCGCCGGCATCTCTCTGATCCGCGAGGGCAGGTTCGAACTGCTGCACTCGGTGGGGAACCTGGATCGGCTCGAGTCTGTACTGCACCAGATGGCGAACGGTTCCACGGTGGGCATCGCCCACACCCGCTGGGCCACGCACGGCCGGCCCTCGAACGAGAACGCCCACCCGCACACCGACTGCAGCGGCCGCTTCGCGATCGTGCTGAACGGAATCGTCGAGAACTACCTCTCCCTCCGCGCCGACCTGGAGTTGGAGGGGCACCACTTCACCTCGGAGACCGACGCCGAGGTGGTGGCGCACCTCTTGGAGCGCGCGTATGAGGGCTCTCTCCGCGAGGCCGTAGTCGCCGCCTACGGGCAGATGGAGGGGCATTTCACCTTCGTGGCCATCGCGGTGGACCAACCCGACATCATCGTGGCGGTGCGCAAGGAAACGCCGCTGGTCGTGGGCCTAGGTGAGGGTGAGAACTTCGTGGCTTCGGCAGTGTCCGCGTTCCTTTCGGAGACCCGGACGGTGCTCTTTCCCGACGACGGCCAGTTCGTGACGGTGAGACGCGACGGAGTCGGCGTCTCGCTGGCCGACGGTACGCCGGTTGAGCTTGTAGCGGAACACATCGATTGGGATGAGGACGCCGCTGAGAAGGCCGGCTTCGAGACCTTCATGCTCAAGGAGATCTACGAACAGCCTGTTGCGCTGGCGGATACACTCACGCAACGAGTGGACCACGAAGGCAAGGTGCGTCTGGAGGGCATCGGTCTCCCCGACGAGGAGATCCGGGAGTTGCGCCAGATAGTCATCGTAGCCTGCGGCACCTCCTACCACGCAGGCTTGGTAGGCAAGTACGCGATCGAACGCTGGGCGCGCATCCCCGTGGAGATCGACGTGGCCTCGGAGTTCCGGTACCGCGACCCGGTTGTGGGACCCAACACCTTGTGCGTAGCCATCAGCCAGTCGGGCGAGACCGCCGACACCCTGGCAGCCATGCGCACCGCGCGTCGCGCCGGGGCCAAGGTGCTCACGGTGACGAACATCGTGGGCTCCCAGGCTACGCGGGAGGCGGACGGAGTGCTCTTCACCCGTGCCGGCCTGGAGATAGGCGTAGCCGCCACAAAGACCTTTCTCGCCCAGGTGCTGGCGATGCAACTCCTGGCTCTCTACATGGGTCAGGTGCGGGAAACGATCGCCGAGGACGAACTGCTGGCTCTGACCGAGGAGTTGCGTCGGGTCCCCACCCTCCTCAACAGCTACCTCGAGAGCGACCAGGTGAGCGGCATAGAGCGGGTAGCGCGCGCGTACGCGAAGAAACGCTTCTTCCTGTATCTCGGCCGGAATATCGGCCTACCGGTGGCCCTCGAGGGCGCGCTCAAACTCAAAGAGATCTCCTACATACCCTCCGAGTCGTATGCGGCCGGCGAGATGAAACACGGGCCTATAGCCCTGCTCGA
The DNA here is from genome assembly GCA_038204345.1 of Thermoleophilia bacterium. Taxonomy (GTDB): domain Bacteria; phylum Actinomycetota; class Thermoleophilia; order RBG-16-64-13; family RBG-16-64-13; genus JAHJSA01. Next base: position 1,597 of record JBBRDB010000083.1, on the reverse strand, counting down.
GGAGGGGTCCCCGGTCGTGGTGGTAGCCAACGACGGTCATGTGTACGACAAGCTCGCTTCCAACATCCAGGAGGTCAAGGCACGAGGCGCCCACGTCATCGCCGTGGCTTCGGAGGGCAACGACCATATCCGAGGCATGGCCGACGAGGTGTTCGTGGTTCCGCGTACAGACGAGATGCTTTCACCCCTGCTGACGGTGGTGCCGCTGCAGTTGTTCGCCTACCACGTGGCTATGGCAAACGGGGAGTCGGTGGACCAGCCGCGCAACTTGGCCAAGACGGTCACTGTGGAGTGAAGGATCGGTAACCGGAGACCTGCGAGACCGGAGGACGACGGGGTGAGAGGATGACCGCCACGGTGCGCACGGGGCTCGATCTCGTAGAGGTGGAGCGCTTCCGCCTGTCTCTCGAACGTCATCCCCAGCTCATGGAGCGTGTGTTCACTGCGACCGAGGCCGGCGACTGCCGCAGCAAAGGCGATTCCGTGCGCTCGCTCGCCGCCCGCTTCGCAGCCAAGGAAGCCGTGGGAAAGCTCTTGGGGACGGGCGTGCTCACCTGGCTTGAGATCCAGGTGTTACCCGGTCCGCACGTGAGACTGAGTGGACGTACGGCCGCCCTGGCCGCATCTTTGGGTATAGGCGATATCGCGCTCTCCCTCACGCACACGGATACCATGGCGGGGGCCACGGCCACCGCGCTCGCTGTTCCGGCGGGCGAGCCGGTCTGGACGGCGGGCGGCGGCGTACGCGGCACCCGTGAACAGGCGCCTTCAGCACGCTCGGCGAGCTGTGACTTTGGACTCCTCGACCTGAGTGAGCGGCCGGAGGTCTTCTCGGGGACCCAGGTGCGCGAGCTCGACCGGGCGACCATCGAGGAGGTGGGCGTGCCCGGGCAGATCCTGATGGAGCGTGCCGCCCTCGGTGTCACCCGGCTCGTCTTGAGCCGTTTTGCCGGGCGCCACACGCTGGTGGTGTGCGGCCGCGGGAACAACGGAGGTGACGGGCTGGCCGCGGCCCGGCAGCTTCACCTCGCGGGTCATCCCGTGGCCTGCGCGGTGGCCGGGAAAGAAGACGACCTGAGCGTCGACGCCGCCGCGCAGCTGCGGTGGGCGCGGGCCGTGGGCGTGAACCTGCGCCTTGAGAGCCTACCTGACTACCTCTGGGACGAGAGCGAGGTGGTCCTCGACTGCCTGCTGGGCACCGGGGCGCGCGCAGAGCTTCGCGCGCCCGTAGCGGAGTGGGCCGCGCGCATCAACCAACTCGGCGCCCGAGGGGTGCCGGTGGTGGCCGTCGACGTGCCCACCGGCGTGGACGCCGACACCGGAGAGACAGCCTCGGGCGTTGTGGCGGCCACGTGCACCGTGGCTTTTCACGCGGCCAAGACCGGCACGGTGTGCCCTCCAGGCTCGGAGGCCGCGGGTGAGGTCGTGGTGTGCGACATCGGCATACCGCACTTCCTGGAGACGGCGCCCGATGTACGGGTGGTCACCGCCGCCGACGTGGCCGTCCCCGGCAGACGCCCCGACGATCACAAGTACCGGGCCGGCCTGGTCGCGGTGGTGGCGGGGTCGAAGGATTTTCCCGGCGCCGCCTATCTAG
>JBBRDB010000082.1:0-10182 GCA_038204345.1 Thermoleophilia bacterium | reverse complement strand
CGTCGGGCCACGGTGGCGCTCGCGGGACGGGAGGTGCGCCGGGTGTTGACGCTCTGGTCTCAGACCATCGTGCCGCCCGTTCTCACCGCCCTCCTCTACCTCCTGGTATTCGGAGGAGCCCTCGGCGCCCGAGTGCGCCAGGTGGAGGGCGTGGATTACTTGAGCTTCATCCTGCCCGGACTGGTGGTGATGACCGTGGCCGGCCAGGCATTCGCCAACAGCGCCACCAGCCTCTTCCAGGCGAAGTACGAGGGCCACATCGAGGACGTTCTCAGCAGTCCCATGGCCGCCTGGCAGATGACGGTGGCCTACATGGTGGGCAGCCTGGTCCGCGCCGGCATCGCGGCGGCGGCGCTTATCGCCATCTCCGCGCCCTTCGCCGGCCGCATGCATGCGCCGGCCCTGGCGCTTATCAGTCTGGCGCTGACCGGGGTGCTCTTCGCCGCCCTGGGTGTGGTCACCGGGATATGGGCGGAGAGCTTCGACCAGTTCTCGTTCATAGCCAACCTGGTGATCGCGCCTCTGACGCTCGTTGCCGGCGTCTTCTACTCGGTGCAGTCCCTCTCGGGCATCTGGGCGCTGCTGACCCGTCTGGACCCCATCTACTACCTGGTGGCCTCGACGCGCGAGGGTTTCGTAGGCCTGCAAGAGGCACCGGTGGCCCTCTCGTTGCCGGTAGCCGCGGTGGTGAGTGCCGGGCTCATCTCGCTGGCCACATGGATGCTGGCGAGGGGCTGGCGCCTTAAGCCGTAGGGGGCTGGCGCCTGAAGCCGTAGGGGCCTGGCACCTGAAGTCGTAGGCCGGCGTGACCTGCGGGGCCCCGCCCGGCGTTCGCCTCCGGAGTTGACGGGACGGCCGAGGCCCGCCGGAGCCGTCGGAGGTGCGTCAGCCCGCAGGCGGCCGCAGGCTCACTGAGCCGTGCGTTCCAGCACCCCGGCCACGCGCCCCAGGAATTCTTCGAGCGCAACTGTATCCGGTAGGTTGAACTCCGCTCTCGTCCTACGCTCGCCTCCCCCCACCACGATGGTGAGCGCCCGCAGCCCATGGGAGGAGGCGGCAAGAGCGGCGAACGCGTCTTCGTCGGTGGCGTCGTCGCCCACGTAGAGCGGGACGACGTCTCCTCTGTCCACTCCGAGTGCTCGGAGAGTCCAGAGAACCGCCCTGCCTTTGTCCCAGTCGATATCCGGCCTGATTTCGAACACCCGCTTGCCCCCCGACATGCGCAACTCGGGATGGCGCTCCGCTTCGGCCTCCACCGTTCGCTCGACCAGGGGTACCTGATCGTCGGCCACTCGCCGGTAGTGCACCGCCACCGCGAACTTCTTCCTCTCCACCTGCGCCCCTTCCACGTCGACGAGCCGCCGCCGCAGGCCCTCCTCGGCCTCGTCCAGAGGTCCGAGGAAAGCCGCGAACTCGTGCTCTCTCCCCGTCGACACGTTCACTCCCGACGGGGCCACGACGTCGAATCCGTGGCTGCCCAGATACCAGAGATCGGCGAGTCCCACCTCCCGAATGATGAAACCGACGTCTCGCCCGCTCACCAAGGCTACCGGACAGAGGCGCGAGAGACGAGTCAAGGCCGCCCTCATGTCATCTCCGAGATGAGCGTCCTCTGGTCGTTCGACGATGGGAGTGAGCGTGCCGTCGTAATCGAGGAAAAGCACCGGTGTCCTTCGGCTCAGCATGTCTTCGATCTTGTCCCAGCAAGCCAGTGCCGAGGGTAGTGCGCGGATGGGGCGCGACTCAGGCCCTCGCGGCTCCGGCCGGTGCGACTCCGGCCCGCGCGGCTCACTCATCGTCATGTCGGTGCCTTTTGTCGATGAGCTGCACCTGGCTTAGGTCGGACACGACCAGGTGTGCTCCGCGGGCGCGCAGCCCCTCGCCCTCTCCTCCGCGGTCCACCCCTATGACCAGACCGAAGCCGCCGGCGCGGCCCGCCTCGACGCCGGCCTGGGCGTCCTCGACGACCACGGCCCGCTCGGGCGGCACGCCGAGCCGGCGGGCCGCTTCCAAGAATACCGCGGGATCAGGTTTGCCCGGCAGACCCAGTTCGGCCGCCACCACTCCATCGACCCTCACCGGGAAGAGATCGAGGACGCCGGCCGAAGCCAGCACGGCCTCCGCGTTGCGGGAAGCGGAGATCACCGCGGTCGCGACACCGGCCTTCTGCAGACTCCGCACCAGAGCTACCGCGTGGGGAAAGCTGCTGGCCCCCTGAGAAGCCAAGAGTTTGAGGAAGTAGGCGTTCTTGGCGTTGCCCAATCCGTGGACGGTGCCGGCCTCAGGGGGATCGTCCACGGAACCCTCGTCGAGTTCGATCCCGCGCGAAGCCAGGAAGGAACGGACTCCGTCTGAGCGCAGCTTGCCGTCCACATACCGCTGGTAGTCCTGTTCGGTGAACGGCCGGAAGCTCTCCCCCGAGCGATCAGCCCGCCCGCGCAGGAAGTCGTCGAACAGACTCTTCCATGCAGCCATGTGCACGCGTGCGGTATCGGTAATGACACCGTCCATATCGAAGATGACCGCATCGAAGCGGCCTCGGTCTATCACGGCAGTCACTCGTTACTCCTCGGTTCGCGGGCGTTCCGCGCGGAGGGACCGAGGGACGGCGCTCGTTCGGGGAACCCGGCCCCGTCTCCTGCCGCTCCCCGGGTGTCAGACCTCCGCGTGGTCCAATGGAGGCACTAAGGCCGAGACCCATACGTACGCGGCCTGCAATGCCGACGTGGGACAGAGCGCGAAGCACTCCATGCAGCTCGCGCATTCCGCGGCCGCTATTCCCGGCATGAAGGCTATCTCCCGCCGCTTACCTCTGTCGAGGAACCCCACGGCGTTCGCCTTCTTGATCTCGGCGCAGTAGCGCACGCACAGACCGCAGTGTACGCAGAACGAAGCCTGGGCCTCGAACCTGTCTTTGTCCGCGCCGTACTCGCGGGCCAGACTCAGCAACTGCGGAGAATCCGGGGCGTGCGCCAGGAGCAGTTCCAAGACCGTCTTCCGGATGCGGTCGATCTTTTCGGACCTCGTACGCACGATGAGATCGTCCTCCACCGTGTAGACACAGGCCGCCACCAGTTTCGACCAGCCGCGCTTCTCGATCTCGACCATGCAGACGCGGCAGCCACCATACGGCTCGAGTCCCTCGTGCTGACACAGCGTCGGTATATTGATGCCCGCAAGCTGCGCCGCCTCGAGGAGGGTCATGCCCTCCTCAGCTTCGATGTGCTTCCCGTCGATCCGGAGAGACGTGGCACTCATGCCTCTTTGCCCTTTCTCACGATGATCCGTTGTTCTTCCGGAATGGGGGGCGGAACGGGCTCGCCGGAGGTGAGCATCACCGCGGAATAGCGCGCCGGGCACACCTCCAAGCAGGTGCCGCACTTGGTGCACTTCGACTGGTCGATGACGTGCACCAGGTTCCTGCCGCCGTCGATGGCATCGGCGGGGCACTGTTTCATGCACTGCATGCAGGCGCGGCACAGAGCCGGGTCGATGTGATAAGCGATCAGCTCCTTACAGGAGCGGGCCGGACACCTCTTCTCGGTGATGTGAGCCTCGTACTCGTCTCTGAAGTAGCGCAGAGTGCTCAAGAACGGGTTGGGAGCGCTCTTGCCCAAGGCACACAGTGAGGCCTCGCGGGCCACCTCGGCGAGCTCCTGTAGGACCTCGAGTTGGCCCGCCTTCCCCTTACCCTGCGTGATGTCGGTGAGGATCTTGAGCATTTGCGCGGTGCCTTCGCGGCAGGGTGCGCACTTGCCACACGACTCGTCGGCGAGGAAGTCGAGGAAGTACCGGGCCACATCGACCATGCAGGTGTCCTCGTCCATGACGATCATGCCGCCCGAGCCCATCATCGAACCGGCCTCGGTGAGTTCGTCGAACCCCACCTCCAGACCCAGGAGGGCCTCGGGGATGCATCCTCCCGACGGCCCGCCGGTCTGCACGGCCTTGAACTTCTTGCCTTCCGGGATGCCGCCGCCGATCTTGAAGATGATGTCTTCCAGGGTCATGCCCATGGGCACTTCAACGAGGCCCGTGTTCGTTATCTTCCCCACGAGTGAGAAGATCTTGGTGCCCTTGCTGCCCTCGGTCCCGTATTCGCCGAACCAATCGGCGCCTTCGTTTATGATGAGTGGCACGTTCGCCCAGGTCTCGACGTTGTTGAGCACGCTGGGCTGGTCCCAGACCCCCTTGACAGCGGTGTGGATGTACTTCGGCCGGGGTTCTCCCACCCTGCCTTCCAGCGCCGTCATCAGGGCGCTCGACTCGCCACACACGAATGCGCCGGCTCCCATGTGCACGCTCACGGTGAAATCGAACCCCGAACCCAGGATGTTGCTACCCAGGAAGCCATACTCCTCGGCCTTCTTGATGGCCAGGATGATGTTCTCCACCGCCAGCGGATACTCCTGACGCACGTAGATGAAGCCTTCGTGAGCACCGACGGCGTAGGCTCCGATCGCCAACCCCTCGAGGATCAGGTGGGGATTCCCTTCGAGCAGACTCCGGTCCATGTAGGCTCCGGGGTCGCCCTCGTCCGCGTTGACGATCACATACTTCGCTTCGCCGGGGGCGTTGCGGGATTCCTCCCATTTCCTGCCGGTGGGAAAGCCTCCGCCGCCCCTACCCCGGAGCTTCGACTTCTTGACCTCCTCCACCACTCCTTCGGGGGTCATCTGGAAGAGGGCCTTCTCCAAGGCCGAGTAGCCCCCGATCGCCAGATAGTCATCGATACTCTTCGGATCGATGCTCCCGTTGGACCCGAACACCCGCCGCACTTGGTGCGCGTAGAACGGAATATCTGATTCCTTCTGTATCCGCTCCTCCGTGCCCGGGTCCGTATACATCAGACGGTCGATGGCGGCATGCCCGTTCACGGATTGGGCCACGATCTCCTGAGCGTCACCGGGCTCCACCTGCAGGTAGCAGGATTCGTCCGGGTGGGTCACGACCACAGGACCGCGTTCACAGAACCCGCGGCAGCCGGTCTTTCTCAGTTCAACCTGATCGCCGAGGCCCTGGGCCTGCAGCTCTGCCTCCATGCCGGCCGCCACTTCCCGGCTGCCCGTGGCGAGACAGGCCGACCCGCCGCACAGTGTGATGTGGGGCTTCGCCGGGTCCCTCTCCGCCCTGAGCGCCTCCCTATACTCCTCCAATTCGACGGGCGAACCTATCCGCGACATCATCTTCTCCGAATTTGGATCTTGGCGGTCGCTACGCATAGGTTTCCAAGACGTCGGCGATCTTGCCCGGCAACATCTTGCCGTGGGGCTTGCCGTCGATCTCCATCACCGGCCCCAAGGCGCAACAGCCGAGGCAGTTGACAGTCTCCAAGCTGAACTTCAGGTCCACGTCTGTCTCCCCGGGCTGGATGCCCGTGAGGTCTTCGACGGAGTCGAGCACGCGCTCGGCGCCGCGGACGTGACAGGCCGTGCCCACGCACACGTGGATCTCGTGGCGCCCCTTGGGGACCAAGCTGAAGGCCTTGTAGAAGGTGGCGATGTGCATGATGCGGGTCATCGCCACTCCCAGCCGTTCGCTCACTCGTTCCAACGACTCACCGGGAAGCCAGTGGTGGTCGGCCTGGATCTCCAGGAGGATCTGGATCAGCGCGCTGGGCTCCGCTCCGTGTGTGTCGATGATCTGGTCGATGCTCTCGATGTCCATGTGCTGGGCTCCACTCCCCTTCCATACCTCGGGCACTACCCAATCCTGCGTCTCACGCAAGGGCGAAACGCTTGCGGCTTTCATCGTATCGGACCAATCCCTGTCTGGCCGAGGTGTTCAGGTGCCTCGACACCTCCGCCGGCTTCAGGTGCAGAGCCTCGGAGATCTCGCCCGTGGAAAGCGGCCCTTCCCGCAGGAGGAGCATGATCTGACTTATCGTCAGTCTCCCCTCGACGAGTTCGTCGAAGAGTTCGGCCACCACGTCGCTCGCGAAGAAGCGGTTGTACTCCTCTTCCGATTTCAAGGGAACGCGCAGCCTCTCCCGCTCGACGAGCTTCACGTAGGGGATCAGCTGTGTCACCGCCTGCAGTTTGATGCGCAGGGCGTCCTCATCCAAGCCTTCGGCCTCGCCCAGCGGTCCGAGCGCGCGTATCTGGCGGGAGAAATCGTTCATGACCTCGGCAAAACGCGTCCCTTCGGACGACGACAGCCATTCCAATCTCAGTCTCTCCGGGTCGACGCCGATGTAGGAGAGCAACCTCTTGCAGATGTGCATGAGGCTCAACGCATCGTAGTTGCCCTGGGTGAGGTAGTGGCATTCGCCGAGCCAGCAACCGCCCACGAACACCGCATCGGCCCCGTTCGAGAAGGCTCGAAGAACGAACGAAAGATCGATCCGGCCCGTGCACATCAGGCGGATGATCTTGATATCTGGTGCATACTGTAGTCTGGAAACTCCAGCCAGGTCAGCGGCCGAGTATCCTCACCAATTGCAGAGGAAGCCAACGATCCTTGGCTTGAACGCGAACCCCGAACTCACCTTCGCCTCACCCCCTTCGAGCGATCGCAGCGGCATTGACACACACAACTCATCATGGACCGGAACGGCCTCGCCGCTCCCCTCCCATCGTACTGCGGCGCTTCAGCCCCGAGGACGGACCTTCACCTTGGTCCTCTCCTCCTCCGGGAGGGGAGGAGGCACCGGCTCGCCGCACAACTTGTCGATGGCGCCGAAACGGGGCGGACATGCCTCGTAGCAGCTGCCGCACTTGATGCACTTCTCTTGGTCGATCACGTGGATGACGTTCCTGGCGCCCGAGATCGCCTCCACAGGGCATCTCTTGCCGCAGATCATGCAGGCTTGGCACTTCTCGGGATCGATGTAATACGAAGCAGTGTCTGAGAACAGGCTCTCGATCTCCTCCTGCGAATAGAGGTTCTCGTAGTCCTTTTCCTTCGCCAGGCGCATCTCCAGCTTGTCCCGCATACGCACTTTGATGTAGGGGATCAGCCGTACCACCTCGTCGATCCTCGACTCGAGCTCCTCTTCGCCGAGACCTTCCGCCTCACCGAGCGGGCCGAGCTTCTTCAGCTTCGTGCCGAAGTCGTTCATGATGTCGGCGAACTTGATGCCTTCGGCAGCGGATATCCATTCGACCCTCAACCGCTCGGGGTCAAGGCCGATGTGCTCCAGCAGGCGCTTGGAGAGATGCACCATGTTCAGGGCGTCGTAGTTGCCTTCGGTTATGTAGTGACACTCGCCCAGCAGACAGCCGCCGATGAACACGCCGTCCTGCCCGTTGGCGAAAGCCCGGAAGATGAAGGCAAGGTCCACCCGGCCCGTGCACATGAGCCTGATGATCCGGATATTGGGCATGTACTGCAGTCTGGAAACTCCAGCCAGGTCGGCGGCCGAGTATCCTCACCAGTTACAAAGAAACCCTAGTATCCTCGGTTTGAATTCGAAGCTGGAAGCCATGGATGCGTGAACTCCTACGTCGGTTGCATATGCGCTCGGTGGTTCTGCGGTTGCTCGGTGGATCAGCCGACTTCCGAGCCTACCTTCTCACGCTCCGGGATCGCAGCGTCGATCTGGGCCATCACCTCTTCGTCGGTGTAGTGCTTCAGATAGATGGCCCCGGTGGGACACTTGGCGTTGCAGAGACCGTCGCCCTTACAGAGAACGGGGTTCACGCTCACCTTGTTCCCCTGACGCGTCTCGTAGAACTGTATGGCGCCGTAGGTGCAGGCGGAGATACACGCTCCGCAGCCGATGCACGCGGCCTCGTCCACCCCGCACACGGAGCCGGAGGCCGTGACCGTGTCCTGGGATAGCAGGGTGACCGCGCGGCCGGCCGCGCCATAGGCCTGACTGATGGTCTCGGTGATGTGCTTAGGGTAGTGGGCCGTGCCGCAGAGAAAGACCCCATCGGCGGCGAAGTCCACCGGCCGCAGCTTCACGTGGGCTTCCTGGAAGAAGCCGTCGGGGCTCTGGGCCACCTTGAACAGACGGGCGACGTCCACGGCGTCGTCCGCGGGGACCACGGCGGCGGAGAGGACCACGGCGTCGGCGTCGATGGCCAGACGCTTGCCAAGGATGGGGTCGGGCACGGTGACCGTGAGGCCGTCGGGCCCTGCCGCCTCCACCACAGGCTTGTCTTCGGGCTCGTAGCGGATGAACCGCACCCCTTTGTTTGACGCCTCGCGGTAGTAGTCCTCAGCGAAACCATAGGTGCGGATGTCCCGGAAGAGCACGTAGATGTTCCGATCCGGGTTCGCGTCCTTGAGCGCAAGCGCGTTCTTGACCGCTTGGTTACAACAGATGCGGGCACAGTAGTTGCGGTCCGGTTGGCGGCAGCCGACGCACTGGATCATGACCAGGCTCTCGGCCGCGGCGAGCCACTCCTCGCCGGAATGCAGCCCCTCCTCGAGTTCGAGCTGCGTGACGACTCTGTCGTGCTCGCCGTAGAGGTATTCGGTGGGTCGGTGTTCCGCGGCGCCGGTGGCGAGGATCGCCGCCCCGTGGCGGATCTCCCGTGTGCGGCCTTCCGCCTCCACGGTAGTCGTGAAGTTCCCTACGTAGCCCGCGACCTCGGTGATGGAGGCATCGGTGATCACGTGGATCTGCGGATGTTGGTAGACCTTGCGCGTGAGGTCGCTCAGGTAGGCTTGGACGTCTAGGCCCTCAAGAGTGCGATAGATGCGCCGGGCCATGCCGCCGAGGTCGTGGTCTTTCTCCACCAGGAAGACTTCGAAACCCTGGCCGGCCAGGCTCATGGCGCTGGTCATGCCCGCGACGCCCCCGCCGACCACCAGTGCCCCCTTGTCCACGGGCAGGTCGTACTCCTCCAAGGGCTCGAGGTGGCACGAACGGGCCACCGACATACGCACGATGTCCTTGGCCTTGTCGGTGGCTTCTTCCTTCTCGCGCGAGTGGACCCAGGAGCAATGCTCCCTGATGTTCGCGAAGTCGAAGAAGTACTGGTTGAGTCCGCCTTCCCGCAGGGTGTCTCGGAACAGAGGCTCGTGGGTCCTCGGCGTACACGCCGCCACGACCACGCGGTTCAGCCCCTTCTCTTTGATCGTCTCAGATATCTGCTGCGCGGCGTCGGTGGAGCAGATGAAGAGGCCCTCTTCGGCGTGTACCACGTTATCCAGGCCGAGCGAGTAGTCCACCACATCGGGTATGTCCACCACCCGGCCGATGTTGGCCCCGCAGTGGCACACGAAGACCCCGACCCTCGCTTCTTCCTCGGAGACGTCGCGTTCGGTGGGGTAGACCCTGTCCCGGGCCAACTTGCCACGCCGGTAGGAGAGGAGCTCGCCGCTCAAGGATCCCGCCCCGCTGGCGGTCACCACCGACTCGGGGATGTCGATGGGTCCGTTGAAGGCGCCGCTCACGAAGACACCCGGACGCGTACTCTGGATGGGATTGACGGGATCGGTTCGGCAGAACCCGTAGTCGTCGAGTTCGATGCCGAACGTCTCCGCCATCTCCTGCGCCTTGGCCGGAGGATTCATCCCCACGGAGAGGACAACCAGGTCGAACTCCTCCTCCTTGACCCCTTCGTCGGTGGTGGAGTACTTGATGGTCACGTTGTTCGTCTCGGGGATCTCCCTGCCGATGGAGACGTAACTGCGGATGAAACGGACCCCAGGCAGGCTCTCGGCGCGCTGGTAGAAGCGCTCGAAGTCCTTGCCGTACGAGCGCACGTCGTTGTGGAATATCGTCGCTTCGATGTCGGCGTCGTGGTCTTTGGACAGGATCACCTGCTTCTGGGTGTAGGAGCAGCATACGGCCGAGCAGTAGGTGTTTCCTCCGGGGTTCACCTGCCGCGACCCCACACAGTGGATCCACGCGATGTTCTTCGGATGCTTCTTATCGGAGGGCCGCAGAGCCTCGCCTTCGAACGGCCCTGTGGAACACAGGAGCCTTTCGTAGTCCATGCTCGTGACCACGTTCTGCATGCGGCCGTAGCCGTAGTCGCCGCGGATGCGGGGATCGAAGGTCTCGTAACCCGGCGAGAGTACGATGGCGCCCACGTTGACCTTGACCTTCTCGGCCTTCATGTGGAGGTCGATGGCCTTGTTCTTGCAGACCCCTACACAGATGTTGCACTTCTTCTCTTTGAGGTAGAGGCAGCGCTCTTCGTCCACGTAGGTGACCAGAGGCACCGCTTGGGAGAAGTAGATGTGGATGGCCTTGCTCTCGGAGAGGTTCTGGTTGTACTCGTC
>JBBRDB010000081.1:0-10272 GCA_038204345.1 Thermoleophilia bacterium | reverse complement strand
TCATGGCCCAGCGTCGGCGAGAGGCACTTGACGGTGGCGATGACCTTGTTGATGTCCTTACGCGAGAAGGTGCCGGGATTCTGACTTTCGTAGCCGATCATCCAGGCGCCGCGCAGGAGGTTCAGCTTGAGCATATCGAGCTGCATCCAGTCGTTCACCATCTCGAAGGAGACTCCCTCGTACTTGATGAGCGGACGACCGAAGGTCTGGCGCTGCGTGTTGTACTCGGCGCTGATCTCGAGGCCTTTTTCGGCGCCACCGAGGCAGGCCGCAGCCACGAGTACGCGGGCGGCGTTGAAGCCTTCCATCACGTGATAGAAGCCTTTGCCTTCTTCACCAAGCAGGCAGTATTCGGGCACCTTGGCGTCCTTGTACACCCAGCCGCCGGTGGAGAGGCCCATGCGGCCCATGTCTTCGTAGACGGTCCAGCTGATGCCGTCGAGGTGGGCGGGGATGTAGATGAAGGTAAGGCCCTTGTGGCCCGTGCTCGGATCGGTCACGACCAGCGAGCAGTGACCGCTGGGAGCTCCGAGCTTCATGCACTCCTTCGGGCCGGACACGTAGGCCTTCTCGCCGTTAAGGACGTAGTGGCCGTCCTTCTTGAAGCCTGTGGTCTTGATGCGGGCCAGGTCGGAACCGCCGCCCGGCTCAGTGGTGTTGATGCCTACGAAGGCCTTGCCGGCGGCCGCGGCGGGGAGCACTTCCTCGCGCAGTTGCTGGGTGCCGAACTTGTTGACCATGTACGACCAACCGATGGTGAGCAGCGTGTACACCGGCGTGGACATCGACAGGTCGGCGCGCGCGATCTCCTGGATCGCGATCATCCCGTAGATCAACTCTTCACCAGGGACAGAGCAGCCGCCGAGTTCCTCGGGGATGGTGACGCCGAAGACGCCCAGATCCACGAGGCCTTGGATGATGTCTTCAGGAATGCCGTCTTCCGCCTGGTCGATGCCGCGCGCCCGGGGCTCGAGATTCTTGGTGGCCCACTCGCGCACACCCTGCCTGAACAGTTCCTGCTCCGTGCTATACCTAAAATCCATACGATTCCTCCCTTGAAACCCGTTCTCTACCAAGCTCGTCCACGCCGCCGAAGAGCGGCGGGCCGTCCCGGCCTACGCACCTAGATATCGGCGATACCGCTCTCCCTCTCTTCCTCGCGCTTCCTCCTTGCTCGGACCCTCACCTTTGACGGGCGATCGCGCTCGAGCGCCCGATTCGGACCAAGATCTGCGTCGGTAGGCCCTTCGTCAAGGGCACGCCGCTTCAGGTCAAACTACTCCCTGTGCCTTGAACGCCGACACCTGCTCTTCACTGTATCCCAATTCGGTCAGGACCTCATCCGTATGTTCGCCAAGCAGCGGGGGGTGCGAGCGATAGCTCACCGGCGTCCCGCTCAGCTTGAGCGGGCTGCCCACCATGCGGATCGAACCAGCCGTAGGGTGCGGCAACTCCACGACCATCTCCCGAGCCAAAACCTGCGGATCTTCGAGAACCTCGGGAACCGAGTTGATGGGTGCCGCTGGGATCTTCTCCCGGTAGAAGAGCTCGAGCCACTCCTGGGCGGGCCTGCGACCCAGACGCTCCGACAACGTCGCGCTCACCTCCTCGCGATTCTCCACCCTTGCGGGGTTTGTGGCAAAACGCGGATTCGATGCCAGTTCCGGCGCACCGATCAACTCGGCGAACCGCCGAAACTGCGAGTCGTTGCCCACGGCTACGGTGAACCACTTATCCGAGGCTTTGAAGGCCTGGTAGGGGACGATGCTCGGGGCGGCGTTTCCGTATCGCCTGGGCTCCGCACCCCCCACCAAGTAGTTGCCGGCTCGGTTGATGAGCCATGCTACGTGAGAATCGAGCAGGGCGATATCGCACGACTGACCCACCCCGGTGCGTCGACGGGCTTCAACTGCCGCCAAGATAGCAATGGTGGCATTCATTGCCGCCGTCACGTCGACGATGGCGAGGCCCACCTTCATCGGAGGACCGTCGATCTCCCCGGTGAGGCTCATGATGCCCCCGCGGCCCTGGACGGCAAAATCGTAGCCCGGCTGATCGGCGTCGGGGCCGGTATGACCGAATCCGGTGACCGAACAGAAGATGAGACCCGGATTCTCCTCGCGCAGAGACTCGAATCCCAACCCCATGCGATCGAGGGTGCCGGTCTTGAAATTCTCCACGAGGATGTCCGACTCCCCGGCCAGTTGCCGGACAAGGTCGCGGCCGGCCTGACTCTTCAAATCGACCGTGACGCTCCGCTTGTTGCGGTTGAGACACATGTAGTAGGCGGACTCGGTGCCTGCGAAGGGCGGGCCCCACTGGCGGGTGTCGTCCCCGCTGCCGGGTCTTTCGATTTTCACTACGTCCGCGCCCAGGTCGGCCAGCATCATCGTGCAAAGCGGACCGGCCACGACCCGCGAAAGGTCTAGGACCTTGAGTCCCTCCAGTGCTCCCGCCATCCTGTTCCTCCGGAACGAACTGAGTTCACTGCGCAGCCACGCACGCGACGCGCAGTCTGGCGTGTCGGCTCGGATAAGTCGCCGTCGACCTGACTTGTGCGACGCTACCGGCACACGCGGATGTTCGCTGGGAGCTCATAGCCGTTTGTGGGGAGGCAGAGACGGTGCCGACCCTGAGCTATGCGAGCAGCGGTACCCGACCATATTCCCATTTCGTGCTACTCAGTGCAAGGTCCGCGGCCGCGTTGGACGCCGGATGAGCCGGATCTAGCCGCCCGGTGGAGACGCGTCAGTATCCTGGCTCAGCTCGAGAGGCGAGGAGTCGACCTCTTCAAAAAGTCTGCGCAGGGCATAGATCAACGCCCCCTGCGAGTGCCCTAGATAGCGAGCGCGGATAAGCGCTTCTGTCTCGGCGCGCCCGCGGAGCACCGATCGGCCTTTGAGCAGCCTGCTGAGGAATTCGCGGGCGAGTCCGGTGACCAGGGTGAAGGAGCAATCGACGATCATCCCAGTTTGATCCACCTCGGCGACGACGCCCACGCGCTTGTACACGGCCTGGTGAGAGACGTCTTGCGGCAGCCGGGCATACCCCGAGAAGAGGTACGTGACGGGCATGTCGCTCTGGCCGGTCTCGTCCATGCGCGTCAGTGTACCATCGAGCCCGATACTCCTCCGGCGGGGTTGCCCTCGACTTCTACTGGTATTACCATACTACCGAAAGAGCCTGCTGCGTTTCGGCGGCCGAGAGGACGAAGAGGCGACGGCCGGGATCCCGAGAGCGAGGAGATCTGCATGACGCCTCCCAGTCATGGCGGTGACGGATACGACCGCGTGACTCCCCGGCGGGTCGTAGACGAGGTGGTGCGCCAGATTCGCGGCAGGATCTTAGAAGGCGACCTCCAGCCCGGCGCACGACTCCCCTCTGAGAGGGACCTGGCTGAGGCATTGGGGGTTGGCCGACCTGCCGTGCGGGAGGCACTCCGCGAACTGAGGGCACAGGGGCTCCTACTCACCGGCAGGGGCAGGCAAGGAACCAGGGTGGCGTCGGACAGAGCGCTGCCGGCTCGCGTCGCCGACGACAGACTGACCACCGCCCGACAGGTCAACCACCTCCTCGAGTTGCGGATGGCCGTCGAGACACACGCTGCAACGCTCGCCGTGAGACGGGCCGATGCCGCCGACCTGGAGGCGCTCCGTGCCTCGCTGCCCGTTGACGACGCTCTCGGCTCCGGGGACGATAAGCGCTTTCACGACGCCCTCGCCGCCGCATCACACAACCCGCTGGTACGTGAGGCGGTCGAAGACCTGGTGGGACGCCTTCACGATCGAGCCGCCTCCGGGTTCCCCGCGCTCTACGAGCAACCGCACCGCGCCGCCATCCGAGACCAGCACCTTGCGATATTAGAAGCGATATACGCCGGGGACGAAGAGGCGGCCCGGCAGTCAGTGGTGCAGCACCTCGGCTACGTCGGACGTATCCTCGACCGATTGCTGGGAGCAAAGCGAGACGTGCGCATGCTCGTGTGCGACCTGGACGGGACCCTCCTAGCCGGGCCGCGACTCGTGACGGAACGGACACGAGAGGCCATCGCATCCGCGCGAGACGATGGGATCACCGTGGTCCTCGCCTCCGCCCGACCCCCACGTTCCATGAGGGTCTACCACTTGCTCTTGGGACTCACCACCCCCGTGATTGCGGCCAACGGTGCGTTGTTGTGGGATCTCGAGTCGTCGATCCCCTTGGCCCGGGAATCCATAGATCACCGATTGGCTGAGGCGATATTCGAGATGGGCCGCGACCTGGGCGCGATCGTCAACGTGGAGAGCGACGATGAATGGTTCGCGGAGCGCGTAAACGAACGCATACTGCGAGGTCTGAAGACATACGGAGTGGAGCCGCCGCACCGCGTAGGACCATTGGACGACCTGGTGGCGGGAGACGATCCCATCGACAAGGTCTTCCTCGATCTGCGCGACCTCTCATCCGAGGCCCGCGACGCAGCGCGTGAGGCCCTCCATGGCGCCTTCGAGAGCCGAGCCAACCTCACCGAGACGGCCGAAGGACTGCTGGACGTGGTCTCCCTACGAGCCTCCAAGGCGATCATGGCTCAGCGCATGGCGCGCTCCCGGCGGATCCAGGCGGACCAGGTGACGGCGATCGGCGACAACGACAACGATGTGACGCTGCTCCGCTGGGCGGGGACGGGCATCGCGATGGGCAACGCTACCGTGGCGGCCAAAGCTGCGGCGGACCTGGTGACCTCCTCCAACTTGCGCGACGGCGCCGCAGAAGCCGTCGAGACGTGGGTCCTCTAGCGCCCGACCCCCGCACGCTGACTCTGAGCGTCGGTCTGGCAGAGGTGCTTAGGAAAGTTGCTGCAACTCGGCTAGACGCCCGATGATCCGCGCCTCATCCCGCTCGAACTCATTGCGCAGGCGTTCCGCCTCCCCGGCTGAGATGTGGACGCCCGTGCCGCCCAACGTCATGCTGCGTTCCATGGCAAGATCCTCGAGTTCCTCCTCGAGTTGTGCGATCTTGGTCTGCCTCTGGTCGCTCGAGAGGTTCTGGACCTCTTCGCCCATCGGTTTCATCGGCCGTCCTCCTGTGGATGCCCCGCGCTACGGGACACGCGTCTCCGGGTTCTCAACGAAGCCACTATACCCCACGGGGTATACGAATGACAAGGCCGGGCGGCGAGACCCGACCGCTCCCGCCGGCCTCCTACTTCTTGCGGGCGACTATGGCGAAGAAGGGAGTACTCACCACCTCTTCGGACAGCACGTCGAACCAGGGAGCGAGGGTCGACCGCACCTCTTCGGTCGATAAGCGGTACTTGAGGGGCGGCCCGTGCTCCGCGGCGTCCGG
This sequence comes from Thermoleophilia bacterium, assembly GCA_038204345.1. Lineage (GTDB taxonomy): Bacteria > Actinomycetota > Thermoleophilia > RBG-16-64-13 > RBG-16-64-13 > JAHJSA01. The sequence continues at coordinate 4,947 of JBBRDB010000081.1, read as the reverse complement.
AGAACGTCGCCAGTCGACGATCACGAAGAGACCACCGGGACGCAGCGCCTCGGCCAGCCTACGGAGCCCTTCCGGGGTGTACGCCTCGTGAAAGGTGTTGATGCTCAGGGCACGGTCGATCGACCCCGCCGCCAACGGGAGTTCGTCGGCGCCCGCGAGCACCATCTCGACGTTGGCAGGCACCCCGTTCCGCCTGTGGATCTCCTGCATCTCCACTTGGAGCTCCACCGCGTAGACACGACCGCAGGTCCACGCCGCCACACGGTTCGTATAGAAGCCGCTGCCGCTGCCTATGTCGGCCACGTCCTCAGATCCTCCTAGGGAGAGCAACCGGCGGACGTCGTCTTCCGGGAGGAGCCGCAGTCGGTTCTGGTCGTCCAGCACGGCAGCCCGTCCTGGTGAAAAGAGCTTGCCCTCCGCGTGTCTATCTTCCTTCATGACCTGAGCCTCCTGGGACGATGGGTGGCGGGAAAGGGCACGGTCCAGCACGACCGCGGTGGTGATGGCAGTGGTCGCCCAGAACGCGCCGAGGGCGTAGCCGGCAAGAACGTCACTCAGGTAGTGCACGCCCAAGTAGAGGCGGCTGAACCCTATGAGTGCCACCGCGAAGATCGACGCTAGGAGAACGTACACCCGAGTCTCCCAGCGACGCACCCAGCCCGCTCCGAGTAGCCCCAGAGTCATGTAGAAGGCGGCGGCGGATGCCGCGTGGCCGCTCGGGAAGGAATAGCCCCCGGCGTGTGCGAGTGGTTCCAGGAACTCGGGCCTCGGACGATGGATCACGAGTTTGAGCACCGCGTTCAACACGGCCGCCCCCAATGTGGCCGATATCAGCACGAGCCCATCCGCCCACCGACGGCGCCAGAACAGGATCGCCGCCAAGACTGCCGCTGCAGGCACGAGCACCCATCCACTCCCGAACGTGGTGACCACGACGAAGATCTGCGTAAGCCACGGGACCGCGTGCGTATGTAGAGTCTGGGCGACCACTCGGTCGAAGGCGGTGATCGGATCGCGAGATGTCACGTCCTCGAGTATCGCTCCGAACACCCAGGCGAGCACGGCGGAGACGACGAGGCCGGTGGTGAGCATCAGGCCGTACGCCCCTCGGGGCGAGAACCGTTTGAGCACCCAGGAGATCTCGGCGCCAAAGTACCGGGAGAGCACCCTGCTGACCCTCCAACCCAGGACCCTGTCGGCAAACTCGGCGGCGAGACGTCCAAGACCCTCTTTCCTCGCCCATAGCCAGCGTCCGAGCACAAAAAGAAGCGCGCCGGCGACGACGAAGATCAAGAGAAACAAACTGATCCTGCCCAGCCATCGCTCCGCCAGGTGGTAGCTCGATCCAAAAGCGTAACCGAGGAGGACCACCACTGCGCCCCAGCTGACCACACCCACGACGTCGAAGGCAACGAACCGGCCGTAATGCATGCGTGCCGATCCGGCTATGAAGGGCGCGAGTGAGCGCAGGAAACCGACCCATCGCCCGAAGAGCACGGTCTTGCCCCCGTGCTTCTGGAAAAACGATTCGGCCCTCTCCACGTGCTGCCGTTTGATGAAGAACCTGCGGCCGTGCACCAGCAAGAACTCGCGCCCGAGCTTCCTGCCCAAGAGGTAGCCCCCCGTGTCCCCGAGAGCGGCGCCGATACAGACGACGGCAAGAAGATCCCAGATGTCGAACACGCCTTGCGCGGCCAATGCTCCGGCCAGGAGGACGGTGGTCTCACCTGGGACGAGCAGCCCGATCATGGCCGAGGTCTCCAGGAACACCATCGCGAAGACGATCCAGAGTCCCCAGTCCGCAGCGACGCGGGTGAAGAAATCTATGAAGGCCTGCATGAGATCCGCGAACGCGTCCGGTGGTGGGCTACAGGCCCACGAACACGGCGGCGGCGACCGTCGTCGTCCAACGGCCCTCCGGATCACCGGCGGCAGCAACTGTCATGTTGGTGGTGGAGAAGATCTGGCCCTCGATCACGAGTTGGCGCCGGCGATCGTCCCAACGCACGTTCTCGTCGCATTCGACGCCAAGCGTGCTCGCCAGCATGCTCGCCGCGAGGTCTTCGGCGAAGTCGCCGGCCTGCTCGGCGGTCTGACCGTAGCCTTCATGTTCGCTCAGGTAGCCGTACATGTCGGGGTCGCGCGGAAGGGCGAGACCAATGGAGGAGACGATGCGGCGCTCGGGCTCGTCGGTGGAGAACTCCGCGACCACACAGAAGGTGATGGCCCCCGGCTTGATGAGCTCTATCCCCTCTTCGCGCGAGATGAGCTCACAGCCCGGAGGAAAGATGCTGGAGACGCGCACCAGGTTGCACCGCTCGATCCCCGCCTCTCTAAGGGCGAACTCGAACGAGGTCAGCTTCCGGCGCGCGACCCCCACGCCGGAGGTGAGGAACACCCCCGCTGGAATAGGGAGCCCGCCGGCAGAAGCTACAACGGCACCGGGTGCGTCGTTGGGATCCACAGGCATGGCGGGTTCTCCTTATCTCGCGCGACGATTCGGGAGACGAGGATAGCATCCCCGCCCTCCGGCCGCGCCCGCGACTCCAGGAGCGCCGGCAGCCCAGGCGCGCCCCACGATTCCAGGCGCGCCGATTGGACGCGCCCGGAGAGGGGTCGCCCCCCTCACCCCAACCCCATCCCCGCCCGCAACCCCAAGATGTTGGTCTCCGCCACCTTCTCTTTCTGCAGACGACGGGCGGCCTCTTCGAAGGCCTCCTGCGGATAGAGACCTTCCCGTCCCAGGATGACTCCGGCGCCCACGGCGCCTATGGCCAGGCGGTGGACCGTCTTGGCCCCGCCCTTCAGATCCACGGGAATGACCCTCCCCGGGGTCTGGACCTCTCCCAGGCTCTCCTCCACGTAGACGCGGGCCGCCGGTCGGAGTCTGCGGAGAGTCTTGCGGATGCGATCACGCCCCTCCTCCGAGAGGATGAGCACGATGTCGGGGTCCTCGGAGCCGGTGTAGGTGATGGGCTCCGGGGAGAGGATGACCTCGGCCGCGGAGTGGCCGGTCTGGACGGTGATGGGGTAGTCGTCCTTCTGGGTGGCGTAGAGACCGCTCATGATCGCGCCTGCCCCTAAGAGGGTGGCGAGCGAACGGATCTTCTGCCCGGCGGCGCCCGCGATGAGGATGCCGGTGCGGGCTTTAAGGCCGCTCTCGGCCACCGGGGCGAGACCCTGCTCCGGGGGCAGAAGACACATGCCCTCCTCGTCGGCGGTGTCGCGTGGATGGTAGAGGTCGCGCCAGGCCCGGGCGAACTCGGGGCGGCTGCCCTCCTGGTGGACGCCCGCCGGCATCTCGAGCTCGGCCATGAGCTCCTCGATGGTGGTGCGGGTGAGTCTGTTCTGAGAGGCGTAGTAGGCGACGCAGAGGTCCCAGACGTCGAGGAGCGCGAAACCTTCGGTCCGCAACCCGCGCGCGATCAGGGGGGCCAGGTCGTCGGAGAAGACGCTCGTGCGGGCGAGGAACGAGGGCCGGGAGGGCCGCAGCGTGCCCATGAGGTCCAAGGGGGCCTCCAGGTTGCCTAAGTGGCAGGTGGCGGTGAGCGCCCCGGTGGGGGTGGTGCAGGAGAGCTGCCCTCCGGTCATGCCGTAGTTGAAGTTGTTGGCGACGACCACGCAGATGCCGATGTTGCGCCGCGCGGCGGCCAGCAGGTGGGCGCCGCCGATGCCGGCCCCGCCGTCGCCCATGACCACCACCACGGTGAGATCCGGATCGGCCAGCTTGATGCCGGAGGCGTAGGTGATAGAGCGCCCGTGCAGCCCGTGGAAGGCGTTGGTCTTAAAGTGCCTATCGGTGAGGCCCACGCAGCCGATGTCGGTAACCACCACCACCCGCTCGGGGGGGCGCCCGAGCATCTGCAGGGCCTCGTCTAGGGCGTGGGTGACCTTGGTGTGTCCGCAGCCCGGACAGAAGGGCAGGGGCAGGGTCTCCTCGTCTATGAGATAGGAGAGGGTCTCGGGCGTCATAGCAGACCTCCTTCCCTGATGATGTCCTCGGGACGGACGAGTTCGGTGTCCATGCGCGCCACCGAGCGCACCTCGGCCTGCCCGGCAAGCGAGCGCACCACCTCCACGTACTGGCCCAGGTTCATCTCCGGCACCACCACCCGCTCGATGCCCAGAAGGGCGCGGCGGATGGCCGCCTCGGGCACGGGGAAGAGGGTCTTCAAGACCAGCAGCGACGCCCGGCCACCGGCGGAGCGCACGCGCGCGGTCGCTTCCCGGGCCGAGCGGGCGGCCACGCCGTAGGCGAGGAGGAGGGTGGTGGCCCCGTCTTCTGGGTCGTAGTCGAAGCGGGCGATCTCCTCGGTGTGGTCTAAGATCTTGCGCTGTAGGTGCTCCATCATGCGGGCGATGACCTCTGAATCGGCGGTGAGGAAGGCCCGCTCGTCGTGCATGGAGGTGGTGTAGCGCACCAGGTGGGGACCGCCGAGCGGGGAGAGGGGGCCCACCTCCGCCGGCTGGGAGAAGGCGTGGGGTAGGTAGGGGGCATCCGCGGGGGCGGAGGGGCGCTCGAAGGAGGGGCCGTAGGCGTCACGGAGTGCGTCGAGGTCCACCCGCTCACGCGTCAGACCCACCTCTTTCTGGCTGGCTACGATCACGGGGGTGCGGAAGCGCTCGGCCAGATCGAAGGCCTCCCGGGTGATCGTGTAGCATTCCGTAACCGACTCCGGGGAGAGCACGATGAGGGGCAGGCCGCCGGAGGTGCCCCAGCGCAAAAAGAGGATGTCGCCGTCGGCCCCCTTGGTGGCCGAGCCCGTGGCCGGACCCTGGCGCTGCACGTCCACGACGACGAGCGGAGTCTCCCCCATCTGGGCCAACCCCAGGTTCTCCGAGTAGAGGCTCATGCCCGGACCGCTGGTGGCGGTGAGCGCCTTCTGGCCGGTCATGGCCGCCCCGATACACATGCCGATGGAGGCGATCTCGTCCTCGCACTGCACG
>JBBRDB010000080.1:0-10397 GCA_038204345.1 Thermoleophilia bacterium | reverse complement strand
AGCCGCCGTCGGACCTTAAGCCTGCGGCCGGTGCCGGGTCCAGGTCGGAGCCGGGTGTCCAGGCGAGGACGGATGCGACTAAAGCGGAGATACTGGGCGAGGGAGGCGTCCCGAGGACAGCGTCGGCTCTGTCGCGGCCGTCGGCCGACCGGCTGGTGTGCCCCGCCACTGCCGCGCCTGAGGTGCGCAGGGCGAGGGCGAACGACAAACCCAGGCGCCCGGTCCCCACGATCGCGTATCTCATGTCGAGGGTCCCGATGGTCTCGGCGGGGGGTCGAAGACCGCCACTCGGACCGGTCGGATGCAGGTCCGGCTGACTCGGCTCATGGCGCGGGCGGGTTGCGATGATGTGACCTCTTGTTCCAGTTCTGTTTGCAGATACCAGACTCGGGTCGGTACGTTGGGCACGACGTGTCGCAGGTGTTCCCTTGCCTTCGGCGACGGTGGGTACACCTCTGAAAGTAGCCGTCCCACCGGCGCGTCTCGCTCGAGCGTCACGTATATGGTTAGGATACCAGCGGGTCCGGGTTGGAAACAACTTCGTTCTCCGTGACGTACCGGGGTAAGGACGGCCGGACGCACTAGTCGATCGAGGCTCGGCTCGGACCGGGCGAGAGAGAGGAGAACGAATGCGTACGAGACTGACGCGTCCGCGCGACGACAAGATGATCTGCGGCGTGGCTGCCGGGTCGGCACGCTACTTCGACATAGATCCCGCGGTCATGCGGCTTGTCTGGGTGGTGGCTGTGCTGCTCCCGGGTCCGAATCTGATCATCCTCGCTGTGTATCTGGTACTCTGCTTGCTCATGCCTCTCGAGACTCCGGCGGGGAGTGGATGACCTCCGCCGCTGCGCGTCGTGTGCGGGTGATCGAGGGGCGGGACCGTGTCGAATCGGAACTGCCGGAGGACCCGTCTCCCTCATGACCCAGACCTCTCCGAACGACGGCGATCGGGACCGGGCCGCCCAGGAACTCGCTACTCAAGCAGCCGCACTTGCCGGGTGCGTGCAATGCCGCCTCAGTGAAGGACGCACCCAGGTGGTGTTCGGCATCGGGAGCCACTCGGCCGATCTCTTGTTCGTGGGCGAGGGCCCGGGCTTCAACGAGGATCGCCAGGGCGAGCCCTTTGTCGGGCAGGCGGGCAAGCTGCTCACCGAACTCCTCGGTTCCATCGGTCTGCGGCGCGAGGACGTGTATATCGCGAACGTAGTGAAGTGCCGGCCCCCCGAGAACCGCGACCCCCTGCCGGATGAGATCGAGGCGTGTTCCCCGAATCTTGTGAAACAGATCCAGACCATCCGGCCGCGGGTCATCTGTACTCTGGGACGCTTCGCCACTCGACTCGTGGCTGAGACGGATGCCGGTATCAGTTCCATCAGGGGTCGCGCCAAGCAGATGCACGTCGCCGGGATCCCTGTCGTCGTCCTACCCGTGTTCCACCCAGCGGCCGCGCTCTATACCCCCGCCAATCGCTCTTTGTTGGAAGAGGATTTTCTCAAGCTGCGGCGCCTTCTCGACGCGGGGGAGAGGGCCCTCAGTCCGAGCGGGGTAGCCACGACGGCGCGACCGATCGAGCCCGCGCCCGCGCCCACGCCCGCGCCGATCCCGTCCGCGACGCCCGTTCAGCCCACGCCGGTCCCATCCGCGACGCCCGTCCCAACCGCGCCGGCCCCGCTAACGGAGGCTGCGGACGACTCCCAACACGAGCGGACGACAACGGTTAACGACCCTGAGTCCGATCACCTCGGCGATGCGGACCTTCCGAGTGAGCGCGCGGGGAGCAGCGGCTCTTCCGGACAGCTCCCGCTGTGGTAGGAGCAGGGCCGGTGTCTCATCAGGATGAAGTCGGGACCGAGCCGAGCGTAGTCGTACTGGAGTCGGCCTCTGTGAACCTGGACTCGCTGCGCGAGACGGCTCGTCGTCTCGCTGCAGCCGTACGGAGGGGTGACCTCATTCTGCTCGAAGGACCCCTCGGCGCCGGCAAGACCACGTTCGTGCGCATGTTGGCGCAAGATCTCGGAGTCACCGATCAGGTGCGGAGTCCCTCGTTCACGATCGCCAACGTCTACGATGGGCCGATACCGGTGAATCATCTTGACCTGTATCGGCTCGACGGACTGGAGGACGAGGACGTCCTGGCTCTCGATGAGTATGTGGGACCAACGGTGATCACCATAGTGGAGTGGCCCGAGGCGGGCCTTGGGCCCTTGGGGGAGCCGACCTGGGTAGTCGTTCTCGGGCATCGCGACCGCGACACCCGCACGCTGCGCATCGAGGCCAGGGATCCCGAGGTCGCGCGACGCTTCGGCCGGGCATGACGACGACCATGATGACGACCTCACCCAGCACCTTGAAGCGACTGGTGCTGGCGCTCGATACATCCTCGAACGTAGCCGGCGTGGCGATGTTCGAGTTCCGGGGGGATGGTGATGTTGCCCTGTTGGCCTCTCGTCAACACGTGGTCGCCGGAACCCAGACTAGGATGCTTCTGGAGTTGGTGGAGCAGGTGCTGACTGAGGTCGGAGGGCGCCCCAGTGATCTGGGTGCCGTCGTCGTGGGCACGGGACCGGGAACGTTCACGGGGGTGAGGATAGGGGTTGCCTCAGCGAGGGCCGCGGCACTCGCGCTCGACCTGCCCGTGGTCGGCGTGTCTTCCCTTTCGGCTCTCGCGGCCGCGGCAGTTGATCGAGGGTTGGCCGAGAGTGTCAACGTCATAGTCCCTTTGGTCGATGCCCGCCGAGGGCAGGTCTTCGCCGAAGTCTACCGTCGCGCCGAGAATCAGGAGAATCAGGAGGAGCCGGGTACGGCGGACGTAGACGCAATCGCGTTCGGAGGACCGTGGACGAGGCAGGGCGGACCATTCGCCGTTTCTCCGGACGATTTCGATTCGTCGGTGGCTGAACGCGACCCGGAGCACACGACGGAGCATCGACTACTCACCGGGCATGTGGGTCTGCTGCCGGCGGCTGTCGGCGGCGACCGCGCGCCCGCGGAGGTGGAGGCCACCTATCTCGTGCGCGGGCAGTCGCAGATCGGCGACTCCGGGTCCTTCGAAGGCCGGGGTATGCTGGAATGGTTGACCCGTGCGGTCAGTATGGGCCGGCGCGCCTCGGACTTCGGGCGCGCGGGCGTCCTGGGGACTCCCGAAGCCGTGCGCCCCACGTACGTGCGTACCCCCGACGCCGACCGACACATCAAGCGGATGCGAGACCCGTGGCGGACGTGAGCATGTTCGTCGTGCGGGAAATGACGGAGGCCGACCTGCCCGCCGTGCTCGAGATCGAGACGGCCTGCTTTGGCGCGCCGTGGACGCGGGGGATGTTTCAGGACGAACTCCGACACTCTCTCTCGTGGCTCCGTGTCGTGGTCGACGAGAACGAGCGCCTCGCCGGCTTCATCGTGGCGCGGCACTACGGCGAGGTGTGGCACGTCATGGACCTGGCCGTTGCGCCGTCCCGTTGTACACTCGGCCTTGGTGGAAGACTCCTCGACGGACTGCTGGGCCACACCCCTAGGGATGTGCCGGTCGTTCTTGAGGTGCGCGAGGGCAACACGGGCGCTATCGCCCTCTACCGGAGCCGTGGGTTCCGGGATTCGGGGCGCCGTCCCCACTATTACGCTGACACGGGTGAGGCGGCTCTGCTCATGGTCTATGGCCCGGAGATGGCGTGGTGAGCGGCCCTCGCGCTGACGGGTCGGCGGCGGCGATTCGGGGGATGAGACCGACGACCGGCGCCCTCTTGGCACTCGAGACCTCCTGCGACGACACCGCCGCTGCTGTGCTGTCGCCTGGGGGCGACGTGCTCTCGTCGGTGAGCCACTCCCAGGACGTGATCCACGAGCGTTACGGGGGCGTCGTGCCCGAAGCCGCCAGCAGGGCGCACGTCGAGCGCGCCACCGTGGTGGTGCGCGAAGCCATGGCCGCGGCCGGAGTGGGGTTTGCCGAGCTCGGCCGCGTAGCAGTGACGGTGGGCCCGGGCCTGATCGGGGCCCTCCTCGTGGGGTTGCATACCGCTAAGACGATCGCGTGGGCCCATCGCCTGCCGTTGACGCCGGTCAATCACCTGCACGGGCACCTGGCCGCGGTGCGGCTCACGGATCCAGAGGCTCCCTTCCCGCTCGTAGCACTCGTGGCGTCAGGTGGCCACACTTTGCTGGTGCGGGTGGATGGGCCGGGCCGCTTCTCCCTACTCGGTCAGACGCTCGATGACGCCGCCGGCGAAGCGTTCGACAAGGGCGCGCGGCTTCTGGGGCTCGGCTATCCAGGCGGGAGGGATCTGGACGTTCTCGCCGAGACGGGCGACCCAAAGGCCTATGAGTTCCCCATCGGACTGAAGCGCAGGGGCGGTTTCGACTTCTCCTTCTCGGGAGTGAAGACCTCGCTCTTCTATCTCCTACGCTCGTGGACGGAGGAGGAACGCGCGGAGCGTGCAGCCGACGTAGCCGCATCGTATAGGGAGGCGGTGGTGGAAGCGCTGGTGTCCAAGCTCCTCGCCGCCGCGGCCGCGGAGCACGTGTCGGCGATCGCCATCGGCGGTGGCGTCGCCGCCAATTCACTCCTGCGACGACGGGTATCGGACGAAGGAGAGCGAGGCGGCCTGCACGTGGTGGTGCCGCCCCTCGCTTACTGCACCGATAACGCGGCGATGATCGGCGCGGCTGCTCTGTCGGGACCGGAACTCCAGTTCCCCGCCTACCTCGGCTTGGAGGCGTCGGCATCTCTTCCCCTGCACGTTACACCGGGGGTATAGCCGGCGTCTTCGAACGGGATGCGCGGGCTCCCTCCTCGGACTGCCGCCACGCGCGTGTGTGGGAAAACGGGGCTCTGGGCCCTGCCGGGGCGGATTGCGCTTCGGCAGCGTCCGTTCAGTTTGACATTTCTTGAGTCGGGGCATATCATGGGCAGCGTGTTGGCACTCTCCACGCGGGAGTGCCAATTCGGTGTTGTGAGTGCATCGTCGCCGTGTGGGCGACGGCTCTGAGAAACGGACGACAGGAGGGTTTGTGCATGAAACTTGTGCCGCTTGAGGACAGGGTCGTAGTAAAGGTCCTGGAAGAAGAAGAGAAGACGGTCAGCGGTATCGTGCTGCCGGATACGGCGAAAGAGAAGCCGCAGAAAGCCAAAGTACTCGCAGTGGGCCCCGGTCGCTACGACGACGGTCAACTGATCCCAATGGGTGTGGCCGAGGGTGACGTCGTCATCTTCAGCAAGTACGGGGGCACTGAAGTCAAGGTCGAGGGCGACGAGGTGCTGATTCTCCGTGCGTCCGACATCCTTGCGAAGGTCGAGTAGTAGACCGGGACCGATGACCAGCGGCGTCGCCGAGACGGGCTACCACGCACACGGCGTGAAGGCTCTCGGAACGCAGACGTAGAGCAGCTAAGGAGGCTGACAGACTTATGGCAAAAGACATCAAGTACGGCGAGGAGGCCCGCAGGGCCCTCGAGCGCGGCGTGAACCAACTGGCAGATGCAGTCAAGATCACACTCGGTCCCAAGGGTCGTTATGTGGTGCTCGACAAGAAGTTCGGCAGCCCCACGATCACCAACGACGGTGTGACCATCGCCCGGGAGATCGAACTCGAGGACGCCTTCGAGAACCAGGGCGCCCAGTTGGTCCGCGAAGTGGCTACGAAGACAAACGACATCGCCGGTGACGGCACCACCACAGCGACGGTGCTCGCCCAGGCCATCGTGCGTGAGGGCCTGAAGAACGTAGCGGCCGGTGCGAACCCCATGGCCCTAAAGCGCGGCATCGAGAGGGCCGTCGATGTGGCCGTGGAGGAGATCAAGTCGCAGTCCAAGGAGATCTCCGGCAAGTCTGAGATCGCCCGGGTGGCCACTATCTCCGCCGACGATTCCGAGATCGGCGACGTCATCGCCGACGCTATCGAGAAGGTAGGCAAGGACGGCGTAGTAAACGTCGAGGAATCCAACACCTTCGGTATGGACCTGGAATTCACCGAAGGCATGCAGTTCGACAAGGGTTATCTCTCACCTTACTTCGTCACCGACCCCGAGCGCATGGAAGCGGTGATGGAGGATCCCTTCATCCTTATCGCCAACCAGAAGATCGGCTCGGTTCAGGACCTGCTCCCGGTGCTGGAGAAGACCATCCAGTCGGGCAAGTCTCTGCTGATCATTGCTGAGGATGTCGAAGGCGAAGCCCTCGCTACGCTCGTGGTCAACAAGTTGCGCGGCACCTTCACCGGTATCGCCGTCAAGGCCCCCGGCTTCGGCGACCGGCGCAAGCGCATGCTGGAAGACATCGCCATCCTCACCGGCGGCGAGGTCATCACCGAGGAACTGGGTCTGAAACTGGAGAACACCCAGACCACACAGCTCGGTCACGCCCGCAAGGTCGTTGTGACGAAGGACAACACCACCATCATCGACGGCGCCGGCGACGTGGATCAGATCAAAGGTCGGATCAATCAGATCAAGGCCGAGATCGAGAACACCGACTCCGACTTCGACCGCGAGAAGCTGCAAGAGCGTCTGGCCAAACTGGCCGGCGGTGTGGCTGTGGTCAAGGTCGGAGCGGCCACCGAGACCGAGATCAAAGAGAAGAAGCACCGCGTCGAAGACGCGCTGAGCGCCACCCGGGCGGCCCTCGAAGAGGGCATCATCCCCGGCGGCGGTGTCGCCCTCGTCTTGGCCATCCCGGCCGTGCAGGCTATCGAAGCCTCGGGAGATGAGCAGACCGGTGTGAACATCATTGCGCGCGCCCTCGAGGAACCCCTTCGTCAGTTGGCCAACAACGCCGGCCTCGAAGGCTCGGTCGTGATCAACGAAGTCAAGGTGCGCGGCAAGGGCATCGGGCTCAACGTCGCTACCGGCGAGTACGAGGACATGATCGGCGCCGGCATCATCGACCCGGCCATGGTCACGCGCTCCGCTCTGCAGAATGCGGCCTCGATCGCCAAGAACATACTGACCACCGAAGTCATCGTAGCCGACAAGCCGGAAGAAGCCGGTGCCGGTATGGGCGGCATGGGTGGCGGCGGCATGGGCGGCATGGGCGGCATGATGTAAGAAGAGCCTCGCGGCTCTTAGACGGCGCACTCTCTGGAGTGCGCCGGACGCTGCGACGGGCGGTCTTCGGGCCGCCCGTCGTCGTGTCGGCCCGTGGTCGGCGGCCATGGCGGCGCCTCGGTGCGGCCGATCAGCTTCACGACCTCGGCACCTGCTCGTGTTTCCGGAAGGCATGGAAAGCGGTAGTGATACACTTACGACCGCTACCAGCGTCGCGGCAGGGGTCCGACTCGGGACGGTGCAGGAAGGGGTCCCCTTCGCCCGTAGAAAGGAGCATCGCGTGAAAGAACAAGCGGAAAAGGCCTTCAAGGAGATGCTTGAGATCTCCACTGACGTCGATAAGGCCGTTCTGTTCTCCGGTGAGGAGGTTTTGGCCTCGAACTTCTCGGAGGGTCTGCAGCCGACCATGGTGAGAAAGGCAAGAGAACTTTCGGCGGCCGGCGCAGCCCGGGCCGCGGATATGGGGTCGGCACCTCTGACGCAATTGGTCGTCGAGAGCCCAGGCGGCACGGTGTTCCTCGTTCAAGAGCCCCAGGACGGTGGCATGGGCATGCTCGCCACGGCAAAGAAGGACAGCCGCATCGGTTTGGTCTTCTACGACCTGAAGACCTGCATTCGCGATACTCAGGAGGTCGACGAGGAGCCGGAGGTGGAGGCGTGATGAAGAAGCTGCTCAAGTTCTTCGGTTTCGTATCGGTCCTTGGCTCGGCCGCGGCGGGTGTCTACTACTTCTTCTTCATGCGGAAGAAGAAGCCCTCGGTGGAACTCTATTTCGACGACGGCTCGATGCTGGCGTTCGACCAGACTGCTCCGGAGGCCGGGGAGTTCTTGGCCTTGGCGGACGACATCCTGGCCATGAGTCCGGTGATCGGCTGACGCTCTTCGAGTCGATCGGCACCGTGCGCCACAATGAGCGCAGCGAGCGCGTCCCGTGACGGCGGCATCGCCCGGTATCAGTCGGGCATTGGCCGACGCGGTGCTCACTCGTGCTCTCAGACACGGCGGAGACTACGCTGAGATCTTCGCCGAGGACCGATCGTCTCTGTCGATCCGATTGGACGACGGCCGCTTGGAGGAAGTCTCCTCCGGGATAGACCTGGGCGCGTCCATACGTCTCGTAAAGGGACCCACTACCTCTTTCGGCTATGTGGACGCACTCGACGAGGCATCGCTTCTGGGGCTCGCCGAGCGCCTCAGCGCGAGTGTGAAGGGCGCCTCTTCTCTGCCCGCCTCGGTCAAGGTGGTCCAGGTTGGGCCCCGCCCAGAGGTGGGAGTGCGGCCGGTCTCCGTGGAGACGACCGCCAAAGCGGACATTCTGAGGGCGATCGACGCGGCGGCCCGCGGACGTTCGGCGGAGGTGCGCCAAGTCGCGGCCGGCTATTCAGAGAGCAGGCAGCGCATCTGGGTGGCCGGCTCGCGGGGTACGTTCGCGCAGGACGATCGAACACGAGTCGTGGTGAGCGTCAACGTGGTCGCTCAGCGCGGGGGCGTGATCCAGACCGGCCACGAGACGCTGGCCGGTACCTTGGGCTTCGAGATCCTCGACGGCGACGCGCCCGTGCGGGTAGCGCTGGAAGCTACGGAAAAGGCTCTGGTCATGCTCGGCGCGCAGCCCGCACCCAGTGGCCGCATGCCCGTGGTCTTGGCCAACGGGTTCGGGGGCGTGCTGTTCCACGAGGCCTGCGGGCACGGTCTGGAAGCCGATTTCATCGTCAAGAAGACCAGCATCTGGGAGGGCAAGCGAGGTGAGAGAGTGGCGGAAGCGTTCGTCACCGCGCTCGACGACGGCACGACCCCGGGGATGTGGGGCAGCAACGCCGTCGACGACGAGGGGACGCCCACCGAGCCCACCGTGGTGATCGAGGAGGGTGTTCTCACCGGTTACCTCACCGACATCCTCCGAGGCGAGAAGCTCGGGCTGGCCTCGACCGGCAACGGCCGGCGTCAGAGTTTTCGACACCTGCCCTATCCGCGCATGACGAATACCTACTTTGCGCCCGGGGCCATCGCGGCTGCAGATCTCATCGCCGACACGCCCCGGGCCTTCTACGCCAAGAGTCTCTCAGGAGGACAGGTCGATCCCGCCACCGGAGACTTCGTCTTCGGCGTCTCCGAGGGGTATCTGATCGAGGGAGGACGCATCGGGCCCGCCGTTCGCGGCGCCACCCTCATCGGGAACGGCGCAGAAGTACTGCGCTCGATAGACGCGATCGCCGACGACCTGGAAGTGAAGGCCGGCATGTGCGGCAAAGAAGGCCAGGTGGTGCCGGTGGGGACCGGCCAGCCCACGCTGCGCATCCGCGAATTGACCGTGGGCGGGACGGCAATATGATGGGAGGCTCCGGGCCCCTGGATCTTGTCGCCGTTGGAAAAGATGTCTTGGCACGCGGTACGCGATATCCGGGTGACCTCGAGGTCTTCGTGGAGCATTCGGAGACCATCTCGGTCAAGGTGTACCAGGGCGAGGTCGAGTCCCTGGTCACCGGTGCGCCGATGGGGCTCGGGGTGCGGTATGTGGAAGGTTCGCGGTCGGGTTACGCCTACACGGGCGATTTCTCGGGAGCCGCGCTCGATCGGGTGGTCGCGATGGCGGTGTCGAACACGTCGGTGTCCGACGCCGACGTGTCCGTCCGGCTTCCGGACGCGCCTCAGGCGTATCCCGAGGTGCCCGGACTGTGGCGTCCCGGGCTCCTCGGGACTCCGATAGAACAGAAGATTCAACTGGCCTTGGAGGCCGAACGCGTCGCCTTGTCGTCGCCCCACATAGAGACGGTGGAGGAGAGCAGCTACGTCGATCAGGCCTCGCGTGTGGCCATCGTCTCGACGCGCGGGGTGGAGGCTTACGGTGAGCAGACCTTCTGCTACGTCTACCTGTCGGCGCATGCCCGCAGTGGCGACGAAGTCCAGACCGGGCTTGGGTTCAACACCGGCCGAGAGCCGGGGGAACTCGACGCGGCGGCGGCCGGGCACGAGGCCGCCGGCAAGGCCGCCGCCCTGCTTGGAGCCCGTCCGTGTCCCACCGGGCGATACACGGTGGTCCTCGATCGCGAGGCCGCCGCCGCAGTGATCGGCGTCGCCGCCCAGGCCCTGAGCGCGGATGCCGTGCAGAGAGGGCGCTCACTTTTTGCCGGTCGGTTGGGTGACCAAATCGCAGCCGACAGCTTCACTCTGATCGATCACGGTCTGCACGTGGACGGGATGAGCACGGCGCCCTTCGACGACGAGGGCGTGCCGCGCGGCGTCACGCCATTGGTGGAGAACGGGACGCTCAAGGGCTTCTTGCACGACACTTATACGGCCGCCCGCGAAGGGGCGGGGGCGCGGTCAACGGGCAACGCGCGCCGGGGCGGCTACCGGGTGTC
>JBBRDB010000079.1:0-10534 GCA_038204345.1 Thermoleophilia bacterium | reverse complement strand
GGAGGGCACTGTCATGCAAGTCCAGATCAATACAGATAAGAACATCTCCGGAGATGAGGCATTTGCTCAAAGTGTCGAAGATGTTCTGAGGCGCGTTCTAAGCCGTTTCAGTGATCAGATCACGCGCATTGAAGTACATCTAAGTGACGAGAACAGCGCGGGCAAATCCGGGCATGACGGACAAGCGTTGTTTGCTGGAGGTTAGGCTTGCCGGCCAGCAGCCAATTGCAGTCAGCGAGCAGGCGCAATCGGTTGAGCAAGCAGTCAAAGGCGCGGCCCAACAGATGGTCAATTTGCTAGAGACTACGTTGGGCAAGCAGGGCAAGCGCTAACGGCGAGCCCCTCAACCGTCCAGGCTTAGGTCTAACAATTCGTTCGAGCCGAAGCCACTTCGTGGCTCGGCTTAACTCAGGCGTTAGACCTACGCAGAGGATGTCACGTGACTGACGCTCGCTGGAGAACACTAGGCACCGTGATCAGCGCAGTTGGCATCCTGGCACTAGCCGCGGTGGCCAGGGGGCTCCAAGGTCCTGAGGAAATCGCAATTCTGGTCCTCATTCTCGTCGCATCTGCCACTCTCCCGTTCGCAGTGGGCCCTGCGAGGCAGGTTCGGCCGTCACTTGGCGTCGTGACCGGAAGAGCCACGGCCTCGAGCGGGCGCGTGGCGAGGTCTAACAAGGGCATCGACCCGACTTCGGAAGTCGTCGGCTACCATGAAAGTCAACGGGCGCGGGTCATGCGCAACACGTTATGCTCGACCGCCAAGGGCTCTTGACCATATGTCATGTCTGACATAGACTGCCCAAGGTGAGGCGCAGCACCGACAAGCCGCTCATGTGGCTACACGGGGAGGTTCACACGCCATCGCTCACGGCGACCGCCCGCGTAGAGGCCGGTCTGCTCTTGCGGAGGCTGCAGCGCGGGGAGTCTCTCGGCCTGCCGCACTCGAGGCCGATGCCGGCCATGGGCAGGCAGTGTCACGAGCTGCGCATCGTGGACGAAGCCGCCACTTGGCGGATCGTCTACCGCATCGATACCGACGCGATCGTGGTGGCCGAGGTGTTCGCGAAGAAGACGCGGGCCACTCCGAAGTCGGTGATCGATGCCTGCAGACGCAGGTTGCGTGCCTACGATGAGGTCGTGGGCGAGAAGGAGTGAGCTCAATGGACAAGGCCAAGAACGACCGTCTGGTGGCCGCCGGCTGGCGGAGCGGCGATGCGGCCGATTTCCTCGAGTTGACCGAAGAGGAGGCGGCCTTCGTCGAACTCAAGCTCGCCTTGGCAGACTACCTGCGTGAGCTGCGCACGCGCAACTCCTGGACTCAGTCCCAAGTAGCACGTCGGCTCGGCTCGAGCCAGTCCCGGGTCGCGAGGATGGAGGCGGCGGACGCGTCGGTCTCGCTCGATCTGCTGGTCAAGGCCCTGTTGACTCTAGGGGCGTCGCGCGGCGAGGTCGGTCGCGTGATCGCACAGGCAGCATAACAACGGCATGCACCGGACAGCCGCCTCGCGGCTGCAGGTGATGCCGTGGGCGTTGGGCGCAGAGTTGAGATGACCTCATGAGCAGTGCGGCACCACGGTTCAGCAGTTGGCAGAAGATGCGCAAGGAACTCAGGTCGTTCCTCGCGCCGCGTCTCGCTGACCGTGTGGACTACTTGGTGACCCGGCACCGGGAAAGCTTCGCACCATCGTGGCCACGCGGAGATTCATGTCGACGGTAAGGTCGTCGCCAACTTCTGCGACATCAAGGCCGAGATGCGCTCATTCGTAGGCGGATGGAGTGAGGACGGAGTCGCCATCCCGGCGGACGACTTCGACCCTGCGGGCAAGGATTTCGGCAGCTACGAGTTCGTATCGTCGGCCGGCTGGTTCCTTACTGAGCCGATCGAGCAGCCGCTGGCGGGAACGGAGTCCGAGGACCAGAGCAAAGCGTGGTGCACACACACGGCGACGCTCCGAAGGTGCCTGGCGCTGGTGGACAAGCGTGTCGGGAAGCGCACACTCAGGCGCCTGGCGCCTGAGATGCTCGAAGCGCCGCCCCTCGTACGGTACTTCTACGCACTCCGATGCGAAGCGGAAGGCATACCCGTTTCGGGAGTCAACGCGGACGCGATGCCTCGCGCCTAACAAGCCGCTGCAGACCGACGCCGCTCCGCGGCGAGGCTGAGCGGCAAACACGTTAGGCCAGATCTCTTCTCCAGGCCCAGGGCTTGTGCTGCCTTCTATCTAGTTGTACTCTAGGATGTACGTGAAAAAGTACTAGGAGGCTGGCATGCAGCCGCTCAAGCTCGATGAAGACATCCGCCCGCTCTCGGAGTTCCGGGCCGGCGTCGCGTCGTTCGTCAGACAGGTCAATGAGACGGGACGCCCACTCGTGCTGACGCAACGTGGTCGCGGCGTGGTCGTGGTCCTCGACATACGCGAGTTCGAGGCGATGCGGGAGCGACTGGCGCTGCTCGAAGACATCACTCGTGCCGAAGCCCAGCTGGCCGCGGGCCGAGCCGTCCCACACGAGGAGGCCAGATCCCGCATCCTGAGCCGGATCGAGGAATGCAGGTAGTCTGTGGACCGACCCCGCACTGGAACGCGTCGATGAGATCGCTGTGTACATTGCTCGCGACGATCCCGACGCTGCCGTGCAGTGGACGGTTCAACTCTTCGATGCGGTCGAGGGGTTGACCCGGTTCCCAGAGAGTGGGCGTGTGGTTCCCGAACTCGGGTCGCGCGAGGTGCGCGAACTCCTTTTCGGAGCGTATCGCGTGTTCTACCGGGTCGGCTCAGCCGTAGAGGTGCTGTCGGTCCGTCACGGGAGTCAGCTGATCCGCCCCGATGAAGTGCGCCGGGACTGACCTAACCAGCACATCGACCTGACTCGCGAGGCTCGCGAGTCATGCGCAGGGGCGTTAGGACGAATCACGGGGGTCAAGTGGGGGAGCAGCAGCCATCTCAGCCCGTTCCTCTGCAGGGGCTTCTGCTGTCGGCACTCGCCGGGCTGGCGCTCGGTGCGCTTGCCAAGATGGCGGATCAGTCTTCGCTGCCGGGTCTCGGTGATGTCGGCACCTACGTCGGTGCGTGGATCGTTGTCATCACCGCTGCGGCTGTGACCGCTCCCAGCCGTCCGATGGCCGCCCTGCGCGCCATATTGGTGATGGTCGCGATGGTGGCGGCCTGCTACACCGCGACCTACCTGTATTTCGCGGTGATCCCGCCGCGCGACATCGCGGTTTGGGGCACTGCCGCTCTCACGGGAGTGCCCGCCATTGCGGCGTTGGTGTGGCCGGCCCGTGCGAGCGGCTGGTCTGCATCTGCGGCGGTCGCCCTGCCCGTCGGTCTACTCGCCGCGGAGGCGCTGACCCAGCAGCTCTGTTGCTGCTGTGGCTCCTGCCTTCCACCAATGTGCAGCGGGTGAAGTCTGGGATGCTGGCGGTGCCTGTCGCGATCGCCGGAACATGGCTGCTCTCCGTCGGATTCGGCTATGCCGCCGGCGTGCTCATGAGGATTGTTGTCTGATCGGGATCGTCCCAACAAAGGCATCAACCTGACAGCCATGAGGTGATCTTCGGAAGTGAGGCGCCTGCGCCGCAGGTTATGCCTAACACGTTCGAGATCCTCGATGAGAAGTCGTTCGCCGCCGCCATTCTGGCAGCCCCCAAGGCTCCGTATCACTCCGTCGCCGGCAATCCTGAGTCGACTCTGTGGCCGTAGACCCTGGATCGGGTGCGTACGGCGTCACCCATCAATCGAATAGAGGCCCGTATGGATAAGGCGGTCGCTTTTCGGGTTGACGGTGAATCGCGCCAGGCGGTCTGCGGACTTGTACTCAGGGGCGTGCGGGAGAACCGTGGCCGCGTTCTCCGTTGGTGGGTCCATTCCGACCGATCTACTGTTGATCTCCTGCTATGACCGGAACGGTGGGCCCAACGTCGTCCATCCTTTGCTCTCGGGGCTACTCGACGGACTGCAGGGCGCGGGTTGTGTGAAGCTCACGGAATTCGCGGACTTCACGGATAAGTGGTTCGACGAGATAGAGAGCGACTTTGGGTCCTGAGACCGCGGTACTATGGGATGTCGAACAGGCGCATGCAGCCGACAAGCCGCCGACAGAGCTAGACTGAGCACCAAAACCTGTCAGGCGGCTTGCAGCTGACGCGCAAAGACGGTTCGATGGAGAATGGGCAGGCAGATCCTCAGGCTGAAGGGATCCGGCAATGCAGGCAGTCGTGTGTACGGGATATGGTCCTCCCGATGTTCTCGAGCTCCAACAGGTAGAGAAACCCGTTCCAAAGGATTACGAGGTGCTGATCAAGGTGCATACGACGACGGCGCACCGTGGGGACGTGAGGATTCGAAGCTTCGATGTTCCTCGGGGGCAACGATTCATGGCGCGACTGGTCCTTGGCTTCACTTGCCCGAAGAACCCGATTCTCGGGATGGAGCTGGCCGGAGAGGTCGAGTCGGTCGGCAAGGACGTGACCCTCTTCAAGCCGGGCGATGAGGTGTTCGCCTTCACCGGTTGGGGCCTCGGTGCCTATGCCGAGTACGCGTGCGTGCGGGAGAGGCCCAGGAAGTCGGTTACGAAGGATGGGATGATGGCGACGAAACCGAAGAACATGACGCTCGAGGAAGCCGCCGCCGGTGTGGCCACCGGAGCAGTCACTGCACTGCGTGTCCTGCGCAAGGCGAACATCGACGGCGGGCAGAAGGTCCTGATCTACGGCGCTTGCGGAAGCGTAGGCACCTACGCGGTGCAGCTCGCGAAGTCGTTCGGGGCGGATGTCACGGGGGTCTGCAGTACCGCCAACCTGGAGATGGTTAGCTCTCTCGGGGCCGACAGGGTGATCGACTACACGCAGCGGGACTTCGCAGAGGGCGACGAGACCTACGACGTCGTCTTCGATGCTGTGGGCAAGCTCTCGCCCTCAGGGGCAAAGAAGTCCTTGAAGAACACGGGCGTCTATCTCAACGTCAACAGGGACTCAGGTTCTGGAGGTGGGAGTCCCGAGGACCTTGTCTTCCTCAAGGATCTCATCGAGACCGGGAAGGTCCGGGCGGTGATCGACAGGCGCTATCCGCTGGAGGAGATCGTCGAGGCCCACGCGTACGTCGAGAAGGGACACAAGAAAGGACACGTGGTCGTTACCGTGGCGTAGCTCCCCTCGGGCTCCCACCGGACAAGCGCAGCTGCCGGCCAGCAGGTAGAATCGAGGAAGTGGGGTGCGTGGGCAGCAAGCTTATGCGCAGGGGCGGTTAGGACAGATGGCTGGCCTATTGATTCTTGTGTCACCCGCAGACGGAAGAGGATTCGATGCGGTTCAACATGCTCGCCGTTGCGGTGGTCACGGCATTCATCGTGGTGGCACACGCTATCGCCCCGGATGCGTACTCCATGTCGGAGAACACCGTTAGCCAACTCGGCTCGCAAGGATACGCTCTTGCGTGGGTGATGCGCCTGGGGTTCGCTAGCTTCGGAGGCTTGCTCGTGGCTGGCGCCGTGGTGCGTTTGCGGATGCAGCCTCGCTACTGGTACAGAGAGGTGGCCCTGATCCTGTATGGCGTGGGCATGTTTCTTGCGGGCGTCTTCTCGGCGGAACCGTTTGCGGACGGTGTTGAGTACTCGATGGTCGAGGCACAACTACACTCGATAGCCGCCAGTGTGGCTGGCGCGGGGATTTCCTTCGCTGCCATGACCTACGCGCTATCTGACCAGCCAGTCCAAAGGAGGTTGATCCATGCGGCTGCTCTAGTGGGCATCGTGGGTCTTTCTGCGCTGTTCGGCCTGTCGAGCACGGGCGCGGGAGTCGTGCAAAGGCTCCTCTACGTTGTTGGCTTCGCGTGGCTCGTCTACATGGAGGTGGGGTCCGGCACGGGCCACCCCCGTCCAACAAGCAACAGCAGGCGCGAAGAACGCTAGACTGGTTGAGGAGGCATCGGCGCGCTGCTGATGGGCAAACACGTTGGACGTGTTCTGTTTTACGCCCTTGTCTGCGGTGCTATGATCAGCACCATAATGATGGTGCTATCTGGAGGGCGGTCATGGCAGCCACTGTGAAGTTCTCAGAGGACATCGTGCCGCTCGGCGACATGAAGGTGAATCCCGGCAAGATCGTTCGCCGCGTTGGCGAGACGGGTCGTCCCGTCCTCCTCACCAGTCATGGTCGGGGCGTCGCAGTCGTCCAGGCCCTCTCGGCCTACGAGGCCGCGCAAGAGGAGCGCGATTTTATGCGCGCCGTTGTTGCCGGCTTGGCCGATATCGATGCAGGGCGGGTCGCGTCACTCGATGAAGTGAAGCGTCGTTTGGGCCTCGACTGATGGCTGAAGGATTCCGCGTCGATTTCGCGAAGTCCGCGGAAGACGACCTGCTGGACATAGTCGCCTGGTACATAGTCGCCTGGTACACGTCGCAGCAGGTGCCCGAGGTCGGCACTCGTCTCGTTGCGGCCGTCTTGGAGCGCGTCGGCCGGCTCGCGCTGTTCCCGGATAGCGGCAGGATCGTCCCCGAGTTCGATACCCCGTGGCTTCGCGAACTCGAGATGCCCCCGTATCGCATCGTCTATCGTGGTGATGACGCCGTGGTCACGATCGTCCGTGTGTGGCGCAGCGAACGACTGATGGGCTCGCATCCAGAGGGAAACGTCTAACATGCCGCTGCAGTCCGACGCAGCTTCGGGGCGCAGCTGAGCGGCAAAGCCGTTGGCATAGTCGGGGTACGTCGAGCGAAAGGAAACCATGTCTGAGTCCGCACCGGCACCTCCGCAACCCTGCGGGTATGGAAGCCGGCCTTACTGACATGCCGGCCTTCGGGTGTCCGCGCCCGCCACTCCCAACTGCCGCCTCGCTTGCGGAGGGACCCTCTCATTCGTCACCTTCCTCTTCCGACGTCTCGTAAGCCAAGCGCTTCCTGATGACCTCGCGGAACCGCTGCAGGTATTCAGCGCGTGGTATCTGGTGTTCCCGTTGGGAGCGGCTCGCGCGCGATCTGCGGATAGAGCGAGCCGCGCTACGAATCTGGCTCGCGCAACCTTGCACAAGTAATACCCCGTAGGGTATGATAGGCGTACTCTCGCTCCGCACTGTTGCGGCGGCGAGAGATCGGAGGGACTGAGGCTTCGGCATCTGTGACCTTCGTCACAAGCAGCTCGGTGGGTACAGAGCACAACAGGGAGGCCTCCGTACATGAAGCAACTGCTGGTTATCGGTGCTGGAACCGCAGGCACCATGGTCGTCAACCGCCTTCGGCGCCTGCTCGATGTCGGCGAGTGGAAGATCACCATCGTCGACCCGCACGAGATCCACTACTACCAACCCGGCTTCCTGTTCATCCCGTTCGGCATGTACAGCAAGAACGATGTGATGAAACCCAAGCGCGACTTCATCCCGGCCGGGGTCGAGATGATCAAGGCCGAGGCCGACGTTATCGAACCCGACCAGAACCACGTGAAACTGAGCGACGGGCGGGTCCTCCACTATGACTTCCTGGTCATCGCCACGGGGACGCAGACGCGCCCCGAGGAGACCCCCGGCCTGATGGAATCCGAGTGGCACCACTCCATCTACGACTTCTACACGGTGGAAGGCGCGGTCGCACTCGCCAAGCATCTGCGCACCTGGCAGGGCGGCCGGCTCGTGCTCAACGTCGTGGAGGACCCGATCAAGTGCCCCGTCGCACCGCTCGAGTTCATCATGCTGGCCGACTGGTTCTTCCACGAGCAAGGCATCCGCGACAAGGTCGATCTGATCTACGCCACCCCCCTCCCCGGCGCCTTCACCAAACCGATCGCCGCCAAGCATCTCGGGGACATCCTGGAGCAGAAGCGGATCGAGGTTATCCCGGAGTTCATGATCGAACGCGTGGACCCCGACGCCAAGAAGATCGTGCACTATGACGAGAGCGAAGTGGAGTATGACCTGCTGGTCACGGTGCCGCTCAATATGGGCGACGACCTCATCGCACGTTCGGGCCTTGGCGACGAGTTGAACTACGTGCCGGTGAACAAGCACACCTTCTTGTCGAACGCCCACGACAACATCTTCGCTTTGGGCGACGCCGCGGCCCTACCCACGTCGAAAGCCGGCTCCGTCGCGCACTTCGCGGTGGACTGCTTCTCGGAGAACTTCCTTCGCCACATCGACGGTCTGGAGATGATGCCCACGTTCGACGGCCACGCCAACTGCTTCATCGAATCTGGCTTCGGTAAGGGACTCCTCATCGACTTCAACTACGACGTCGAGCCGCTGCCAGGTCATTTCCCGCTGCCGGGAGTGGGGCCGTTCTCGCTGCTGCAAGAATCGGAGATGAACCACTGGGGCAAGATGATGTTCCGGTGGATGTACTGGAACACTTTGCTGAAAGGCAAAGAACTCCCGCTGCCTGCCCGCATGAGCATGTCGGGCAAGCGGCGCGCGTAGGGGCGGGGAATGGAACCTTCACTCGTCGCTCTCGACAAGAAGCTCGACCGGCTCGCCGATCAGGTTGAGTACCTCACTGAGCAGGCACGATGCGCAGCCCGCAGGCAGGAATCCCGCGCCGAACTGCTCGACGACGCCACGCCCATCATCAACGACGTCTTCCGCATCACCACGGAGC
This sequence comes from Thermoleophilia bacterium, assembly GCA_038204345.1. Lineage (GTDB taxonomy): Bacteria > Actinomycetota > Thermoleophilia > RBG-16-64-13 > RBG-16-64-13 > JAHJSA01. The sequence goes on along the minus strand of JBBRDB010000079.1, from coordinate 1,951 downwards.
AGTTGGAGGAAGTGCAGGACTACGTCGACCTGTCCGACCTGCTGCGGCTGCTCAAGCGCATGATGCGCAATACGCGCAATCTCGACGCGATGCTCGACCAACTCGAAAGCCTGGCCGACCTCGGGCAGACAGTCGGCCCCCTCGTCGGCGACGCCTTCGACAAGACCACGAACCTACTGGAAGCGGCTGAGAACAAGGGCTACTTCACCTTCGCTAAAGGTGGAGTGAAGGTCATGGACAACGTAGTCACCTCCTTCGGCGCAGAAGACATCGAGCGTCTGGGCGACAACATCGTGCTCATCTTGAGCGTCATCAAGGACATGACCCAACCGGAGATCCTAGGCTTCATCCGCGGCATCATCTCCGAAGGAGAAGTCGAGATCGCGCAGCCGGTGAACACGTCGCTGCCCGCCCTGCTCAAGCAGATGCGCGATCCGGATGTGCGCCGCGGCTTCGGGCTCACCATGCGCGTGCTCGGCGTCATCGGGGCGCAGGCAGCTGGGAAGTAGGAGCGGCTCCCCACACCGAAGAGACCCCCGTTACAGACAGGGACCCGACAAGGCAATCGAGTATCAGGAGGAAGAAGCGGTGGCAACTCGCACGATCGCGGGCAAAGAAGTGCAGGTGAACGACGAAGGGTTCTTGACCGACCCGGCGGAGTGGAACAAGGATATCGCTATCGCGATAGCCGGAGAAGAGGGCATGGGTGAGCTGACCGACGCTCATTGGAAGGTGGTCGATTTCTGTCGCGACGCGGCGGGGAAGCTGAACGGGAAGTCGCCCACGCTGCGGCAGATCACCACTGGAACCGGGGTCACGACCAAGGAACTCTTCGTCCTCTTCCCGAAGGGCCCGGCGAAGAAGGTGGCCCGCATCGCCGGTCTGGGCAAGCCTGAGGGATGCGTGTAGCAGATCTGAAGTATCACGACGTCCGCGAAAGACAAGAGGAGGCACATCGCATGGCCGAAGAGAACCGCCACATAGCATTCATCTGCTCCAAGGGCAGCCTTGATATGGCCTATCCCGCGCTGGTCATGGGTTGGGCCGCGCTGGGCAATGGTATCGACGTGACCATCTTCTTCACCTTCTGGGGGATGGACATGATCAGCGAGAAGCGGATCGACCATCTGGAGATCGCCCCGGTCGCCAATACCAGCATGAAGATGGGCATGATGGGCGTGCCTGGCAATCTGGGGATCCCCAACCTCATGGGAGTCGTGCCCGGCATGACGGCATTCTCCACCAGCCTCATGAAGAAGAAGATGGCCGAAGTCGGAGCGCCACCGGTGCGCGAGTACCTCCAGATGCTCGTGGACGGAGGCGCCAAGCTCTACGCCTGCAAGATGTCGGCGGACATGATGGGCCTGCAGATGGAAGACTTTGTCGAAGGGGTGATCGACGTCGTCACCGCGGGCGACTTCATGGACCTGACGGACGGTGCGCAGATGCTCTTCATCTAGCCGGCGAGGACCACCCGGCGCGCTGCACCCGGCGCCGCGGGCGCACCGACCCGATGAAGCCTACGAGCCGAACGACTCGCGCATGATCTGAGGATCGAGGCGGCCCGCGTGATGGGTCCGCCCGGTCTTCAGGTTGGTGATCCACAGGCCCGCTCGTAGAGGCGGCCGAACGGCATGCCGTAGTCTGAGGAAGCCGACGGCGGAACGCCGGCGATGATCGCTTCGATGGCCGCATCTTCGCACTTCACAGACAACCACGCGCGACCACCGTAGAGGATCCCGTCTTTCGTGCGGCCGACAGCGACGAGACGAGGTGCCCACGAGAATTTGTCTTGATCAATCTCCGCCTGCGTTGCCTCGTCTTTTTCTGCTTCTTCCGTGAGTTTGCTGGCGAGGTCGTTCGGAGACAGGGTCGGGGCGCACGACCGGGATCGCCTCGAGGGGAGGGGGCCCGCCGGGAATCGACGCATGGCTGTTGCGGTTTTGTGCCT
>JBBRDB010000078.1:0-10539 GCA_038204345.1 Thermoleophilia bacterium | reverse complement strand
CATCGGCCAACCACGGTTGGCGGGCACGGTCGGTGAAGGATCGCGCATGCAAGGACGTCTAACCCTGTAGAGATTCCTGTTCCGCACCCAGGCGGTACACTGTCACCATCGTATCGCTATGAGGGAGCACCGCCATGATCGAAGCCTCCGTTCTGGGCGTCTGCGTCATAGGTAGAGAGGGAGCGGCCGCCGAGACGCTGCTCAAGTCGGATGTGGTCGTGGGCGACGTGCGCCACGCCTTGGAGTTGCTGCTGAGACCGAACCGCGTCAAAGCCACGCTGCGGGGCTAGGAAGGCACCCTTGACAACAGCGCAGGTCGCCGTCATCCGTTGCGAAGGCTACGAGCCCGAAGGCGTGTTCCAGGCCGTGGGCCGAGGCCTCGATTTCCTGGGAGGAGCGGAGCGTTTCGTCCGATCGGGAGAGCGCGTCCTGCTGAAGCCCAACCTGCTGGTAGCGAGCGCGCCCGAGGACGCCATCACCACTCACCCCTCCGTCTTCGCGGCGGTGGCGCGCCACCTGGCCGCCGCCGGAGCGACACTCAGCTACGGGGACTCCCCGGCTTTCGGGTCGGGCCGGACCGCCGCCCGCAAGGCGGGCATCGTCGCAGCCGCTGAGGCGCTTGGGGTGGCGCGCGCCGACTTCAACGAGGCGCGGACGGTGTCCTTCACTGAAGGTCGGCTCATCAAGCAGTTCGAGATCGCCGCCTCGGGGCTCGACGCCGACGGGATCGTGTCCCTCCCGAAGATGAAGACACACGCCCTCGTCCGGATGACGGGGGCGATCAAGAACCAGTTCGGGTGCATCCCCGGGGTGCGCAAGGGTGCCTTTCACGCCCGGGTGCCCGACGCTGAGCACTTCGCCCAGATGTTGGTTGACCTGAACCGACTCCTGCGGCCCCGCCTCTTCGTGATGGACGGCATCGTGGCCATGGAGGGCAACGGTCCACGTGGAGGAGATCCACGTGCGATGAACGTAGTCCTCCTCTCGGACGATCCCGTGGCCCTGGACGCCACCATGTGCCGTATCGTCGACCTCGACGTCTCGCTGGTGGGCACCGTCACCTGGGGTGAAGCCTGGGGTCTCGGTCAGGCTCACGACATCGAACTGCTCGGCGACCCTCTGTCTTCGGTCCACACCCCCGGTTTCAACGTGAACCGGCGACCAGGCTCCACGACGGGCGCGAACGGCTGGGACAGCCGTAGCGCCGCGTGGCACATCCGCATGCTGCGAAACCGTCTGGTCCCCCGTCCGGTCATCGATCACTCACTCTGCACGGCGTGCGGCACCTGCGTGAGAGTCTGCCCCGTGGAGCCGAAGGCGGTGACGTTCAAGGAGGAGCGCCCCGCGAACGGCGCGGGGGACGGGCATGACAGCGGCGGCGCGCGGGCGACCCTCCACGCCGACGGCCGGCCGAAGGCGCGGCCCACTCCCCCGGTGCACGACTACTCCCGCTGCATCCGCTGCTACTGTTGCCAGGAGATGTGCCCAGACCACGCCATCTTCGTGAAGATTCCGCTCCTTGGACGCCTCGTCCAACGCTGAAGGGATGCGCCGAGGCGCCCACAGGCGCGAGCGAGATATAATCGGCGCTCTAGTGGACCACCGATACGACACCAGGCACTCCCCCGGTCCGGCGCCGGCATGCTCGTATGATCCGGCGTCCGAAAGCTCCCCCGGCCTCTCGCGCGGGATGCGGGCGGCATGAGGAGTGGCCGCTCCATGGCTCCCGTCAAAGGGAGCGTGCACTGGCTCCTCGTCGCGATCCTGTTCTGGGAAGTCCTGGAATTGCTGCGCAACAGCGGACCTTCCACCTTCGTCGGCCGGCCCATCGGACTCTTCGAACTGCTGCTGGTGGCGCTGGCCCCCATCCTCATCACCTTGGGATTCGTTCGTCTCTTCATCGCGGTGATCGACTCCGGCTACGGTTCCTTGAACGCCTACATGCTCACCTCGAATCCCTGGGCCTGGGTCTTCTGGACGGGGCTCGCACTCACGCTTGCGGGGCACGGCGAACACACAGGCGCCCACCTTCTCAACCAAGCCGTCCCGGAGGTCGTGCGTCACGGCGATTTCGGCGTCATGGCGCAGTTCTTCGACGAAGCACTCGGCCACTGGCTCCTCGGCATTGGCCTCTTCGCCATGAGTTCCGTGATCCTCGTGCTCGGACAGGGGTCCGCCCACAGAGTCTTCGGCGGCGAACAGATGCTCCTGGTAGGGGGTTCGCTCGTCACCTATGGAGCCGGCATCCTCTATATCGGCGTCGAGGGGCGCATGCTGGGGCCGGCCATCGTCGCAGCCGTGGGACTGGTGGCCGTGGGGATGCGTCGCCTCTCCACCTGGGACGTGGATCAGGATCCGGTGAGCCTGCTGATACTCCCCGGCACGGCGCTGGCGGGACTCGTGCTCATAGTCTGGGGCCTCATCGTGGGCGGCCAACCCACGTGGCCGTGGTAGGGCCGACGTAGCGGGGCCGCGACGTCGAGGCGGGGCGGCGAGATGCCGGGCCGGGCCGGGCTTCTGCTATAATCCCGTCTGTTTTCTGGGCCGGTGCCGCGGGCGGCGAAGTGTCCGAACCGGGGCCCCCGCCGTGTGGAGAGGTGTCCGAGCTGGCCGAAGGAGCACGACTGGAAATCGTGTAGGCGGGGGTAACCCGTCTCGAGGGTTCGAATCCCTCCCTCTCCGCCTAAGTTTCACCTGAGGATCCCGCGGTCTAGGACCGAGTCGCCCCTCAACCCTACCCAGCCGCGGGCCGACTCGGCGGGCACGGCCTACTCGGGAGGCGAATCCGGAGTCAGGCCAAGGGCCTCCGCAAGACAGGCGAGAAACTCTTTCTGCCCCTTCAGTATCTTCTCGCCCGCAGCCGACAGCGAGAACCATTCACCCTTATCGACCTCGGGGAACTCCCGTTTACTGCCGCTGTGGGGCGGCCATTCCATCTCGAACGAGTTGCTGATCAGATCCTTCACTTCGACATCGCCGGCAACCGCCCAAGCATGCACGGTCTTGCCACTCGGCTGCTTCACCGCCCCAAGCGGCAGGAAATCGCCATCGATCGCGAATCCGGTCTCTTCCTCGAATTCCCGCTTGGCAGCTTCAAGCGGGTCTTCCTCCGAGGCGAACAAGCCCTTGGGAATGGACCACGCACCGGCATCCTTCCCAACCCAGAAAGGACCTCCTGGGTGCACGAGCATGACTTCGAGCTGCTCGTTCCTCACGCGGTAGACGAGGATTCCCGCACTGTGTTCTGCCATGGTCGGAGCGCCCCCGTTGGATCGTCGGCAGGCTGACGAGATCGGATATCGGCGTGCGCCGGCGTCATCGGCGGCAGTGTACCACCGGCGACGGCTGGAACCTCCCGCAGGCTGGTATACTTCGCTTTGACCGTGCTAGGTGGGGAGATAGCGGTGCCCTGTACCCGCAATCCGCTGTAGCGGGGCTGAATTCCCACCCGAGGAGCGGACCTGTGAGGCCATGCCGCCGTCAAGTGGTGTTGAAGGCCGGGTCCTACGCAATGGAAATCCGTGAACCGGGTCAGGACCGGGAGGTAGCAGCCCTAAGCGGACCCTTCCATGTGCCGTGGGGGTGCCTGGCCCGAGCCGGCTGACGGTGGGCGCTCGGAGGCCTGTCTTCGACGGTGGGTGCACGGTCTTCGATCATCCTGGAGCGGTGCGTGTCGGCGTTGCTTCGAACACGAGGATGGCCATACGCCGACCGACCGAGTGGAGGGGGATTCCGTGAAGGTAGAGCAACTCCTGAAGAAGAAGGGCGACCATCTTGTGACCAGTCGCCCCGAGGACACGCTGGAAGCGGCCGCCCAACTCCTCACCACCAACAACATCGGTGCTCTGCCGGTGCGCGACGCCGATGGGAATCTCGTCGGCATACTCTCCGAGCGCGACGTGGTGCGTTCCTTGGCGGAGCGTGGCGCTCGCGCGCTCTCCCTGAAGGTGGGCGACCTCATGTCGCGCAACGTGGCCAAATGCACGGCCGAGGACTCGGTGAAGTCGGTCATGGAGACCATGTCCCGGCGCCACATCAGACACGTGCCTGTCGTCCGGGGCACCGACCTCGTCGGCATCATCAGTCAACGCGATGTCATGAAGAGCATCCTCGACGAGACGCAGTTGGAGATGGGCGTCCTGCGGGACATCCTCATCGCCAAGAGCTGATCCACCCTGCAGCTCCCCGCAGACCGGCAAGGAGCCGCCGAGCATGTCGATAAGCCTCTATAGGAAGTACCGGCCCACACGCTTCGAAGACGTAGCCGGTCAGGCGCACATCACGCGCACGCTCGTCAACGCCATCAAGCAAGAGCGGGTGAGCCACGCGTATCTGTTCGCCGGCCCCCGAGGCACGGGCAAGACCTCGACCGCCAAGATCCTGGCCATGGCGCTCAACTGCGAGGCCGGGCACGGAAAAGCGACCGCCGAGCCCGACGGGACGTGTCCGCAGTGTGAAGCCATCCGAAGGGGCGGCTCACTCGACGTGCTGGAGATCGATGCTGCCTCCAACCGCGGCATCGACGAGATACGAGACATCCGCGATCGTGTGAGCTTCGCGCCTGTCGAAGGCCGCATGAAGGTGTACATCGTAGACGAAGTCCACATGCTCACCACCGAAGCCTTCAACGCGCTCCTCAAGATGCTCGAGGAACCACCCGCGCATGTGGTGTTCGTGCTGGCAACCACCGAACCGCACAAGGTTCTGCCCACCATCCTCTCACGCTGCCAGCGCTTCGATTTTCGCCGGCCCTCGGCTCAAGAGATCGCCCAGGTGCTGGCGTCGGTCGCCGACAGAGAGGGCATCGACGTCTCCGAGAGCGCTCTCTCGGTCATCGCCCGCTCGGCCTCGGGGAGTTTCCGCGACGCACTGGGTACGCTCGATCAACTCTCCGCCTACTGCGAGAACAAGATCTCGCTGCAGGATGCACTAGCACTCCTGGGCGTGGCGGAGCAGGATCTACTGTTCGAACTAGTGGACGTGGTCCACGAGCACGACACCAAGGCGGCCCTGCTCTTCGTGGAACACCTCGCCCAATCGGGCACCGACCTGAATCAGTTCCTCAAGGATCTGCTGGGTCACTTGCGCGACCTGTATGTGGTGCGCCACACGACGGAGCCGCCTGACAGCATCGTGACCAGCGAGGAACACCTGGACTACCTGAGAAGCCAGGCCAATCGGGTCTCGACCGCGGAGCTGGTGGCTTTTGTCGATCTGGTGGGCGATGCGCAGCGCGCCATCCGCCAGGGAGCGGACCCCCGGCTCGAATTGGAGCTCGCCCTTATCAAACTCACCCGCCCCGAGACGGACGCGTCCCTGCGCGGCATCTTGAATCGCTTGGAGTCCCTGGAAGCGGCCGCCGCCTCGGGGTCGATCGCCCCGAGGCCTGCGGGGCCGAGCATTGTGCCGAGCGGAGGTCCGAGCGTGAGCGCCGCCCCCGACGCCGCCCGGCCTGCCGGACGGGATGCTGTAAACGGCCAGGCCGGGGCCCCCGATAAGCAGAGACGGCTCGCGTCGGTGCCCTCGGCCGGGAGCGCCACGGCTGATTCCAGCGGCGCTGGGGGCGACGCCCCCGCCCAGGGAGCCACCCTCGAGCCGGTGGGAGACGTCGTCGGCGCCGCGCCGCCTCCTGCCCGCGTCGAACCCACCATCGACAACCTCAGGCGGGCGTGGCCGGTGATCCTCTCGGCGGTGAAGAACCACCGTCCGAGCCTTCACGCGGTGCTCAGCGAGAGCCGCCCCGAATCTCTCGAGCAGGACACGCTCACCCTCAAGTTCCCTCAGGGAGCCGATTTCGCGGCGGCGCAGGCCGGAAAACAGGAGAACCTGGGCTTTCTCACGGATGCGCTCGCCGACGTCACCGGCAGGCGCTTCAAGGTGGTCATCAAACTCGCCGGAGACGCGCCCGAGGTCGAGGAACCCGACGAGGGCCGTGCTAGAATCCTGACCAAAGAGGAGCTGCTCGAGATCCTGAAGGAAGAGTTCGACGCCCGACCCGTCGACGACGAACCCGCTCCCTGACACTCCAGGCGAGGAGGCACTCATGAACCCCAATTACCAGAAGATGATGAAGCAGGTTCAGAAGATGCAGACCGACATGGCGAAGGCGCAGGAAGACCTGGCGCACGAAGAAGTCGAAGCGTCGGCGGGCGGCGGCATGGTCGTGGTGCGCGTCACCGGGGCGCTGGAGGTCGCAGGGGTGAAGATCGATCCCGCCGCCCTCGACCCCGAGGACGTGGAGATGCTCGAGGACATGGTCATCGCCGCCACCAACGAAGCCTTGCGACAGGCGCAAGACCTGCAGGCGAAACGGCTGGGCGGTCTGACGGCCGGCCTCAACATCCCCGGCCTCACCATGTGAGCGGTACGAAAGCCGGAAGGTAGCGAACCCTGTACAGTCCCCCTATCCAGAGGTTGATCGACGAGTTAGCCAAGCTCCCCGGGATCGGCCCTAAGACCGCCCAACGGCTCACCTTCCACCTTCTGCGCTTGTCTCCGGAGGAGGCTCTCCCGCTGGCGCACGCCCTCATCGAAGCCAAGGAGACAATCGGGTTCTGCACCCGCTGCTTCAATCTCACCGCCGAGGAGCTGTGTGAGATCTGCCGCGATCCCCGGCGGGATCCCACCTTGGTGGTGGTGGTGGAGGAGCCCTCGGACATCGTCGCTTTGGAGCGGGCGCACCAGGTGCGCGGTCTTTATCACGTCCTCGGTGGAGCCCTTTCGCCCATCGACGGGATCGGTCCCGACCGCCTGCGTCTCGCGCAACTCTTCCAACGCGTGGAGGACGAAGGTCTCACCGAGATCGTAGTGGCCACCAACCCCACCATGAGCGGCGAGGCCACGGCCCTCTATATAGCAGAGCAACTGCGCCCACAGGTAGAGGCGGGGCGGCTGCGAGTGACCCGGCCGGCGGCGGGCTTGCCCATGGGCAGCGATCTCGAGTACGCTGACGAGGTTACCCTGGGGCGGGCGCTGGCCGCCCGCACCAACATCCTGCGCTGATCGGCAGAGGGGAGTCTTCATGGACGTAGGGCGTTCGTTCACCTACATGCTTCAACAACCGGGCGGATTCGCAAAGCTCATCGTCGGCGGGTTGCTGATGTTCGTGCCCATCATCGGCTGGGCGTTCGGAACCGGCGGTTCCATCCTCCAGAGCCTGTGGGGCCTGGTCGTCTTCATCGTCCTGCCCGCCGCCCTCGTCCGCTTTGCCGTCTCCGACAACTTCGGGGCCTTCTTCGACTTCAACGAGATCTTCGCTTTCATACAGACGAACTCTTCCAACTACATCCTCGCCGTCATTCTTGCTCTAGTGGCCGGTTTTCTGGCGATGTTCGGCCTGATCCTGCTCGTCGTGGGCGTGGTGTTCACCATCATGTGGGCGGCGCTGGCTTCAGCTCACCTTTACGGATCGGTCTGGGCCAACCAACCCCGGACAGTGTCCTAGGCCCGTCCGTCTGGGGCGGCGTCGACCTTGGTAGCCCCATCCGGCCCGTGCTAGACTGCGATTCTGCGGATTCGTGCATCCGGACGGGCTCACCCGTGCGGGAGCCGCAATACCCCCCCGCAACTCCATGAAGTCCGAGCAAGGAGCGTCGACTTGACCGCCAAACTCACAGAGATCCGGTGGCACGCGCGTGGTGGCCAGGGCGCCGTCACAGCCGCCAAGATGGTGGCCGAACTCGCGGTAGAACGCGGCAGGCATTTCCAGGCTTTCCCTGAGTACGGCCCTGAGCGCTCGGGAGCCCCGATCGTCGCTTTCACCCGCATCAGCAACGAGCCCATCCAGATCTACTCGCCGATCGAGCATCCAAACGTGGTGCTTGTTCTGGACGCGACTCTCGTGGGCGCGGTGGACTTCACCGAGGGGGCCCCCGACGACGCCATCGTGATCGTCAACACCGACCGGTCGCCGGCGGACATCTCGGCAGAGATGGACTTCGGCAGCCGCAGCGTCTTCACGGTGGCAGCCACCAAGATCGCCGAGGAGACCATCGGCAGGGCGATACCCAACACCCCCATGGTGGGAGCCATCGCCAAGACCACCGGTCTGTTCACCCTCGACGAACTCGAAGAGCACCTGCGCCAGAGTTTCGGCAAGAAGTTCTCTGAGAAGGTAGTGGAAGGCAACGTGGAAGCCGTCCGTAGAGCATACAACGAGGTGCAAGGATGAAGTGGGACATCTCTGACATCAAGGATTGGGGGCCGGGGAAGCACGAGCCCGGAGCCGTCATACCCGAGGCGGGCAACGCCCGCGCCTACAAGACGGGTGGCTGGCGCACCAACCGCCCCGTGCGCGACGACGACACCTGCACGCAGTGTCTGTTCTGCTTCTTCTTCTGCCCCGACGCCTCCGTCCTGCTGGAAGAAGGCAAGGTGGCCGACTTCGACCTCGACCACTGCAAGGGCTGCGCGATCTGCGCCAAGGAGTGTCCCGTGGATGCGATCACCATGCATCCCGAAGCCGAATTCCGGAGGAAGGCACAATGAGCGCCGCGACCGAACAGCTCCTCGCCGTCACCGGCAACCAAGCGGTGGCGATGGCCATGAAGCAACTCGACCCCGACGTGGTGGCGGCGTATCCCATCACCCCGCAGACCGACGTGGTGCAGACGTTCAGCCAGTACGTGGCCGACGGCCTCGTCAAGGCGGAGTTCGTGACCGTTGAGTCCGAGCACTCGGCCATGAGCGCATGCATCGGGTCGGCGGCCGCGGGCGCGCGCACCATGACCGCCACCAGTTCGGCCGGCTTCGCCCTCATGTGGGAAGTAGTGAACGTGGCTGCCTCGATGCGCCTGCCCATAATCATGACCACGGTGAACCGTGCCATCTCCGGCCCCATCAACATCCACTGCGATCACTCCGACTCCATGGGCGGCCGCGACACGGGCTGGATCCAGATCTACAACGAAGACGCACAGGAAGCCTACGACGCCACCGTCATGTCCTTTCCCATCGCCGAGCACCCGGACATCCGTCTGCCTCTCATGAACATGTACGACGGTTTCATCATCTCGGGGGCCATCGGGCCGCTGCGCCCGCTGTCGGACGACGCGGTCAAGGCGTTCGCCGGCGAGAGTCCCGACGGTCACAGTCTGCTGAAGCCCGAGGAGCCGGTCACCATGGGTCCGTTCGACGGTCTCCACGGCTGGTACTTCGAGCACAAGATCTCGCAGAACCGGGCGATGGAAGCCGCGCTCCCCATCATCCAGGACACCTACGACAGGTTCGCGGAGCTCTCCGGGCGACAGTATCACCACCTCATGCAGTACGACATGGACGATGCCGAAGTGGCCATCGTGGTGATCGGCTCCGCCGCCGGCACCACCCGCACGGTCATCAAGACCCTACGAGACGAAGGCATCAAAGCGGGCCTCATCAAGATCCGCACCTTCCGCCCCTTCCCCACTGAAGAGATGGTGCGCGCCCTCTCCGGCGTCAAGGCCGTGGCCGTCCTCGACCGCGCCGACTCCTTCGGCGCCCAGGGTGGTCCCCTCTACCTCGAGACCCTGGCCGCGCTCTATCAGAAGGGCGGACGCGCGAAAACGGTCAATTGTGTGTACGGGCTCGGAGGCCGCGACCTCTACCCGCAGAACATCGAAGACGTCTACCGCATGCTCGTGGACGCCGCCGCAGGCGGCGACCTGCCCCACTCACGCGTCTACCTCAACATGAAGGGGGAATAAGGATGGCCACCAAGCTCTCCCCCAAGGAATACGTCAAGCGGCCCGACCACCTTACGGGCGGACATCGGCTCTGTGCCGGTTGCGGTGCGGGCGTCGTGCTCCGCTGCGTGCTCATGGGAGCCAAGGACAACCCCGTGGTGATCTCCAACGCCACCGGGTGTCTCGAAGTGTCCACCACCATCTACCCCTATACGGCCTGGAAAGACTCGTTCATCCACAGCGCCTTCGAGAACGCCGCGGCCACCATCAGCGGGGTAGAGGCGGCCTACAAGAGCCTGCTCCGTCAAGGCAAGGTGCAGTCCGACAAGCCGTATAAGTTCCTCTCGGTGGCGGGCGACGGCGGCTCCTACGACATCGGCCTGCAGGCCTTGTCGGGCGCGCTCGAACGGGGCCACGACATCGTGATCCTCTGCTACGACAACGGGGCCTATATGAACACCGGTTTCCAGCGCTCGGCGTCCACGCCGTTCGGCGCGTGGACCACCACCAGCCCCGACGGCAAAGTCAGTCCGGGCAAGACACAACAGCGCAAGAACCTCACCGCCATCGCGGTGGCCCACGACATCCCCTACGTGGCTCAGGCGTCGCCGCACAACTTCCGCGACCTCATCGCCAAGGCCGAGACGGCCTTCGACACCCCGGGTCCCGCCTTCCTCAACGTGTTGTCACCCTGCCCGCGCGGGTGGCGCTCCGCCGACGACGAAGGCATCATGCTGGCCAAGATGATGGTACAGTCGTGTTTCTGGCCTCTCTACGAGGTCATCGACGGGAAATACAAGCTGAACTACGACCCGAAGGACCGCAAGATCCCGGTGCGCGATTGGATGGAGAAGCAGGGACGCTTCAAGCACCTGTT
>JBBRDB010000077.1:0-10670 GCA_038204345.1 Thermoleophilia bacterium | reverse complement strand
GGACCGCATTCTCGAATTTGTCCCTCGACATCGCACATACCGGCTTCTTCTCGTCCAACGCCATGTAGGGGCAACGCCTGCTCTGACAGATGGGGAAGATCCGACAAGTTGCGCAGGACGCCGTGTCTATATCGTCTGTCTCCACCCACAGTCTCCATCGGTGATACGACGGCTAGGCTCAAGTGCGGCCCCGACCCCGCGCCGCTCGCCGGCAGGATAAGCGAGGACACGAAGCGAAGGACAGTCAGATGCTCACGTTGCCTTCGCCTGCAAGAGCTGGACCGCCTCGCCGAGAAAGCCTCGTCGTGGTTGGAATCTTGGCCGCCTCCCTGGCTCTGAGGTTGGCGTTCCTTGCCGGGCGCCACTCGCCTCCGTTCTCTGACATGATCGATTACGACGAGCGCGCGCTCCTGCTGCTCCACCGGCACACCTTCCAGACTGGAACCGCATACGGAGCCACCTACCACGGCCCCGCCTACATCGTCTTCCTGGCCGCGATCTACGGAGTCGCCGGCTACCACTGGTGGGCGGTGTATGTGGTCCAGTCGCTGCTCAGTTCTGCGACCCTCCTGGGCATCTATCTTCTGGCGAGACGACTCCTCCCGCCCGGGGTCGCCCTGCTTGCCCTCGTCTTGTCCGCCGCCTACGTCCCGTTTCTTGCCTACGCTCACGTCCTGATGCCGGAGACGTTCTTCATAACCCTCCTGGTCTTCTCTGCCTATTCCTTTGTGCGAGGAGTGCACGACGATTCGCGTGTGTGGCTCAGCCTCTCCGGGATCCTCTGCGCGGTTGCTGCCCTTACCCGGTCGGAGGCCCTGCTGCTGCCCGTGGTCTTGTTCCTTTGGATCGCCCTTTCTCCGGGACGGCGGCCCGCTCTCCGCCGACTGGGGCCCGGCCTTGCGCTGTTCGTCCTCTCTATGGCGCTGGTGCTCTCTCCCTGGACCGCTCGCAACTACCTGGACCAGCGGCAGTTCATTCCGGGCAATACGGTGGGAGGACTGAACCTGTTGATCGGCAACCACCCGGGTGCTGACGGCTTTTTCGATGAGGCTCCAGTGTGGTCGAACACCGCAGTCCAGACGGCATTGTCCGAGGGGAAGCGTGAAGGCGCTCTCGATAGAGTCTTTCGCGACCAGGCGCTGGCCTGGATCCGGTCGCACCCGGCTAGTTTCCTGGCCCTAACCGGTTGGCGGATGCTGCTGTTCTTGGGCGCTCCCAACGACTGGTTGATATCCGGGATCGGCTCGAACAGCCTCGATGCGGTGGCGGGCGTCCAACGGGTCTACACGTGGGCTCTGATGTTCCTTGCCCTCGCGGGTGGATTCGCCGGTCTCAGAAGAGAGAGCCAGACTCTGCTGCCGCTGCTGATCCTCTTCTACATCCTGGGTGTCGTCTCCCTGTTCTACTTCCAGGCCCGATACCGTCTTCCGGCCATGCCGTTCGTCATCATGTTGGCCGCCTACGGGGTGAGCGTGATCGGCCGGCTGCTGCCACTCCCCTCGCGATCGTCCGTGGGACGGCAGCGCCACGAGCCACTTACATCATCCGAGTATCGAGAGAGCGGCGGCGGCGGCGAACCCCATGACGGTGAACAGGCCCACCGATCTACCCCCGTGCTCAAAGGCTTCCGGCATCATCGCATCGGCCAACATCGTGAGCATGGCTCCGGCCGCGAAGGCCTGCACCACGCGCCCGTCTGCGGCGGGGATCCACCGGACGAGGCCGTAACCCAGCGCCGCGGCGGCGGCCGAGGCCAGGACCAGCGCGATCCACATCCACAGGGTCCTGAGTCGGGAGTGGCCCGCGGCTGACAGGTTCACCGTCCCAGCGACCCCTTCCGGTAGGTTCGAGACGAAGACCGCCGCCAGGAAGGCCACACGTATGGAGCCGCCTATGGCGACACCGATCCCCAGCACAAGCGACTCGGGGATAGCGTCAAGCAGCGTGCCTATGAAAATGGCCGCACCCGAACCTTCCCCCTTCGTGCCCGCGATGCTCTTACGGTGCACCCCACCCATGCGATCGATGAGCCAGTCGACCGAGAAGAAGACCGCTGCGCCCAGCGCGAAGGCTACGGGCATCTCCCAGCCCCCGATGGCAGACTCGGGCACCAGCTCGTAGGCGATGGCGCTGATCAACGCGCCGGCGCCGAACCCCATGATCAAACCTATTGTCCGGTTGGAGAGTCCACGCTCGGCAAGCAGATACCCGAGCAGTAACGAGCTTGCCGCTAAACCTCCCCAAAGAAACGCAGCGATCATGGAGAGTCGCCTTCCCTGCCGGCTCCATCCGCCACGAGTTGCCGCTCTCGGTCCTCGAAGGAGATGGAGTATTCCCGCGTCACCTCAGGCCTCAGTCGAAGATGCTGCCGTAGAACGCCTTCGCCTTCTCGGGGTCGTTGACCACCAGTTCCCAGTGGACGATCGGGTTGCCCATTCTTGTCTCCCTCCGCTAGCCGGTGATCCTCACTCACTTACCCCCGAGTGTGGCGGTCGAACCAGGTCGAGATCTCTTCTCGTCAGCGCTGCTCGTCAGCGCAAGCGGAGGGGCGCCAAGGGCCTCGATCCAGGGCCCGCGTGAGGGCGGCGGCGCCGTCGCTCAGCACCGGTCGCCCGTGGGTCACCAGCACCCGCTCCACCCCGAGGTCCGCCAAGACCCGCAGGGTGGGCAGGAAGCGCTCCTCGTACCACCGTCGCCGGTTTTCCGACTCCACGAGGTCCTCCCAGAGACGGAGTGCGCCTCCCGACTCGACGATGGCGTCGCCGAACACGAGTGCGCGCTGAGAGGGGATCTCGATCGGCAACTCCGCTCGGACCGGCCTGCCGATGCGGTGGACCCGGGCCACCCCATCTATGTCCTCGCCACCCGCACAAGGCCGGAATCCGGCGGCGTCCGACAACCTCTTCGCCACGAGCCGGTGTCCGAGGATGAGCGCGTCTCGGTCGCGGTAGCGTCGCTGGAGCGACTCCGCGCTGCGGGCGTGGTAAGGGATAGAGATGAGGATGCGCACGCGCGCTCCCACCAGCTCATCGATCTCGGCGAGCACTGGGTCGGCGTCGCTGTCAACGAGAGGATCGATCAATAGGCTCACGTCGCCTGCCTGCACCAGATAGCTCCCCACCACCGCTCCGAACGCGCCCGGATGCCATTCCGGGTGGCGCCGCTCCCAGTGCCAGAGACCCTCGCCGAGGCGGTGCAGGCTTCTCGATGATGGTGGGCGCATGAGGTCTCCCGTTCCGCCGACGCCGCGCACCGACGCCGCCACGCGACTCACTCTCCGACGGGTACCATCGACCGGGCGAACTGGAGCATCTCCTCGCGATCCAGTTGGAACGAGAGCGTGTTCGAAAGCCAGTAGAGCACGCCGTCCTTCGTCCACCAGATCCGATCGACGCTGTCCGCGTTCCCGACCAGCGTGAATGTGAGCACACCCTCTTCGGTCGTCTCGCCCTCTGACGCGGCCGGGGCGTCGGTGAATCGCGTCTCCGTAAGCCCCACGTACTGATCCTGCTCTCCGAAGCGATACATCACTTTGACGGTGTCGGCCTGCCCGTCGCCACTTTCCAAAGCGTACAGCCGGAAACCCGCATAGCGGAATCCGTCCGGAAGGAGGCTCGGTGCCATCAGCGGGAAGGAAGCCGCGCGGCCCAAATAGTTCCAGACCACGGGCTTCGGCATGGGCGCAGAGTCGGCCTGGGGGGTGGACTGCTCGGGCGCGACGTAGTCCGCCCCCAGGAACACAGTCACGCGTCGACGAGCGTTGTCCTCCACCGACTTGAAGACACCCAGGGCCTCCGAGACCCGAGCCGCCTCGACGGTCTGCTCGGCCGGGTAGACGACCACGGAGGCCGCGAGCGGCCCGTCAGGTGCTTCGCCCACTGAACGGATGCGGGCCCCGAGGCCGTCTAAGTACCGGGCCGCAGCTGCCACCTCTCCGCTCCGACCGTTGGCGTTCAGGACCTCGACCGTGATGGTGCGCAAATCAGGCGGCTCGGCTGCGGCGAAGCCGGGAATGACAGACGGAGCGGTGGTCGTGGACGGCGCGCCCCCGGGCGCGGACGAAGTCGCTCCAGCTGTGGACGAGGTGGACGTCGTCTCGGAGCCACGTGGGGAGGAAGGCTCCGGTGGGGCCAGAAGATCCGCGACGGCCTTTTGAATGCTGGCCTCATCGGCCAGCAGGTAATCGAGACTCCCGATGTGGGCGTCACGCAGCCCCGTCAGCGGGGCCTGTTTCACGTTCCCCGAGCGCAGCTTGACCCCCCAGTAGGCCAGTCTGAAGACGTCGTTCGCACTCATGGTGGTGGCCGTGTTCTCGGATATGAGTCCGGCCACCTGGGGCAGCTTTATCAACGCAGACCAGCCCATGGCCTGTTCCCGGACGGCTCGCAAAAAGCCTTGCTGCCTGGAGATACGTCCAAAGTCACCGTTCCGGTCGTGGCGGAAGCGCACATATTGCAGCGCCTGGTCCCCTTGAAGACGCTGGTAGCCGGGAAGCACGTCGACGTATTCGTAGTTCGGATTGCGTGAGTAGTAGCGGTGGTCGACATCCACGTAGATGCCTCCGAGGGCGGTGGTAATGCGACGAAACGCCTCAAAATCCACGTTGACGTACTCGTCGATGTCCAGTCCGGTAACCGCGCGAACCGTCTCGATAGCCAGAGCGTCACCCCCGAGAGCGTAGGCGGCGTTGATCTTCTGCAGCCCGTGTCCGGGGACGCGCACGCGGAGGTCGCGGGGGAGCGACAGGATGGAGACGAAACCGGTACCGGGATCCACATGGACGATCATGATGGTGTCGGAGCGCCCGTATCGTTCGGTGTCGTCCGGTCGCCGGTCGGACCCCAAGACCAGGATGTTGAGCGTGCCCTCGGGCGGCGGCGGAGCCGTCCCCGAGGTAGTCGTCCGTGCGCCGATGGTCGTCGTCGTGGTACCGAGCGCTTTGTACACGTCGGGACCCAGATTCTCGTGGGCACGGGAGAGCACGACGCTCGTCCACGCGTAGGCGCCCCCGAGCACCAGGCCCACGAGGAGCGCGATGATCCCGAGCACGAACAACAGCACCCGCCACCAGCGGCGTGGTGACGGACTCCCCAACGTACCTTGTGTGGTCGGCTTCTCGCTCAGGTGCTGCTCCGGTTGATCAAAGAACGTTCGACCCTCGGCGATCAGGCATAGTCGAAGCGTCCTGAAGCGTACCATTACTCCACGATACACCGGCCAAACCGATTCGCGCAGGCCAAGGAGGACGTTCAGGAATCCTTTGGCTCTGCGGACCCCTGCAGAATGGTCATGTCGAGCGCGGGAAGCAGACCGAGGTTGTCTGGATTGATGACCTCAACGACGGCCGGCCGCGTTCCCGGTCCCGTGCAGGCCTCGGACAGATCCAGCAGCGAGCCGGAGGCCGGACCACGCACGATCTTGACCAGCGGCCGATCCAGCGGGGCCGCGGGCAGCGGCGGGCGAGACACGACCCCCACCTCGCCGGACGAGAGCCGCACCATGGTTCCCGGAGGGTAAACGCCAAGCAGTTCGATGAACAGCCTGACCAAGATCGGGTCGAACTTGGTGCCCATGTTCCCGAGGAGGAAACGAACGCCGTCGAAGGGCGTGAGATTGACCACCCGGTAGGCTCGGGGAGTCGTGATGGCGTCGTAGCAGTCGGCTATTGCGATGATGCGCCCGAAGAGCGTGATGCGGTGATCTTTGTTGACCAGGGGGGGATACCCGGTCAGATCGTAGTCCACATGATGCTCGAACCCGGCGACGATCGCGGCGAGCATCCCCGGACTTACACGCCCTTGGCCCAGCAGTATCTCCACGGAATGCACCGGGTGCCGGCGGAGCTGTTCCCAATCCCCGTCAGTGAGATCGCCGGTCTTGTCCAGGATCTCTTTTGGCACGAGGGTCTTGCCTAAGTCGTGCAGCAGCGCGGCCAGGCACAACTCCCCCAGCCTGGCCTTATTCAGTCCCAGTCTCTGGCCCAGGGCCGCGGAGAGCACAGCTACGTTGGCGCAGTGGTTGAAGAGATAGCCGTCGAAATTCTTGATCGAGGTCATGCCCAGGAGGACGTGTTCATCTTCTCTCAGGAGGTCCACCATGGACTGAGTCACGCGGCGCAGACTGCGCTGTCTGGAGCGATCGCTCGTTCCGAAGGCGTCATAGAGATCGCGCGAGATATCCATCGCGGCCGCGAAAGTGCGCAGAGTGTCGTCCGCGCGTGTGGCCGGCGTGGGCTTGGCCGAGGGCGCTTCGGCGCCGATTCCCCCTCCCTTTCCCCAGGGCGGGTCGGCGCTCGTGTCCGGGCTCATCCTCCCAAGAAAGACCAGAAGCTCTCTGACCTCTTCTTCCTGGATCTGAGCGTTGAAACAGAGCCCGGGAAGGGTCCATTCCTCGAGTTTACGTATGAGGAACTGCACGTTGGCGTAGTTCACGGGCGCCACGCGCAGCCGATCGCGTTCAACGAACAGACACTGGTTGCGGGCCGAGATGGTCACGGAACCGGTGTCGGCCAGGCGCAACCGCACCGCCAGGTGCAGTTCTTCCACGGCGGCTTCCAAGGTGGCATTGCCTATCTCGTGTAACGCTGCGGTGCGCAGCCCGATGACAAGGCGGTGGGCCAACTGCTGGTCGAGAGCGTGGATGCGGTCGGCGGGCGTGACCGAGTGGGTGTTCGCCTCGACCATCGTCAACTCGCGGGCCCGGGGACGAGCCCATTCTTGAGTCGGAGGAGACAGTGCTCGGCCTCCTCCCTTATGTTCCGGCTGCGGGATCGGCGGGCCCTCTCAAGTTCGGCCAGGGCGGCGGGGGTGCCTATAGCGGCCAGAACGCGAATCGCCCCTACACGAACGTGCGACGACCTGGAGTGCACAAGGCGATCTTCCCAGAGCCGGGAGAGCGAGGGGAGCGCACGGTCGTCTGACAGTGCCCCCACGGCCTCGAAGAACCCTTCGACCTCGACCGGTTCCCGGCCGGCAAAGACCCGCGACTCCACGAGCTTCAGCAACTCGGGGAGAGCCTCGGCCTCACGCCGCCGCCCCAAGGCCCGGGCGGCGGCGGTCCTGACGGCGGAGGACTGATCAGAGAGGGCCGAGAGCAGCAGCGTAGAGGCCCGTCCGTCCGGCAGATTCTCGAGGGCGCGGACGGCTTCGCGACGAACCCGCTCGTCTGTGTGGTGCAGGGGAGATAGGAGGTACTCCGCAGGGCAGCGGTCCCGGGCGGCCCCTAGCAGGATCACGAGGTTGCGGACCACGAACCAGTTGGGGTCGGAGAGGCGATCCCTAAGCAATGTTAGCGGCAGTCGCGGATCTGTTCCCAGCAGGTCCAGGATGCATTTCCGTGCCCGCTGTCCCTCGGCCTCGGCCAAGAGATCCAGAAGAGCTGGGTAGCAATACGGGACCAACTCGTGGAGCAAGGCCTCCAGATCGGATCGCCGGTGCTGCAGCGCTCCGTCCAGGCCATGGACCACGTTCCGCAACGCGGCGACCGTGGCCAGGTCAACAAGCACGGCATCGCACGCAGCCGCGCGGTCCGGCCTATGACACCGCACGTCTCGGAGTCGGTCTAGCGCGAGGAGAACGAAGGTGAGGTCGCCTTCTTGAAGCTCGGCAACCAGCACCTGGCTCAGCACCCGGCGCGCGTTCTCGACCCCCTGGTCGATCGCCGAGCAGGCGATAACCTCCGACAGCACCTCGACGAACTGCTCGAGCGGTCGGGCCTCCTGCTCGAGGGTCTGCTCCAACGCGGTGAGTTCCTCCGGCCCAACCAACACACCCCGGTCGATCTCCAAACGCGGAAGGGCCGTGTCGCTCTCTCGCCATCCGGACGTAGTCAGGCTCAGATCGGCCCGTTCGGAATCCTCGATCCGCGCCCGGGTGTTGGCTTTCAGCGCTTCGAAGCTGTTCACGGCTGTCGGCTCCAGCTGCAAGGGGTCGACCAACTCATAGTCGATGTGCGCAAAACCAGCCTCCCACAGGAGCGTCACCAGGTCCTGGTCTTGAGCCATGGTTTCGGTGGTCCGGCTGAAGCGGTCCACGAGATCACGCAGCTCCCTGTCCTCGAGACCCGCGTAGATGGTCAACTGACGGACGCCCTCTCGGAACAGGATAAAGGCCATGTCGTCACGCATAGAATCCTGCTGAAACACGGGCTCGCCGCAATACGTGAGCCGGGATTCCTCCACGTCCAGTGGCAGGGAGCCGTGTCGGGATAGGAAGGAGCGAAGAGCGGAGGCCAGCGGCTGCATGCGCGTCTCGATCATCGAATGTCCCGGTGGATAGAGGCGCATCGAAACGTAGGCCTTCTGCAGGCCCGCACAGATCTCGGCCACGGCGGCTACATCGGCCTCCATGTCGTGAGCAATGCCCCGCCCCGCCTGCTCTGCAGACTCTCTTCCCGTAGATCGCATTGGCCTCGTCTCGTCCACCCTACGGCTGTCTTTAACACTCCGACCCGATTTCGGCGCGTCACTCTGTCTTCGGCAATTCCGGCCTATTTCCAAAGGGAAGAGCGACGGGAGCTCACTTGACCCGACCGCGACAGGTGCCTAAAGTGGAGGGTACAGTGTCCAGTCCCTCCGCACGGCGACCGCGGGCTCACGAGACATCTTGACGGCTTGGAGGACACGGCTCAGTAGGAAGCCCAGGGCCGGGCGACACCGCCGCGACGCGTACCTCGTCCTCGCCACCATCGAGACGCTCCACCTCGCGCTGGGTAAGCCTGACGATATGCTCTGAGACCCTCTGGAAGTGCACGTACATGGCGGCCAGGTTCACCACGGCCTCCGTTGCCCGCCGGTTCTTCGTGAGGATGGTGAACAGCAGCTTCCAATAGAGTGGACCGGTGGTGCGATCGAAGCCCACCCTCTTGGTAAGCTTGAGGAAGGATCTCCCCGCTCGCATCTTGGCCCTGATCCCAGGCCTGTGCCGATTCGCGGGCCGCAGGGCCAGGCCGGTCTCAGTGACCCGCCCATAGTAGCGGGCGGGGTCGTAGACGGAAGCGATGACGCGGCGATAGTCCCTCAGGATGTCCAGACGCGGCCGCACCGTGTCGAAGTTGAGTCCGGTGGTCATCTGGTCCACTTCGTCGGTCACCTTCGATGGGCCCTCCCAAAGCCTGCCTTCATCCCGCAGGCGCCGGGTAAGCCGCGTGTTGGGCAGAGCGTAGAGCTTGCCCACCATGGCCATGCAGATGGAAGCGTCCTCCACGCACTCGATCATGCTCTCGGCAGTCTGTGTGCCCTCGCTGTCGAATCCCATGATGAAACCCGCATTCACGACCATCCCATACGAGCTGATCCTCTTGACCGCCTCGGTGATGGGGCGGGCCACGTTCTGCTTCTTGTTGACAGACTCCAGCACGTGGTCCTCGGGCGATTCGATGCCGAGGAACACGAAACGAAAATCCACGTCGTTCATGGCCTGCATGAGGGCTTCGTCGTCTGCTAGGTTCATGGACGCTTCTGTGGAGAAGAAGAAGGGATAGCCTCGAGCATGTGACCACTGCTTGATCACGGGGAGCATCTCGCGCAGACTCTTCTTGTTTCCGATGAAGTTGTCATCCACGAAGTCGATATGGCCGCGATAACCAAGCTCGTAGAGGGCCTGCAGTTCCGCCACCACGTGTGCCGGTGTCTTGGTCCGTGAGGTGCGGCCGAATAGCTCGATGATGTCGCAGAACTCGCAGTTGTAGGGGCAGCCTCGCGAATACTGCACACCGATCTGGAGATAATCCCGGAAGCAGATCAAATCGAACCGTGGGATGACCGCTTTGGTCATGTCCGCCCGCTCCGCCGACACGTACTCACCCCGCACCGCACCATTCTCCAGATCTTCCACGAGCATAGGGATGGTGACCTCGCCTTCCCCGAGCACTAGGTAGTCGGCCGAGGCATACAGCTCTGGCTGGGACGAGGGGTCTGGTCCGCCCACCACGACCGGTCGGCCGAAGCCGTGGGCTTCGTCGATAACGGCCAGCAGGCGTCTTTGCTGCGGTAGCATGCCACTAACGCACACCAGGTCGGCCCATCGATAGTACTCGTCGAGCAGCGGCTCCACATTCTCATCCACCAATCTGAACTCCCACTGCTGAGGCAAAAGGGCGGCCACCGTCATTAGCCCGAGGGGCGCGGCCGGATATTTCGCCCCGACGAGCCTGCAGACTTCTCCGTAGTTCCAGAAGCTCAGGTCGGAGAACTTGGGCTGGACGAGCAGGCATTTGGTGCCCGAGTCGAGCAGAGGGTTTGCGTGCGCTGGTTCCATTCTAAGTACCACTCTAGTCCCAACAGCCCGCGCCGGAAAGGGTCAACGCTTCCACGGCCTGCAAAACCGAAGGGGATGTACAATCTCCGGCAGTCCCGCCCGTGCACGATGGACCCGAGCGACGAGCAGGTGACCGATGACGCACGGAAGACACAGCCGTGATCGCGGCAGCCGTGATCGCGAAAACCGCGTTGGAGGCGGCCGAGATCGCGTCGGCGACGGCACATATCCTCGCCGTCTACTCTTCGCTCTGCTCTCGGCCTTGGTTCCTGGGGCGGGACAGATCGCGGCCGGCGCACGCCGACGCGGCCTCGTCATGCTCGCCGTCGTGGCGGCGTTGCTCATCACCGGCGCGGTCGTCGCGCTGCAAGGCGTGGACCAGGTCTTGTCGTATGTGGTCCGGCCCGGAGTCCT
>JBBRDB010000076.1:0-10674 GCA_038204345.1 Thermoleophilia bacterium | reverse complement strand
ACCCGACCGTGCAGGCCCGGGCGATCGGCCGATAGTCTGAGGCCTTGTCCCTTCCGCCGAGGATCAGATGGGTCCCCGTCGGATAGGCCTCCAGCGCTTTCAGAGTGGCCTCCACGTTCGTAGCCTTGCTGTCGTTCACATACGCCACGCCCCGCACGACTCCTGCCGGTTGCAGCCTATGCTGGACTCCCGGGAACGAACGCAGCGATTGCAGCACCGCTTCCAAAGGCACGCCCCGCGCCAAGGCCACCGTCGAGGCTCCGAGACAATTCTCCATGTTGTGGCGCCCCCGGAGCGGGATCGAGTCCGCGGGGACGCAGCCGCCCCCGAACACGTGGAGTCGGGAACCGTCGAACCACGCGTCGGCGCCCCGGGAGTTCATGGTCGAGAAGAAGGCCACCTTGGGCCCGCCCTCTCGCGCGGCTACCTGACGCCCGAGGTCGGCCACCGCCGGGTCGTCGAGGTTGAAGACGGCCCAGTCGTCCGGCCTTTGGCGGGCGAACATATTCGCCTTGCAGGCCAGGTATCTCTCCATGTTCCCATGGCGATCGAGATGGTCGGGAGTGAGATTCAACAACACTCCAGCCGCGGGTCTGAATTCGTGCACGTCCTCCAACTGGAAGCTGGACAACTCGACCACCAGTTCCCGTTCCCCGTCGAGGTCGCGCACGGCCGAGGTGATGGCGGTGCCTATGTTCCCCAGCACGAGGATCGCCCGACCCGCCGTCTCGAACATGTGGCCCAGCAGAGCCGTAGTCGTGGTCTTGCCGTTGGTGCCCGTCACGGCGCTGAACGGAGCGGGAACAAGGGCGTAGGCAAGCTCCACCTCACTCCATACCGGGATGCCGGCCTCTCTGCCGGCGGCGAGCAACGGAATCTCCCCAGGGACGCCCGGACTCTTGATGAGGAGGTCCACACCCGCGAGGTGCTCGGGCGACTGCGGAGTCGGGAGGAGCTCGGCCCCCGCCCGCAGCGCCGGCTCCAGACCGACGAGATCGTCTGAGCTCCTGCTGTCCGAAAGGAGCACTACTCGTCCCAATCCGGACAGCAACTCGGCCGCCGCTACGCCGGAGCGGCCCGCCCCTACGACCAGCACTTTATGTACATCAGGGCTCAATCCCGTCCGGTGTTCGCCCGCAGGTCCCTGCCGTATCACAGGGTATCCACGTAGAAGATGGTGAATCCCGCCGCGGCGAAGATGGCCGCGACGATCCAGAAACGGACGATGATCTTGGTCTCAGACCAGTCCTTCAGTTCGAAGTGGTGGTGGATCGGGGCCATCAAGAAGACTCGGCGTTTGAACACACGGAAGCTGATGACCTGGATGATCACGCTGAGCCCCTCCACCACGAAGATGCCACCGATCACGATCAACAACAGTTCGGTGCCGGTGACCACCGCGAGACCCGCCAACGCCGCCCCCAGCGCTAAGGATCCCGTGTCGCCCATGAACACGTCGGCAGGGACGGAGTTGTACCACAAGAACCCGACGCAGGCTCCCATCAGACTGGCCGAGAGGATCGCCAGGTCGGGTTCGTGGAGCAAGAACGTGATGCCCGTATAGGCCAGAAGACAGGTAGCCACAGTCCCCGCCGCCAGGCCGTCGAGGCCGTCCGTGATGTTGACCGTATTGGCGGTTCCCGAGATGACGAAGAAGACGACCAGGAAATACACGCCCCCGAACGGGAGTTCCACGTTCAGCAGCGGCACGTGCACGTTGCTGTCGACCCCCGCGAACCTGATTGCTACCCATCCCACCACGAGGATCAGAACAAGCTGCAGGAGCATCTTGGTCTTGCCGCTGATACCCAGTGACCGTTTGCGTCTGACCTTGGCCAGATCGTCAAAGAAGCCGATAGCGCCCGAGCCGAACGTGAGAACGAAGACGACCAGGCTGGGGACGGTCTTGCCGGCCAAGATCAGGTAGGGGACGGCCGCCGCGGCCAGAATGAGCAGGCCACCCATGGTGGGGGTGCCCTGCTTGACCTGGTGACTCTCCGGGCCGACATCGCGGATGTTCTGGCCGATCCCCCGAGCACGCAGCCAGCCGATGAATCTCGGCCCCGTGACGACGGCCAGGACCATCGCCAACAGTCCCGCCGCCAGGATGCGGATCACGGCCTGCCCACTCCATCAAGGGTCGCGGCCGCCTCCAAACGCTCCAGTACCTGCTCGACCAATCGATCGAGCTTCAACCCGCGTGACCCCTTGACCAGCACGACGTCCCCAGGGCGAATCACAGCCAGGATCTCGTCGGCGGCCGCGTCCGCGTTCTCTCTCCACGTTGCCGCGGGCACGGTGGGGCCGGAACGGGAAACGACGTTCGGAGGGTCGTCCACCGCCTGTCCCTCTGACTCTTCCAGGTAGCCTTCAGCGGTGCTCCTGGATAACGGTCCCACACCGATGAGGGCCGCGACTCCCGCCCGGGCGGCCCGGATCCCAACCTCGCGGTGGTAGCGGGGGGCTTGGGGCCCTAGTTCGAGCATGTCTCCGAGAACCGCGACCGGCCTTCGGCCGCTCGACTCCGCCAAGACCAGGAGGTCATCCAGGGCGAGGAGGACTGCGGCCGGGTTCGCGTTGTATGTGTCGTCCACGATAAGTACGTCACCGGCCAACACCTCATCCCCACGCAACGGCGTGAAGGTCACGTCGGCAAGTCCGTGCACGCACTCGTCTACCGGGAGGCCGGCCGCATAACAAGCGGCAGTGGCAGCCACGGCATTCCGGAGTCGATGAGCCGAGCGGAAGGCCGTGTTCACCTCGGCCTCACCGCCCGGCCACGAGAGGCGCAGCGCGACCGTTCCGTCGCGGTCGCGCACTGCCACCCCGGTGACGTCGGCGCCGCTAGTGTCGTGCGGCGTGGGTCGGCTCAGTGACTCCCGCGCCGGCCGACGCTCATCGGTGAAGCCGAACGTGACGACGCGGGCTCCCGACCGGCGAGCCGCAGCCACCACTTCCGCGATGTCCGCCGGTACAACCGCTGCACCGCCCGGTCTCAGACCTTCGAAGATCTCGATCTTGGCCGCCACGACGTCTTCGACACCGCCCAACAACTCCAAATGCACCGGTGCGATGGCGGTGACGATGGCCACATCCGGCTCGGCGGTCAGGGTGAGTGTCCGGATCTGTCCCTTGCCGCGCATCCCCATCTCCACCACGACTACAGCGGTGCTGGGGGTGATCTCGAGCAGGGTGAGCGGCACCCCGATCTCATTGTTCTCGTTTGCCGCCGTGGCGATGACCTCACCCACGGTAGCAGCCATGCCGCGGACCAGGTCCTTGGTGCTTGTCTTGCCTACGCTGCCCGTGACGGCGATCACTCGAGCGTCCGACGCCTGCCGTACCGCCCGGGCGAGGCCCGCGAGCGCCTCCAGGGTATCCGCCACTCGATAGAGGCTCTGTCCCCCCGGCGGCAGGTACTCGACCTCCCCGGCGATGGCCGCTCCGATCTCGACGACGGCCCCGCCGGCGCCGCCCGCCAAGGCGGCCGGGACGAACTGGTTGCCGTCGTAGTTGTCCCCTCGAAGCGCCACGAACAGGTCTCCCTGCTTCAGCGTACGTGTGTCGGTAGACACGCCCGTCACCGGTCCATGGACACTAGCCAAACCGAGGGCACGCGCCGCGATGTCCGCCGGCAGGCAGATCATCCTCCCTCCGCTTCGAGGGCGCGCAGCACCGAGCGGGCTACTTCCCGATCGTCGAAGGGGATCACCCGGTCCGCGAACTCCTGTCCGCTCTCGTGACCTTTCCCAAGGATGAGCACCAGATCTCCGGGGGCCGCCTGCCGCAGGGCCGTTTCGATAGCCTTCCCGCGGTCCACCTCCACGACGGCTTCCGCCGGACGCTCGAGACCCTCGAGGATGTCCTCCAGGACTGCAGCCGGATCCTCGCTCCGTGGGTTGTCCGACGTGATGACGGCCACGTCGCACCGTGACTCCAATGCCCGGCCCATGAGAGGACGCTTCGCCCTATCCCGATCTCCCCCACACCCAAGCACGCCGATGACGCGGCCGCTCGCGATGGAACGCGCCATGTCGAGCACCCTCTCCACCGAATCGGGCGTGTGCGCGTAGTCCACGGCGACCGTGAAGGCCTGACCCTCGTCGATACGCTCGAGGCGACCGGGCACGCCGGGGAAGTACGGCAGCGCGTCGAGCATAGCCTGCGGATCAGCCCCCACCGAAAGACAGGCTCCCAAAGCGACGGCTATGTTCTCCAGGTTGTAGCCGCCCAGTAGCCTCGTCCTTAGCTCGAGGGTGAGTGTTTCACCCTTGACTACGGGTTCACCTCTGCCTCGTCTCACGGCCTCAAGAGCGCGATTCCGCAGGACCAGTACCCCGGTGGCGCCATCGTTGCCCAGACGGACGTCGCCGATCTCAAGATCGGGCGCGTGGGTTCCACCCTCGATCGTCTGGTCCGGCAGAACGGCCATAACGGTGAGGGTCCGGTCGGGGGCTAGGCGTTCGGCCAGAAGACGACCGAAGGCATCCCCCAGGTTGATGACGGCCGACGGACGATTCCGCGCGTAGTCGTTGTCGAGGAAGAGTCTGACCTTGGACGAGAAGTAGGCGTCCAGAGTCCCATGGTAGTCGAGATGGTCCTGGGTGAGGTTGGTGAACGCCACCGCCGAGAAGTGCACCCCGAGCGTCCGTTCCAGAGCGAGGGCGTGAGAAGACACCTCCATGACGGCCGCTTGATCTCCGGCATCCACCATGAGTGCCAGGTCCTGTTGTATGTCTATCGCTTCCGGAGTCGTCCGCTCGGCAGGAAAGACCTCTCCTCCTATCCTCCGCTCCACTGTTCCTAGCAGACCCGCGCGTCGCCCGGTCTCTCCCAGGAAGAAGGCGCACAAGAATCCCGTGGTCGTCTTACCGTTGGTTCCGGTGATACCTATGGTCGCCAGGCGTGCACTCGGATGTTCGAAGAGAGTAGAGGCGACCGGCCCCATAGCGCGCCGCACCGACGGTACGACCACCTGGGTGACGGGGAGATCGAGGGGCTGTTCGACGCATAGGGCCACCGCGCCCCGCGAAACTGCTTCGGGGGCGAAATCATGCCCATCACGCACGAACCCGGGAACACAGAAGAACAGATGGCCGGGGCCGGCGAGAGAGCTGCGGTAGGAGAGATGGGAGACCTGCACGGATGGGTCTCCCTGTACCTCGAAACCCCCTACCTCACGGAAAAGGTCTGCGAGTCTCACGGGTCTCGATTCTACCACAGGGCCTTGGGCCGACTGCGGCGCACGGCTCATTGCTGCCCGGATGGAGGTATCCCAAAGCGCCGCAAGGCGAAGTCGGCAATCTGGGCGAAAGCCGGAGCCGCGACCAAAGACCCGTAGTACTCGACGGTCGGCTCGTCGATGGACACAAGGATCACCAGCGCTGGGTCATCCGCGGGAACCATGCCTATGAACGAAGCTATGAACGTGTCGTTCGAGTAGCCTCCGTTCGGCAGCACCTTCTGAGCCGTCCCGGTCTTTCCGGCCACTACGTAGCCTTCTATCTGGGCTTCTTGACCCGTGCCTGTGGCCACCGTCACGCGTAACATGTCCCTCAGCTGCCCGGCCACCTCTTCACTGATCACACGGTGGGACGGCACGGTCGCCGCCCCTTTCGCGAGATGAGGCTGCACGTAGACGCCCCCGTTGGCGATGGCGCCGTAGGCGGCCGCCAGTTGGATCGGGGTCACCGAAATCCCCTGACCCATGGGCACGTTCGCGATCGTCGTCCCGGACCATTTATCCGGTGACAGCATGGACCCCAGGGCCTCACCCGGAAAATCTATTCCCGTGCGGGTGGTGAAGCCGAAATCATGGATAGCGTCGACAAGTCGCTGCTTGCCCACCTCCAGCCCCAAGGTCACAGCGCCCACGTTCGAGGATTGCGCCAGTATCTCGGTGACCGTCAGGGAGCGGACGGCGGGGATGTCTTCGTGTGCCTCGTGGACGGTCCGATCGTAGATGGTGATAGTCGGGGCGAGATCGAACGACGTATCAGGTTGGACAAGGCCCCCCTCGAGCGCGGCTGCGGCGACCACCATCTTGAAAGTCGAACCGGGCTCGTATTGGTCGGTTACCGCCGCGTTCCTGCGCTCTTCCTCTTTCTGAAGGCCGAACTCGTTCGCATCGAAGTAGGGGACGTTAGCCATAGCGAGGACCTCGCCGCTGCGCGGGTCCAGGACGATGGCCGTGCCTTTCAAGGCGCCGAACTTCTCGACCGCGGTGGCGACGGCCTGCTCGGCCACGAACTGGATCTTCTCGTCGATGGTGAGCACCACCGAACGGCCTTCCCTCCCCTCTTGATCGAAGATCACGCCAAGGGTGCGTCCGAACGGGTCCCCCACTACTCCGCGCTTACCGCTGACGCCCGTGAGTTGCTCGTCATATTGCTTTTCTATCCCCGCCAGACCGACGTTGTCGGTGCCCACGTACCCGAGCACTTGGGGAGCGAGAGCGCCTTTGGGGTAGAACCGTTTCTCTTCGGGCTGGACCGATATGCCGCGCAAGCCGAGATCGAGCACCTGCCGGCCCAGGGCCGGGTCGACCTTGCGGGCAAGGAACGCGAAGCGATTGTCCCCCTTGAGCTTATCCGCCAACGTGGGCGCTTCCAGACCGAGGATGGGGGCCAGGGCTTCGGCCGCTGCCACGGGATCCTGGACGAGAAGCGGGTCCGCGACGATACTCGCCATACGCCGGCTGACCGCGAGTTCCTCCCCGTTCCGATCGTAGATGACGCCACGCTTCGAGCTCGTGGTGAACTCGCGGACCTGTTGCCGCTGGGCGATGGCTTCGTATTCGGACCCGTGGACGACCTGTATCTGCACGGCTTTCACGGCGAGGACGGCGAACAGGGCGACCACGAAAACAAGTGAACTCCGCAGGCGCATGTTCGACCTGCGTAGATTCATCGGCCGGAGCCGGCCTCCCTCGATGCCACGACCACGCCGTCGCCGACATGATCGTCAGCACTGCCGGCGCCGGCGACCGCCGATAGGTTCTCGTCCCCGGCGGCCGTTCCATCCAGGGCGATGAAACCTACTTCGGCTGGGGTGACCATCCCCAGACGGTCGGCGGTCTCCTTGACCCGCTGGGTCGACGACAGGGCGGCGTGCTCGGCCTTGAGCGCCGAGCGCTCAGCGACGAGATCATCAACGCGTTGATGGAGTTGCGCGACCTGGAATTGAGAACGGACGCCGGCGAGATTGAGGCCGACGGGAGCAAGCAACGCGGCCCCCAGAATGGCGACCAGTGCGACGATCGGCCCAAAGCGGACCCGAGGCTGCCGCACGACCCGCAGAGCCGGTCGGGCGGATGGTGCGGCCTCCGTCACCGGTCTCCGCTGGTTCGTGGGGTATGCCTTCGCTCTGCCTGCGTCTCGGTGGATACGGGGCTCGGGCCGGGCCGGCACGGCGACGGTACGTTCCGCCATGCGCGCGGCGCTCCTGCGTGCCGCTGCGGATCCCGCCTCGTCGTATCTCCAGCGGGGATGGTCCCATGAACGGGCCGCCGCACCCATCAGATCTTCCTCGCCGCGCGCAACTTGGCAGAACTCGAGCGAGGGTTGACGCTTATCTCGCGAGGGGAGGGCGTGATGGGCTTGCCGGTGATCATCTCCATCGTGGCCTCCTTGTTGCACACGCAGATGGGGAAATCAGGCGGGCACGTGCACGGATTGACCTGGGCCGCGAAGAACTCTTTGACGATGCGATCTTCAAGCGAGTGGAAGCTAATGACCGCCAGGACGCCTCCCGGCTCGAGTAGAGCGAGTGCCTGAGGTAGTGCGCGTCTGAGGCTTTCGAGTTCGCCGTTCACGGCGATACGCAGCGCCTGGAACACCCTCCGAGCCGGGTTGCGCGAACCGAAACGGGCCGGCGCCGGGATCGACGCCTTCACGGTGTCGACCAACTCGCTTGTGCGTGAGTACGGCACCTGCGACCGTCGACGCACTATCGAGCGCGCTATGCGGGAGGCGAACCGCTCCTCGCCGAACTCCCGGAGCACCCAGGTGATCCGCTCCGCGTCCCATTCGTTCAGGATGTCGGCCGCGGTCAACTCGAGGTCCGGATCCATCCGCATGTCGAGAGGTGCGTCGTAGCTGTAGGAGAACCCGCGCTCTTCCGTATCGATCTGCATGCTGCTGACACCGAGGTCCATGTAGACGTGAGTCGCAGACTGACCGGCGCGCCGCAACTGCTGGAGCGTATCGGCGAAATCGCCGCGGTAGAAGCGCGTGGCAGCCTGCACCGTGCGCTTCCATTCCTCGTAGTAGCTCTGCGCCAGCGGATCTCGATCGCACGCCATGAGAAGCCCCGAAGGACCGATCCTCTGCGCCACTACAGACGCGTGTCCGCCCTCCCCGAAGGTGCAATCGACCACCCGGCTGCCGGGTCTCAACTCCAGGACATCGAGAAGTTCGTCAGTGAGGACGGGTACGTGAGCCATGGCCATCTCCGCCTCGAATTCCAGGGAGTACGCAACCGCGGTCATCATCAAGACTCATCTCCCTCGCCCTCGGACCTTATGAACTCCTCGAACGCTTGAGGGTCCCATATCTCGAAATGGTCGCGGTGGCCGGCCATGAGTATCCTGCCGGACAGATCCAAGCTGGTGACGAAGTCGTCGGGCAGAAGGACTCGTCCCGCCTTGTCCACCGTGACCTTCTTGATGCGGTAATAGAGGTTGCGGATCATCCGCGACACGTCTTTGGCGGCGAACTCGTTCAATTGCTCGAGGTACTTCTGGTCGTACTGGGTCCACGTGGCCAGCGGGAAAACTCGTATGCATGGTTCACCGTGGGCCGACGGGACGAAGTACGCGGTGGAGTCAGTAGGCAAGTACCGCCGATACTGCGCAGGCAGAGTGACCCTGCCCTTGTCATCCACGCTGTGCTCGTACCGGTCGGTGAAGAATATGTGTGCCGCGTCAGGTATAGCGTCTGGTGTGGCATCCGCCGGTTGCATAGTGTGCCCAGACTAATCCCATTCGCTCCTAAATGCAACCCTCTTCTCACATTTCGTTATCCTTTTCTCCCACTTACTCCCCTATGCAGGAAGTTTCGTGGCAGACGGACGGATGACTGAATCTCGCGGGGAGGGTTACTGGCGACAGAAACAAGGGACATACATTGCATGTAGAAACAAACGCAACATACGCTGCATGACGTCGGCGAGTTCGGCCTGTGGACGGAGGATTCTGCCTAAGCCGGGTGCCCGAGCGCTGAGGACCAGGTGGTCAGAGGTCGGCGGTCAGACCTTCTTGAGCGGGGCGTAGTCGATCAGGAGCTTCTTCTGCTCGCCGAGTTCAGCGAAGAACACGCGGACGACTCCGCCCTCTTCGACACCGAGCACGACTCCGTCGCCGAACTTCGCGTGCCTCACATGATCGCCCACTGCGAAACCCGCCTCGCCGGCCGCCGCGGCCGCTTCCGCCCCGAGCGGAGCACCGGGTGCGGACTTGACGGCCCCGCGGCCGGCGTCCCCGGCTCGATACCGGTAAGGCGGAGCATGACCCGCACCGGAACGCCGCGGGCCGGCAGACACGGCGCCGCGCAGTTCCACCAACTCTTTGGGTATCTCGGCAAGGAAGCGGCTCGGCAGCTGGTAGGCGCCGGCGCCGTACAGCGAACGCATCCGCGCATACGAGAGGTGGACGCGTTCCATGGCGCGCGTTATCCCCACGTAACAGAGCCTGCGCTCCTCCTCCAGATTCTGCTCGTCCAGAGCTCGGCTGTGAGGGAACATGCCCTCCTCCATGCCGGTGACGAACACGAACGGATACTCCAACCCCTTGGCGTTGTGTAGGGTCATGAGGGTCACAAGTTCATCTTGGTCGCGCATGGAGTCGATGTCGGCGTAGAGGCTTATCTCTTCCAGGAAGTCGATGAGACCGCCGCCCGGGTTGTGCCGGTCGAACTCCTGCGTGACGCCGAGGAACTCTTGAAGGTTCTCCAACCGACCCTCTGCCTCCAGCGTGCGCGCGGCACGCAGGCTGGAGAGAGTGCCGCTCTCCTCGAGAACCGCACGCGTTTGATCCGCGACGGAGGAGTCCTGCCGCAACCTCTCTTCCCACCCTGAGATGAGCGTATCGAGCTCGCCGAAGCCGGAGCGGGCCGCGGGAGCGAGATCGTCGCACACGGCCGCGAGTGGGAGTGCATTCCGAAGAGACAGGCCCTCTTCCCCGGCCAACAGCTGCAGCCTTCCCTGAGCTACCGCCCCCAGCCCACGTTTGGGAGAGTTGACCATACGTTGAAAGGAGATGTCGTCCGAGGGGTTGACTATCACCCTCAGGTAGGCCAGCAGGTCTTTGATCTCGGCGCGCTCGTAGAAGCGAGTGCCGCCCAGGACCTGGTAGGGGATGTTGTAGCGCACCAGGATGTCTTCCAGCACCCGTGATTGGGCGTTCACCCGGTAGAACACGGCCATCTCGCCGGCCCGCCTACCCGTGCGCAGCAGGGTCTGGATGTCGCCCGCCACCAGCCTCGCCTCTTCGTGCTCGTCGCGGCATTCCTGCACCACCACCTTCTCCCCCGCCCCGCGTTCGCTCCACAGGTGCTTGGGTTTACGGCCGCGGTTATGGCGCACCACGGCGTTGGCCGCGTCGAGAATGGTGGTCGTGGACCGATAGTTCTGTTCCAGCTTGATGACCGTGCTCTCGCCGAAGTCCTTCTCGAACTC